>NZ_JBEZHM010000013.1:0-155097 GCF_040650575.1 Streptomyces sp. NPDC048659 | reverse complement strand
GCCGTGTCCACGCCCCACTGCCGGAAGTACGGATCCCGGGGAGGCGGCGGCGGGGGCCCAGTACTTCGGCATCTCGGAGCGGGACACCCTCAAGTCCTGGACGGTCCTCGAATCGGTGCTGTCCCTGGCCGGGTTCGTGGCCCCTCAGCCCCTGGCTGTTCCTGGCGCCCGGGCTGCTGATCACCCTGGCGTTCAACCTCTACCCCTTCTTCTCGACGGTGTGGAAGTCCCTCACCGACGCCCGCACCCTCACCGAGGGCCAGTTCGTCGGCTTCGACAACTTCACCGCCCTCTTCAGCGACGAGCAGTTCTGGATCGCGCTCCGCAACAGCGCCCTGTACGTCGTCGTCGTGGTCCCCCTGCTGGTCCTGCTGCCGCTGCTGCTGGCGCTGCTCGTGCAGAAGCAGATCCCCGGCATCGCGTTCTTCCGCTCGGCCTACTACACGCCCGTCGTGGCCTCCGTGGTGGTCGTCGCCCTGATGTGGGTGTGGATGCTGGACGACCGCGGCCTCATCAACGGGGTCCTGGAGATGCTCGGCGTCGACCCCGTGCCGTTCCTCTCCAACCAGTGGCTGCTGCTGCTGTGCTCGATGCTGCTGACGGTCTGGAAGGGCCTCGGCTACTACATGATCATCTACCTGGCGGCGCTGGCCAACGTGCCCCGGGAGCTCCACGAGGCCGCCGAGGTCGACGGAGCCGGCGCGATCCGCCGCTTCTGGTCCATCACCGTGCCCGCCGTCCGCTCGACCATGGTCCTCGTGGGCGCCCTCTCCGCCGTCTCCGCCTTCAAGGTCTTCTCCGAGGTCTTCATGATCGCCGGACCGACCGGCGGCCCCGGCGGCCAGGACACCACGCTCGTGATGCTGATCCAGCGCGTCGGCACCGGACTCCAGGGCCGCACCGGCTACGCGTCGGCGATCTCGATCACCCTGTTCGTCCTGACGCTGATCCTCATGCTCTTCGTGCTGCGGGCCGACCGGAAGGACAAGGACTGATGACCACCACCAGCGACATCCCGGCCCCGGCACCGTCCCCGGCCCCCGGGCCCGCCAGGGCCACCCGCTCCGCCCCGGCGCCCAAGCCCCGGCGCCGCCGCAAGGGGCGCCGCACCCCCCGCTGGCTCCTCGTGGTCCGGTACGCCGCGCTCCTCCTCGTACTGCTGATCATGATCGGCCCGTTCCTGTGGCAGCTCTCCACCTCGCTCAAGGGCGCCACCGAGGACATCTTCACCTCGCCGCCCCAGCTGCTGCCCGAGCACCCGACCTGGGACAACTACAAGGGCGTCGCCGACATCATCCCGGTGTGGGACTACATCCTGAACTCCCTCAAGGTCGCCGTCACCAACGTCCTCACCAACGTGATCGGCGCCGCCATGGCCGGTTACGCGCTCGCCCGGCTCCGCTTCAAGGGACGCGCCGCCGCCTCGCTCGTCTTCGTCCTGGCGCTGCTGGTCCCGATGGAAGCGATCATGATCGCCCAGTTCGCGACCATGCGCAGCCTCGACATCAACGACACCCTCGTCGCCGTGGTGCTGCCCGGCTGCATCGGCGCCATGAACGTGCTGCTGATGCGCAACGCCTTCAGCAACATCCCCTTCGAGGTCGAGGAAGCCGCCGTCGTCGACGGCGCCAACGTCTGGCAGCGCTTCGTCAAGGTCGCCCTCCCCGCCGTCAAGGGCACCCTCGCCGTCGTCGCGATCTTCGCCTTCATGGGCGCCTGGGACGACTTCCTCTGGCCGCTGATCGTCCTCTCCGACTCCGACAACTTCACGCTCACCGTCGGACTCAACTTCCTCAACGGCACCTTCGCCAACAACCAGAGGGTCATCGCCGCCGGCACCATCATCGCCGTCGCGCCGCTGATCGTGATGTTCGCCTGCCTCCAGCGCTTCTTCTTCAAGGGCGTCGGCGAAGGCGCCGTCAAGGGCTGAGCCGCCCGTCCCCGCCCGCCGGCCTCCGCATCCCCCTCCGGGAGACCCCCCATGACCACCCCCCGCTTCGGCGTCAACTACACCCCCAGCCAGGGCTGGTTCCACCACTGGCTCGACTACGACCCCGGCGCCGTCCGCGCCGACCTGGAGTCCATCGCCGCCCTCGGCCTCGACCACATCCGGGTCTTCCCGCTCTGGCCGTACTTCCAGCCCAACCGCTCCCTGATCCGCCCCAGCGCCGTCGACCAGCTCCTCGACCTCGTCGACACGGCCGGCGAACTCGGGCTCGACGTCAACGTGGACGGCCTCCAGGGCCACCTGTCCAGCTTCGACTTCCTGCCCGCCTGGACCCGGACCTGGCACCGCCGCAACCTCTTCACCGACCCGGACGTCGTCGACGGCCAGGCCGACTACCTGCGCACCCTCGCCCGGGAGCTGGCCGGCCGGCCGCACTTCCTCGGGATGACCGTCGGCAACGAGATCAACCAGTTCTCCGCCGACCCCCACCCCGACCCGGACCGCGCCACCCCCGAGCAGATCGACACCTGGCTCACCCGGATGCTCGCCGCCTGCGAGGAGGGCGCCCCCGGCCGCACCCACCTGCACGCCGAGTACGACGCCACCTGGTACCAGGACGACATGCCGTTCACCCCCGAGCACGCCGCCCGGCACGGCGCCATGACCGCCGTCCACTCCTGGGTCTTCAACGGCACCGCCCAGCTCCACGGCCGCGTCTCGGCCCCCACCGAGCACCACGCCGCCTACCTAGTCGAACTCTCCAAGGCATGGGCCCGCGACCCGCGCCGCCCGGTCTGGCTCCAGGAGGTCGGCGCCCCCGCCCCCCTCGTACCCGCCGAACACGCCGCCGACTTCACCGAGGCCACCCTGCGCAACGCGCTGGACTGCCCCGACCTGTGGGGCGTCACCTGGTGGTGCTCCCACGACGTCTCCCGCGAGCTCGCCGACTTCCCCGAGCTGGAGTACGGGCTGGGGCTGCTCACCAACGACCGGGAGCCCAAGGACACCGCGCGCGTCCTGGAGCGCTGGGCCCGCCGGTACGCGGCGGGCGAGGGCCTGCCCGCCCCCGCGCCCCGCACCACCGCCCTCGTCGTGGACGCCGGGGAGGGGCCGAACATGCCCGCCCGGTCCGTCTGCGCCCCCGGCGGCGCCTTCTACGAGGCGTACTTCCGGCTCGTCGCCGACGGCGTCCGCCCCACGGCCGTCCTCGCCCCGCTCGCGGACGACCCCGCCCACCTGGCCGCCCGGGGCATCACGGAGGTGGTCGGCGTCGAGCAGGTCCACTGACGGGCGGGCCCCGGACACCGCCCGGCGGCCCACCGCCCCCACCCCGCACCCGTACCTCCCTCGCACCCACCGCCCCTCCCGCACCACCCGTTTTGAAGGAGACCCTCATGCACGACGACCGCGGACTCGTCGAGGCCCGCCTCAAGCGCGTCCTGGACGAGCGCATCCGGCCCGCCGTCCACCCCGTATCGGTGCCCATGGAGATAGGCGTCTGGGAGGCTCCCGGCGAGCCCGTCCCCGTCGCCGAGGGCCTCGCCGCCGAGCCGCGGCCCATCGCGGCGGGCGACCCGTGGGGCAAGCCGTGGGGCACCAGCTGGTTCACCGTCACCGGCACCGTCCCCGCCGAGTGGGCCGGCCGGACCGTCGAGGCGATCATGGACATCGGCTTCGACGAGAACATGACCGGCTTCCAGTGCGAGGGCCTCGTCTACAACCCCGACGGCACCCCCGTGAAGGGCCTCAACCCCCGCAACCAGTGGGTCCGCGTCGCCGCCCCCGCAGCCGGCGGCGAGCGCGTCGAGTACCGCGTCGAGGCCGCGTCCAACCCCGTCCTGCTCGACTACCACCCCTTTCTGCCCACGCAGCTCGGTGACATCGAGACCTCCCACACCGACCCGCTGTACCGGATCGCCCGCATGGACCTCGCCGTCTTCGACGAGACCGTCTGGCAGCTCGTCATGGACCTGGAGGTGCTCGGCGAGCTGATGGCCGAGCTCCCCGTGGACTCCACCCGCCGCTACGAGATCGTCCGGGCGGTCGACCGGGCCCTGGACGCCGTCGACCTCCAGGACGTGGGCGGCACGGCGGGCGCGGCCCGCGAGCGCCTCGAAGCGGTGCTGGCCTCCCCGGCGGAGCCCTCCGCCCACCGCGTCTCGGCCGTCGGCCACGCGCACATCGACTCCGCGTGGCTCTGGCCGCTGCGCGAGACCGTCCGCAAGGTCGCCCGTACCACCTCCAACATGACGGCGCTCCTGGAGGAGCAGCCGGACTTCGTCTTCGCCATGTCGCAGGCGCAGCAGTGGGCGTGGATCAAGGAGCACCGGCCCGAGGTCTGGGTGAAGGTCGTCGCCGCCGTCGAGGAGGGCCGCTTCGTGCCCACCGGCGGCATGTGGGTCGAGGCCGACACCAACATGCCCGGCTCCGAGGCGATGGCCCGTCAGTTCGTCCACGGCAAGCGCTTCTTCATGGACGAGTTCGGCGTCGAGAACGACGAGGCGTGGCTGCCGGACACCTTCGGCTTCGCCGCCGGTCTCCCGCAGATCATCAAGGCCGCGGGCGCCAAGTGGCTGCTGACCCAGAAGATCTCGTGGTCGCAGGTGAACAAGTTCCCGCACCACACCTTCAACTGGGAGGGCATCGACGGCACCCGGATCTTCACCCACTTCCCGCCCGTCGACACGTACAACTGCGCGATGAAGGGCAGCGAGATCGCGCACGCGGCCAAGAACTTCAAGGACAAGGGCGTCGCCCGGCACTCCCTCGCCCCGACCGGCTGGGGCGACGGCGGCGGCGGCACCACCCGAGAGATGGTCGCCAAGGCCGCCCGCCTGCGCGACCTGGAGGGCTCGCCCCGGGTCGCCTGGGAGACGCCCGCCGAGTTCTTCGAGAAGGCCGAGGCCGAGTACCCGGAACCGCCGGTGTGGGTCGGCGAGCTCTACCTGGAGCTGCACCGCGCGACCCTCACCAGCCAGGCCGGCACCAAGCAGGGCAACCGGCGCAGCGAGCACCTGCTGCGCGAGGCCGAGCTGTGGGCCGCCACGGCCGCCGTCCGGGCCGGGGCCCCTTACCCGTACGAGGAACTGGACCGGATCTGGAAGACGGTGCTGCTGCACCAGTTCCACGACATCCTGCCCGGCTCCTCCATCGCCTGGGTGCACCGCGAGGCCGAGGCTACCTACCGGCGGATCGCCGGCGAGCTCACCGCCCTGATCGAGACGGCCCAGCGGGCGCTCGCGGGCGAGGGCGGCACCCCGCTGCTCTTCAACGCGAACCCGCACGCCTGGGACGGCGTCCCCGCCGGCGGCGCGGCGGTCCCCGCCGCCCCCGCCGACGAGGCCCGCCTCACCGAGTCCGGCGACGGCACGTACATCCTCGACAACGGGCTGCTGCGCATCACCGTCGACCCCCGCGGCCTCGTCGTCTCCGCGTACGACCTGGCGGCCGGCCGCGAGACCGTGCCGCCCGGCGCCGCCGCCAACCTCCTCCAGATCCACCCCGACTTCCCCAACATGTGGGACGCCTGGGATGTCGACGCCTTCTACCGCAACACCGTCACCGACCTCACCGACGCCGACGAGGTCGGCCCGGACACCGAGGTCGGCAAGGACGGCACCGCCGCGCTGCGGATCTCCCGCTCCTTCGGCGCCTCGACCGTCGTGCAGGTCCTGTCGCTGCGCCCCGGTGCCCGGCGGCTCGACATCTTCACCGAGGTGGACTGGCACGAGACGGAGAAGTTCCTCAAGCTGGCCTTCCCGCTGGACGTGCACGCTGAGCGGTACGCCTCGGAGACCCAGTTCGGGCACTTCTACCGCGCCACCCACACCAACACCTCGTGGGAGGCCGCCAAGTTCGAGGCGTGCAACCACCGCTTCGTGCACATGGAGGAGCCCGGCTGGGGCGTCGCCCTCGTCACCGACTCCACGTACGGCCACGACGTGACCCGCCAGGTCCGCGCGGCGTCCGACGGCGGCGACGGCGGTACGACCACGACCCTGCGCGCCTCGCTGCTGCGGGCGCCCCGCTTCCCCGACCCGGAGACCGACCAGGGCGTCCACCGCTTCCGGCACGCGCTGGTGCCGGGCGCCACGATCGAGGACGCGGTGCGCGAGGGCTACCGCATCAACCTCCCGGCGCGCGGCCTCACCGGCGCCGGAGAGGTCGCCCCGCTGGTCACCGTGGCCGACGACGCGGTCGTCGTGACGGCGGTCAAGCTGGCCGACGACGGCAGCGGCGACGTCGTGGTGCGCTTCCACGAGGCGCGCGGCGGCCGGGCGGCCACGACGCTGACGGCCGGCTTCGAGGCGGCGGACGTCGTCGAGACCGACCTGCTCGAACGCCCGCTGGAGGGCGCGGTCCCGCGCCCGGAGGCCGGCGAACTGCCCGTGGTGCTCCGCCCGTTCGAGCTGCGCACGCTGCGCTTCCGCCGCGCCTGACGGGGGAGCGGGACAGGAGCGAGGGGGCCGCCCCGACGCCGTGCGCGTCGGGGCGGCCCCCTTTCGGCGGTGCGGTGCGGTCGCGCGTCGCATGTGCCGCATGTGCTGCACGCGCCGCATGCGCCGTCTGCCGTCTGCCGTCTGCCGTCAGCCGCGTCCGCCCCTCGTGCCGAGGAAGCGGATGTACGGGCGGCCCTCCGGGCCCGGCCGGGTGACGGCGGCGCGGACGCCGTAGACCTCCGCGATCAGGCCCTCGGTCAGCACCTCCGCCGCCGGTCCCGCGACCACCACCCGCCCCTCGCGCAGCACCACCAGGTGGTCGCAGTACATCGCCGCGAGGTTCAGGTCGTGCAGGGCCATCACGCAGGTGAGCCGCAGGTCCGCGACGAGCGCCAGGAGGTCGAGCTGGTGCTGGATGTCGAGGTGGTTCGTCGGCTCGTCCAGCAGCAGCTCGCGCGGCTCCTGGGCCAGCGCGCGGGCGATCTGCACGCGCTGCCGCTCGCCGCCGGACAGCGTGCGCCAGGCCCGGTGGGCCCGGTCGGCCAGCCCGGTGCGGGCGAGCGCGGAGCGGACGGCCGCCTCGTCCGCCGCCGTCGACAGGGCCCAGGCCCTGCGGTGCGGGACGCGGCCCAGGCGTACGGCGTCGGCCACCGTCAGGTCCACCTGCGTGGCGGCGTGCTGCTCGACGACGGCGACCCGGCGGGCCAGCGCCCGGCGGGGCACCGCGGCCAGCGGCTCGCCGTCCAGGGTCACCACCCCGGCCTCCGGCCCGAGCACCCCGGCCAGGACCCGCAACAGGGTCGACTTCCCCGAGCCGTTCGGCCCGATCAGCCCCGTGAGGACGCCGGGCCGCGGCGCGAGCGTCACGCCGTCGAGCACCAGGGCGCCGCCCGCCGTGCGCGAGACCCCCTCGGCCCGCAGGCCCGTGCCCCGGGCCGGGCCGCCGGTCATCGCGCGCTCCTGGTGCGGTAGAGGACGAGGACGAAGGCGGGGACGCCGATGAGCGAGGTGACCACGCCGACCGGCACCTCCTGCGGGTCGAGGACCGTGCGGGCCAGCGTGTCGGCCCACACCAGGAACACCGCCCCGGCCAGCGCGCTCAGCGGCAGCAGCCGGGCGTGCCCCGGGCCGGCCAGGGCGCGCACGGCATGCGGCAGGACCAGGCCGACGAAGCCGATGGCGCCCGCTGAGGAGACCAGGACGGCGGTCAGCAGCGCGGTCGCCGAGAGCAGCACCAGGCGCGTCCGCGCCACGGAGACGCCGAGGGTCGCCGCCGCCTCCTCGCCGAACGCGAAGGCGTCCAGCGTCCGCGCGTACCCGCCGCACACCACGAGCACCACGGCCAGGACCGCCGCGCACACCCCCACGTCCGCCCAGCCCGCGCCGGAGAGCGAGCCCAGCAGCCAGAACAGCACGCCCCGGGTCGTCTCCGCGTCGGCGGCGGTCATCACGACGAACGAGGTCAGCGCCGAGAACAGCTGCATCGCGGCGACCCCCGACAGGACCACCCGGTCCGTCGAACCGCCCAGCGTGTGGCTCAGCACCAGGACCAGCGCGAAGGAGCAGAGCGCGCCCAGGAACGCGCCCCCGGCGACGGACAGCAGCCCGCCGCCCACCCCGAGGACGACGACCGCGACCGCGCCCGCCGACGCGCCGGAGGAGACGCCCAACACGAACGGATCGGCCAGCGGATTGCGCAGCAGCGACTGCAGCACCGCGCCGCAGACGGCGAGCCCCGCCCCGCACACGGCCGCCAGGAGGGTACGGGGCAGCCGCAGCTCCCAGACGATGCCGTCCCGGATCGCGCTGACGCCGCTGGGGGCGCCGCCGAGGTGCGAGACGAGCACGGACCAGGTGTCCGAGACCCGTATGTCGGCCGGGCCGATCGTCACGGCGAGCGCGAGGGACACGAGCAGCAGCACGCCGCCGGCCGCCGTGGCCGCGGGCACCAACAGGGGTGACGCAACCGGCCGGTTCACTTGGCGAGCCCGTACGCGCGCAGGGCGGCGGCCAGCTTCTCGATGCCCTCGACGGTGCGGATGGTCGGGTTCATCGCCTGCCCGCTGAGGACCACGTACCGCTTCTTCCGCACCGCCGTCATGTTCCGCGTGACCGGGTGGGACTCCAGGAACTCGATCTTCTTCGCGGCGCTCTCGGCCGACTGCGCCCTGCGGGTCAGGTCGGCGATCACCAGCACGTCGGGGTCGCGTTCGGCGACGGTCTCCCAGTTGATCTGCGGCCACTCCTCCTTGGTGTCGTCGAAGACGTTCCGCACGCCGAGCGTCCCGCTGACGACGCCGGGCGCGCCGCAGCACCCGGCCATGTACGGGCCCCGCGCGTCGGAGAACCAGTACAGCACCGAGGCGTCCCCGAAGCCCGGCCCGGCGGTGGCCTTCGCGACCCGGGTGCGGAGCTCGCCCACCAGCTTCTCGCCGCGCTCCGGGACCCCGAACACCCGGGCCAGGTCGCGGATCTCGCCGTACACCGTGTCCATGGTCAGCGGCCGGGTGCGTATCCCGTCGCCGTCGCCGCTGTTGTCCTTGTCCACGCAGTCGGTGGGGGAGAGGTACGTCGGCACGCCGAGCCCGGCGAAGCGCTCCCGGGGCGCCACCCCGCCCTTGCCGAGGGTGTAGAGGAAGGAGGCGCTGACGAAGTCGGGCTCGGCGGCCAGGACCTTCTCGAACGACGGGTAGCGGTCCGCCAGCCGTGGCACCTTCGCGTTCTCGTCCTCCAGCCCCTTCAGGACCGGGTCCGTCCACGTGGCGGTGCCCACCATGCGGTCGGCGAGACCGAGCGAGAGCAGGATCTCGGCCGAACCCTGGTCCAGGGCGACGGCACGGCGGGGCGGGCGCTCGACCTCGACGCGCAGGCCGCAGTTGTCGAGCACGACGGCGCGCGCCGCGTCCGTGGCCTTCGCGCCGGGCGCGGCGGCCGGAGCGCCGGGGCCGCAGCCGGTGACGAGTGCGGCGCCGGTGAAGGCGCCGACGGCGAGCAGCGCGGCGGAACGGGGGATGTGGGGCGCGCGGGGCACGCGGGAAACACGGGGAACGCGCGGCGCGCGGGAAACGCGGAGAAGGCGGGGCAGGGGCACGTGGGGGTCCTCTGGCGTCACGGCTCGGGCGCGGAGCCTGTCGTACGGAGCTCCCCGGACGCGGCCGTACGCCGCCGCCGGGGCCGCCAGCAGGTCTTCGGACTCGGGGTCACCCGGACGGAACGCCTTCCCGGGCCCCTCGGGACCCAGTGGCCGATGTTCCGCCCGTCACCCTCACCGCTGCGCGTCAGCTCCGGATTCCCACCGGATTCCCTGCCCCCATGCGTATCGGCCGGCTGCCGGATACGTACAGGGGTGCGACTGGCTCGGGCAAATTACCACAGGGCGATCTTGATCCAGGGAGTCGGGCATTTCGCCCGGACAGTGTGAGATGCCGCCATACCTCCATGCCGGGATGATCCGGGTGATCCCTGGCATGATCGCCGATATGAACGAAAGCGCAGTCGAGATCGTCCCGTTGGAGCTCGTCCACCTGCACGCCGTGCTCGACCTCGGCCACCGGGTCTACGACGTCAAGTCGATGCCCTACACCTCCTGGTCGCTGTCCTCCGTGGCCGCGCACTGGGACGCCCAGCCCGACGCCTGCTGGGTCGCCCGGGACGAGGAGGGCCTGCTCGGCTTCGTCCTCGGCTCCCTCTCGTACGACGAACGCGAGGACTGGGGCTACCTCGAATGGATCGCCCTGGAGGAGCGGGCCCGAGGCCGCGGCGTCGCCAGCGCGCTCGTCGAGCACTGCTGCGACGCCCTCTTCGCGGCGGGCGCCTCGCGGATCATCACCGACGTGGAGAGCAGCAACGAGGCATCCGCCGCGATGATGCGGCGCAACGGCTTCACCGAGGGCGTCTCCGTCACCCTCTTCGTCCGCCGCGCCCCGCAGGACCAGCCGCCCCCGCCGCACCGCCCCGCCCAGGACCCGGCGCGCGCCCGGCTGCGCCGCGCCGCCCGGACGAGCTGAGGCCCCCGCTCAGGCCAGACCGGCGGCGATGGCCCGCCGCACGGCGTCGGCGCGGTCCCGGATCCGGGCCTTGGCGAACAGGTTGTTGATGTGCGTCTTGACCGTGGCCTCGCTGATGAACAGCCGCTCGGCGATCGCCCGGTTCGGGAGCCCCTGCCCGATCAGACCCAGCACTTCGCGCTCCCGAGGGGTCAGGTCCTCGGGCAGGTCGTCACCCGGGGCCGAGGCGGCCTTGGAGCCCGCCTCGGAGTCCACACCGGAACCAGTCCCGGAGTCCGCTCCGGGCCGGGCCTCCGCGCGGGGCGTCGCCATCACGGCGGCCAGCAGCCGGTCCCGTACCTCCTGGTCCATCACCGACTGCCCGGCCGCGGCGGCGCGGATCGCGCGGGCGATGTCCTCGCGGCCCGCGTTCTTCGTCAGATAGCCGCGGGCGCCCGCCGACAGCGCTGCCATGATCGACTCGTCGTCGGCGAAGGTCGTCAGGACCACGACGGCCACCTCCGGATGGGCCTCGCTCAGCAGCCGGGTCGCCTCGGTGCCGTCCATCACGGGCATCCGCAGGTCCATAAGCACGACGTCGACGGGTTCGGCGGCGACGGCGTCCAGCACCTCGCGCCCGTTCGCGGCGGTCGCGACCACGCCGATGTCCCCGGCGAGCGCGAGCACCATGGCGAGCGGCTCGCGCACGGCGGCCTGGTCGTCGGCGATGACGACCCTGATGGGGCCGGAGGGGCGGGAAGGGCTGGAGGGGCTGGAGGGGCCGGAGGAGGGCGGCGGGAGGGCGGGCTCCGAGGTCTCGCTCATGCCGGAATCACCACTTCGACCTTCCAGCCGCCGCGCTCGGGCCCGGCTGTCTCGGGCCCGCCCGTGACGGGACCGGCGGTGACCGTCCCGTTCAGCAGGGCCACACGCTCGCGGATCCCGATCAGCCCCATCCCGCTCCCCGTACCCGGGGAGACGGGCAGGGTCCCCGGCCCGTTCACGATGCTCAAGACGGTCGCCTTCTCCTCGTACGCCATGGTCACCCGCACCACGCCCCCGGGCGCGTGGCGCGTCGCGTTGGTCAGCGCCTCCTGCGCGATCCGCAGGAGGTCGTGCGCGGTCCGCGTGGGCAGCTCGCGCACGGTACCGGTCACCGTGAGGGCGTCGTGGTGACCGGACGATTCGAGCATGGCGGCGAGGCTCTCCAACAGGGGCAGGGCCTCCTCGCGCAGCGCGCGGACCGTCCACTGGGCCTGCTTCAGGCTCTCCCGGACCAGGCTCTGCGCCCGGCCGGTCGCCTCCCGCGCCTTCTCCGCCTCGCCGACCTCCAGCAGCGCGTCCGCGAGCTCCAGCTGCATGTTGATCCCGGCCAGCGAGTGCGCGAGGACGTCGTGGACGTCCCGGGCGACCTTGGCGCGCTCCGTCAGCACCAGGGTCCGGGCCTCCGCGCGGGCCGCCCGCTCCGCCGAGGCGGCGGCCTCGATCGCGGCCTCCACGGCCTGGGCCCGGCTCCGCGCCGACATCCCGGCCAGCACCAGCGCGCCGGTCGACAGCCCCGTCATGAGCAGCAGCGCCCGGTCGCCGGGATCGGCCCGGAAGGCCAGCGCCGCGCCGCACAGCAGGCTCAGCAGCACGGCGAGGACGGTGGCAGGCCGGGCGCTCAGGCGGTGGCCGAGGTAGGCGGCGAGGAAGTACGCGAAGATCACCGAGGTCCCGGTGTCCGCGACGGCCGCGAGGGCCGCCGCCGCGAGGACGGCCGCCGTCATCGCGGGCAGGAGCACGCGCTCGGGGAGCGGCCGGCCGGGGACGAGCCGCAGGGCGAAGAAGCCGAAGTTGACGCCGAACAGCAGCGTGACCGCCAGCCCGCGCCCGCTCAGGCCCATGGGCCGCAGGCTGAGGGCCTGGGCGACGAACAGGACCGTCGCCCACCCCCACGCGGAGAACCGGCCGCGGTCCGGGAGCCCGGTTCCGGGCTCCCGGCCGCGGCCGGGAGAGCTCGCGTCGCTCGGTGACATGCGGCGACGATACGTCATGATCAGCGCAGCCGGCCGGTGAGGGACGGGCTCGCCGCCACGGGCCGCGTCGTCCTGGTCACCGTACGGCTCCGCAGGTAGATCGTGCCGAGCCGCGAGACGACCTCGGCGACCGCCATCAGGAGCAGCGCGGTCACCCAGACCTGGGCGCCGGTGATCTGGTGCTCGACGCTGAACCGTCCGACGTCCGCCGCGCCGCCGTGGTCGACCCACAGCTGGAACGCCAGCCGAGCGCCCATGCCGAGCACCCACAGGATCGCCGAGACGGCCCCGGCCTTGATCAGCAGCTCGCCGTCGAGCGCCCGGATCCGCGTGTACACGCCGCCGGCCACGCCGAGGGCCGTGCCGATGGCGACGGTGGTGCCGATGAGCACCAGGTCGTTGCCGCCGGTGGGGATGCCGTCCAGGTACTGGAAGGCGAAGAACGACACGATCCCGAGCGGGATCAGATAGGACTTGGGCCCCAGCCGTCCTTCCCGCAGCTGCCGGAAGACGACGAGGATGAGTGCGATGTCTACGAGCCAGTCGGTGAGAGTCATGGCTTCAGCATCGGGAAAACGCCCCCAGGACACCTGCACCCACGGGTGGAGGTCCGGGTGGAGAAGCGGCTGACGGGGGTCTTCCACCCCTTTCCCATGCCTCCGTCGCCCGGCGCGTCGTCACCCTAGGCCGGGGAACCGTACGCGGACCGTCAGGCCGCCCCCTCGGGGGTTCGCCGTCACCGTCGCCTTCGCGCCGTGGGCGCGGGCGATCGCGTCGACGATGGACAGGCCGAGGCCGGCGCCCTCGCCCGGTGCGTGGGTGCGGGCCGTCGAGCGGCGGAAGGGTTCGAAGAGGAGGGGGACCGTTTCCGGGGGGACGACGGGGCCCGTGTTCGTGACCGTGACGCCGTCCGGACCCGTGCGGACCTCCACCCGCCCGGCCTCGGGGACGTTGTGCCGGATGCCGTTCGCGACCAGGTTGTGCAGCAGGCGCTCCAGCAGGACCGGATCGCCCTCCACGGTCAGCGGACCGGGCCGTACGACGAGCTCCACGCCCCGCTCGGCCGCCTCGCCCGCCAGGGCCGCGGCCGTCTCCCGCGCGACCTCGTCCACCGCGACCCGCCGCCGCTCCCGCAGCCCCTCCTCCGAGGCGGCGAGCAGCAGCAGGCCCTCGATGATCCGCTCGCTGTCGTCGGCGACCTCGACGAGCTTGGCGCGGATCCGCGCCACCCGCTCCGGCGACGGCTCCCCGGCGAGACCGATCTCCGCCGCCGCGCGCTGCACGGCGAGCGGGGTGCGCAGCTCGTGGGCCGCGTTCGCCGCGAACCGT
Source organism: Streptomyces sp. NPDC048659 (assembly GCF_040650575.1). NCBI lineage: Bacteria > Bacillati > Actinomycetota > Actinomycetes > Kitasatosporales > Streptomycetaceae > Streptomyces > Streptomyces sp. NPDC048659. The sequence goes on along the minus strand of NZ_JBEZHM010000013.1, from coordinate 141,377 downwards.
TGCTGCGCCGACACCAGCTGCTCCATCCGCCCCAGCATCCCGTCGAAGGTGTCGGCCAGCCGCTTCAGCTCCCCGGGCGGCGCGTCGAGCGCGATCCGCTCGTGGAGGTTGGCGCCCGAGAGGCGGCGGGCCGTGTCCGTGATGACGGCGATCGGCCGCAGCACCCGCCCGGCCGCCCACCAGGCCACCGCCACCGACAGGATCGCGTAACAGGCCAGGACCGACACCGAGACCGTGAGCAGCCGGTCCAGGGCCGCGGACTCGGCCGCGTCGCTCACCGTCCGGGTGATCGCCAGGCTCTGCCCCGGGACCGGGCCCGAGCTCGGCAACGGCAGCGGGCTCGCCAGGGCCGCGCTCGGCGGCGGGGTGACGGGCAGCGCGCTCTGCCACGAGTCCGGCAGGTGTTCCAGCCGCTGGGCCGGTACGGCGGTGGTGACGGCCATGCTGATCGACGAGTACAGGCCCTCCTGTACGAGCACGTACACCACCCCGGTCAGCACCGCGCCCGCGAGGACGAGCAGCCCCGCGTACAGGGCGGTGAGCCGGGTTCGTTCCCCTCCGAGCGGAATACGCCTCGACAGCGGGCGCCTCATGAGGCGATCCGGTAACCGGCGCCGGGCACCGTCTCCACCACCGGCGGCTCGCCCAGCTTGGCCCGCAGCTTGCTCAGCGTCACCCGCACGGCGTTCGTGCGGTAGCTCGTGTGCTCCTCCCAGACCTGCTCGATCAGGTCCTCGCCGCTCACCACCGCGCCCTCCGCCCGCAGCAGCGACTCCAGCACGCCGAACTCCTTGCGCGACAGGTGCAGGTGCCGGCCGTCCCGGCTGGCCTGCCGGCGGGCGGTGTCGAGGACGATCCCGCGTCGTTCGAGGACCGGCGGCAGCGCGGGCCGGGCGCGCCGGCCCAGGGCCAGGACGCGGGCCAGCAGCTCGTCGTACGCGAACGGCTTGGTCAGGTAGTCGTCGGCGCCGAGCCCCAGGCCCTCGACCCGGTCCCGTACCGTTCCGGACGCGGTGAGCATCAGCACCCGGGTCATCAGGCGCTGCTCGACCACGCGACGGCACACGTCGTCCCCGTGCAGCCCCGGCAGGTCCCGGTCCAGGACCAGGACGTCGTACTCCCCGAGCTGGAGCTTCCGCAGCGCTTCGAGGCCGTCGGCCGCGACGTCCACGGCGAGCGCGTCACGGCGCAGCCCTTCGGCGATCATCTCGGCGAGGAATGCCTCGTCCTCCACCAGCAGTACACGCATGACCCCTGTGTATCCGACGGCGACCTTTCGCCGGTGTAAACGAAACCGCTGAGAGAAGCGAAACACCCCCGCGCGGCAGTCTCCCCGGCATGACGACCATGACGAAGAGCACGACCATGACGAAGAGCACGGCGATGGCGAAGAACGCGACGGGCACGTCGAGCACGACGGGCACGACGCGGCGTATGACCCGGGTGGCCGTCGCCGGTTCCCTGGCCGCCGCCTTCGCCCTGCTCACCGCCGCCTGCTCGGGTTCCGCTCCGAGCGGAAAGAACGACAGCGGCGGCGGCGCGGTCACCGACGAGGGCAAGAAGGCCGACCGGGCGTTCGAGCACCGGAAGTGTCTTCGCGAACAGGGCCTCGACGTGCCCGAGCCCAAGCCGGGCGAGAACGGCGTCGGCCTCACCATCGGCGGCGACGGCATGTCGAAGGAGAAGATGGAGAAGGCGTTCAAGGCGTGCAAGGACAAGGCGGGCGGCGCCGGATTCGGCAAGGAGCCGACCCAGGCCGACAAGGACAAGGCGCTCGCCTACGCGCGCTGCATGCGCGAGAACGGCTTCAACATGCCGGACCCGAAGTTCGACGGCGGCGCCCAGGCGGCCAGGCCGGTCCCGCAGGGCGCGGAGAAGCAGAAGTTCGAGAAGGCCGCCAAGGCGTGCGAGGGCACGGCCCGATGAGCGACCTCAGTGACCAGAGTGACGCCGGCCGCCACAGCGATGCCAGCGACCACAGCGACGACGGCTACCGCAGTGACGCCACCGACCGCAGCGAGGTCCGCCCCCAGGCCCACGAGGGCGAGCGCCCCCTCGGTCGGCGTCGGCTGCTCGTCGCCCTCGTGACGATCGTGGCCGTCGCCGGAGCGGGAGCCGCCGCCACCGCCCTCACCGCGGACCGCGGCGACGCCGACCCGCGGGCCGGCGCCGCCGATTCCCGGGGCCTGCCGCCCGGCACCGCCCCCGTCACCCGGGGCGATCTCAGCGACAGCTCCCAGAAGGACGGCACCCTCGGCCACCTCGGCGAGCGGCGGATCAACGCGGGCGGCTCGGGTGGCGCGGGCGATGCGGGTGGGGTCCTCACCTGGATCGCGCCGACCGGGTCCGTCGTCTCGCGCGACGGACGGCTCTACGAGGTGGACGGCGAGGCGGTCCGCCTGATGTACGGGGCCGAGCCCATGTACCGGACGCTCAAGACCGGCGACAAGGGCAAGGACGTGCGGCAACTGGAGGAGAACCTGGCCGCCCTCGGCTACACCGGCTTCGACGTCGACGAGGAGTTCACCGCCAAGACCGCCGCCGCCGTCAAACGCTGGCAGAAGTCCCACGGCCTGAAGGAGACCGGGACCGTGGGCCCGGACCGTATCGCCTTCGCGGGCAGCGCGGTACGGGTCAAGGGCGCGGGGGGCGGCTCCGGGTCCGGTTCGGGTTCCGGCTCGGGCTCGGGCTCCGGCTCCGGGGAAGGTGGGCTCGCGCCCGGCGACCGGATCACCCCCGGGGCCCCGGTGCTCACGGTCACCGGCTCTGAGCGGGTCGTCCACTTCGAGATCCCCGTCGCCGAGGCCGACTCGGCGAAGACCGGCACCCGCGTCAAGTTGCTCCTCCCCGACGGCACCGAACAGCCGGGCAAGGTCTCCGCCGTCGGCAGGAGCGCGTCCCCCGGGCAGGACCCGCAGGACAAGACCCCGAAGATCGAGATCACCGTCTCCTTCGACGAACCGGCCGCCGTCAAGGGCGTCGACCAGTCGCCCGTCACGGTCGAACTCACCGGCCGCACCCGCCAGAACGTCCTCTCCGTCCCCGTCAGCGCACTGCTCGCCCTGCCCGACGGCGGCTTCGGCGTCCAGGTCGTGGAAGGGGACCGGAGCCGCGACGTCCGGGTCGAGCTCGGCATGTTCGGGCAGGGCCGGGTGGAGGTCACGGGGGAGGGGCTGAGGGAAGGGATGAAGGTCGGGGTGCCGAAGGGATGAGCGAGGAAGGGATGAACCCGGAAGGGGCGGGCCCGGACGGGGCGAGCACGGAAGGGATGAACCCGGAAGGGGCGGGCCCGGACGGGGCGAGCACGGAAGGGACGAACCCGGAAGGGGCGAGCCCGGACGGGATGAACCCGGAACGGATGAACCCGGAACGGATGAACCCGGAAGGGATGACAAGGCCGAGGACCGATGTGGGTCCCGGCCCCCGCGCCCCCCGCCGCGTCGTCGAGCTCAAGGACGTGGTCAAGGAGTACGCGGGCGGGGTGCGCGCCCTCGACGGCGTCGACCTCGGTGTGGACGAGGGGGAACTGCTCGGCATCGTCGGCCCCTCGGGCTCCGGCAAGTCGACGCTCCTGCACATCGTCGGGACCCTCGACCGGCCGACCGCCGGGACCGTGGCGATCGCCGGACACGAGGTCGCCGCGCTGACCGACCGCAGGCTCTCCGCGCTCCGGGCCCGGCACATCGGCTTCGTCTTCCAGGCGTTCCACCTGGTGCCCGGTGTCGCCGCCGTGGAGAACGTCGCCGAAGGGCTGCTCTACTCGGGGCTGCCCCGCGCCCGCCGCCGCCGGATGGCGGCGGACGCGCTGGCCCGGGTGGGCCTCGCCGACCGGCTCCGGCACCGCCCGCACGAGCTGTCCGGCGGACAGAAGCAGCGCGTGGCCATCGCCCGGGCCGTCGTCGGCGAGCCCGCGCTGCTGCTGGCCGACGAGCCGACGGGGGCGCTCGACTCCGCCTCCGGCGAGGCGGTGATGGACCTGCTGCACACGCTGAACGCGGAGGGCGCCACCATCGCCGTCATCACGCACGACACCGAGATCGCGGCACGCCTGCCGCGCCAGGTACGGATCCGCGACGGCCGCGTCGTCGCGGACACCGCGCGCGGAAAGGTGATGGCCCGATGAACCGCACGCCACCCCCGCCCACACCCCCGGCCGGCCCGCGTTCGGCCCGCCGTACGGCCCTCAAGGCGGCCCGGCTCGGACCGCGTGACGTCCTGCACGTCGGCTCGGCAGGGCTGCGCAGCCGCCCCGTACGCGTGGTGCTGTCCGCGCTCGGCATCGCCATCGGCATCGCGACCATGATCGCGGTCGTCGGCATCTCGGCCTCCAGCCAGGCCCAGCTCCTGCGCCAGCTCGACGCGCTCGGCACGAACATGCTGGTCGCCAAGGCGGGCGAGGGGATGTTCAGCGGACAGGAGGTCAAACTGCCCAAGGACGCGGTGGGCACCGTGTCCCGCATCGAGGGCGTGGAGAAGGCGGGCGCGACCGGCGACCTCACGCGCTCGGTGCGCCGCTCCGAGAAGATCCCGGCGGCGGAGACCGGAGGCATCGCGGTCAAGGCCGCCACCGAGGGCCTGCTCGACGTGCTGCGCGGCACGACGGGCGCCGGGACCTGGCTCAACGCCGCGAACGGGCGCTACCCGGCCGTCGTCCTCGGCCACGTCGCCGCCGAACGCCTCGGCATCGACCGGCTCGGCCGGCAGGTCTGGATCGACGACCGGTACTTCACCGTCGTCGGCATCCTCGACCCGCTGCCGCTCGCCCCGGAGATCGAGCGCTCGGCCCTGGTCGGCTGGGACGCCGCCCAGCGGCTGCTCGGCTTCGACGGACATCCGACGACGGTGTACGAGCGGTCCACGGACGCCTCGGTACGGGAGGTCCAGCGACTGCTCGCCCCGACGATCGACCCGGGCAACCCGCAGAACGTGTCGGTGAGCGACCCGTCCTCGGCCCTCAAGGCGAAGGCCGCCACAGAAGGCGCCTTCTCCACGCTGCTGCTCGGCCTGGGCGGCATCGCGCTGCTGGTGGGCGGCGTCGGCGTCGCCAACACCATGATCATCTCGGTCCTGGAACGGCGCCACGAGATCGGGCTGCGCCGCTCGCTGGGCGCGACCCGGGGCCAGATCCGGATCCAGTTCGTCACCGAGTCCCTGATGCTCTCGGGCCTCGGCGGACTGGCCGGGGTCGCCCTCGGCGCCGCGGCCGTCGCCGCGTACGCCACCGCGGGCGGACTGCCCTGGGTCGTCCCGCCCTGGTCCGCGGCGGGCGGCTTCGCGGCGACACTAGCGATCGGCACGGTCGCGGGCCTCTACCCGGCGGTACGGGCGTCCCGACTGTCCCCGACGCTGGCGCTGGCGGCGGGGTAAGGGGCGGGGAGGGTTCGGGAGGCGGGGCGGGACGACATCAGTCACCCGTCCTCGTCCCCGACTTCGCCCCCGCCCCTGACCCCGGCTTCGCCCCCGCCCCTGACCCCGACCTCGACCCACCCCCTTTCCCGACCGATGAGATCCGAGCAATTCCGTTTCATTGAAAGCTCTTTGGTCTCTTTTGATCACTCCCTTCCCCCTACGTGAACTGATCCTGACAAGAGTGGCGCCGTACCCGCCGCGCGCTCTGCCGCGGCCCGCGAACGCCTCACCACAGGGGACGACATGGGAAGCAGCCGTACGGTACGGCGCACATCGATGGGCATCGCCGCGGTCCTGCCGCTGCTCGCAGGGGCGCTCGCCCTCGGGATACCGGCCGCGGACGCCGCGGCACCGGTGCCCGGCGGCCGGACCGCCCTGGCGGGTGCCAGGCCCGCCTGGGCCACGGCCTCGGCCGACAAGGGCGGCACCGCCCGGACCGCCCGGGTCGACGCCCGCGTCTACCTCGCCGGACGCGATCCGCAGGGCCTCACCGCGTACGCCGCCGCGGTATCCGACCCGAAGTCCCCCCGATACGGCGCCTATCTGACACCTGCTCAGGTACGTGAGCGCTTCGGCGCCACCCCGGCGCAGGTCCGGGCCGTCACCCGCTGGCTCACGGACGCCGGGCTCACGGTCACCCACGCCGACGACCACTACCTCGCGGTGACGGGCGATGTGGCCGCCGCGCAGCGGGCGTTCGCGACCCAGCTGCACGACTACCGCAAGGGCGGAGCCACTTACCGTGCCCCCACCACCGCCCCCTCCGCGCCGGGCGCCCTCGCGGACGCGGTGCTGACCGTGACCGGCCTGGACACCGCCCCGCACCGGGCGACCCACCAGGACACCCTGCCCGGCCCCGGTGCGGGCTTCCGCAACGCGGGCCCCTTCTCCACGTACTACGGCTCGAACACGGCGAGCTCCCTCCCGGACGCGTACGGCGGGAAGGTCCCGTACGCGATCAAGGGCTACACCGGCCGCCAGCTGCGTGCCGCGTACGGCGCCGGCGGCTACACGGGTCGCGGCGTCACCGTCGCCATCACGGACGCGTACGCGAGCCCCACCATCGCCGCCGACGCCCGGACGTACGCCGGCCGCAACGGCGACAAGGGCTACCGCCCCGGCCAGCTCCGGCAGGTCACCCCGGCCGAGTACACCCACACCGAGGACTGCGACGCCTCCGGCTGGTACGGCGAGGAGACCCTCGACGTCGAGGCGGTGCACGCCGTCGCCCCGGACGCGAACGTCGTCTACGTCGCGGGCGCCTCCTGCAACGACCCCGACCTCCTCGACGCCCTCAACAAGATCGTCGACAAGCGGCTGGCCGACATCGTCTCCAACTCCTGGGGCGACATCGAGGCCAACGAGACCCCGGAGATCGCCGCCGCGTACGACCACACCTTCAAGCTCGGCGCGGTCGAGGGCATCGGCTTCTACTTCTCCTCCGGCGACAACGGCGACGAGGTCGCCAACACCGGCACGAAGCAGGTCGACACCCCCGCCAACTCGGCCTGGGTGACCGCCGTCGGCGGCACCTCGCTCGCCGTCGGCAAGGGCGACCGCTACCGCTTCGAGACCGGCTGGGGCACCCTCAAGGCGCCGCTCGCCGCGGACGGCACCGGCTGGACCGGCTTCCCCGGCGCGTACACCAGCGGGGCGGGCGGCGGCACCAGCGCCACCGTCCGGCAGCCCGCGTACCAGCGCGGCGTCGTGCCCGACGCGCTCGCCAAGGCGACCGGTCCGGCCCCCATGCGCACGGTCCCGGACATCGCGGCCGTCGGCGACCCGAACACCGGCTTCCTCGTGGGGCAGACCCAGACCTGGGCGGACGGCTCGGTCGCGTACGACGAGTACCGCATCGGCGGCACGTCGCTGGCCGCCCCGGTGGTCGCGGGCCTCCAGGCCCTGGCCCAGCAGGCCCGCCACCTCCCGATCGGCTTCGCGAACCCGAGCATCTACGCCCGTTACGGCTCCCCGCTCCTGCACGACGTGACGGACCACCCGCTGGGCGCGGGCCGCGAACTGGCCGTCGCCCGCAACGACTTTGCCAACGGCACGGACGCGTCCGACGGCCTGGTCACCTCGGTCCGCAGCCTCGGCAAGGACAGCTCCCTGGCCGCGGTGCCCGGCTACGACCCCGTCACGGGCGTCGGGACCCCGGCCCCCGGCTACGTGGACTCGTACCGGCTGCCGTTCCGGCGCTGACGGAAGATCGCGGCAGGGTGGGCGGCGGGCTCGCGCGAGGCGCCCGCCGCCCACCCGTCCGTCCGGCCATGTGACGGCGGCGGTATGGGGGGTCAGCCCGCCGGCCGGACCGCCTCCGCGATCCGCGCGGCGGCCTGGGGCGGGGTGAGGCGGGTCGTGTCGACGACCTCCGCCTCCGCGTGCAGCCAGGTGCGGGCGGCTTCGGCGTACGGCTCCAGGTACCGGAGACGGAACGGCGAGTCGGGGCCGATGACGGTGTCGCCCGCGATGCGGGCGCGGAGCGTGGCCTGGTCGGCGTGGAGGACGAAGTGCCGTACAGGAATGCCGTGTTGGGCGAGACCGGCGCTGATCTCCCGCCAGTACTCCTCGACCAGGACGGTCATGGGCATCACGAGTGTGCCGCCGGTGTAGTCGAGGACGCGGCGGGCGGTCTCGACGACGAGGGGGCGCCAGGGCGCCCAGTGCTGGAAGTTGTTCGTCGTGGGCAGCCCGGGCTTGATGTCCATGAGCGTCTCGCCGACCTTCTCGGCGTCGAGCACCCGTGAGTCGGGGATCAGTTGCTGCACGAGCCCGCTCGTCGTGGTCTTGCCGACGCCATGGGTGCCGTTCAGCCATACGATCATGGGCCCAGGCTAGCCGCTCGGCGCTCAGTCCAGGATGTGCCGGAGATACGCGCGCGGGTCGGCCAGGTAGCGGCGCCAGTGGTCGACCAGTTCGAGGTCCGCCCAGGTGGTCCGGCGCAGCCCGTGCTCGCCGACCTCGATGATGTCCGCGCCGGGCAGCGCGGTCAGCAGGGGGGAGTGGGTGGCGCAGATGACCTGGCCGCCGTTCTTCACGAGCTGGTCGATGTGCCCGATCAGCTCCAGGCAGGAGGTGAACGACAGCGCCGCCTCCGGCTCGTCCATCACGTACAGCCCGGCCTGGAGGAACTTGCCGCGGAAGGCCGCGAGGAACCCCTCGCCATGGCTGACCGCGTCCGGCGTGAACCCTTCCCTGTCCAGCGCGTCCAGGGCCGTCTCGGCCCGCAGGAAGAACCCCTTCCGGGCGGCCCAGCTCCCGAGCATGGCCCGGCCGCGCGGCGCGGCGTCGAACCGGACCCGCTCGCCGAGCACCGACTTGGGCCGGTGGCTCGCGTACCGCCAGTCGTGCGAGCCGCCCCAGGAATCCAGCCCGAAGCCCTCGGCCAGGGCCTCGACCAGCGTCGACTTGCCCGAACCGTTCTCCCCGACGAGAAAGGTCACGGGGGCCGTGAAGCGCACCCCGTGGGCCACGAGATCCCGCACGCCGGGGACGGACCACGGCCACTCGGTGGGGTCGTGCGTACCTCCGTGTGCGTACGCACGTTCGATAATCATGTCGACAAGTCTCTCATAGCGGAGAGCGGAGAGCGGAGAGCGGAGAGCGGAGGGCGGAGGGCGGCGCCTGGACCGCATCGCAGATCACCGGCATCGACGCCGAGGGACGGACGGCCGAGGTCCTCGCCTTGGACTGGTCGAGGCCCGAGCCCCCACCATGGCCGACCTGGGGGACGTGCTCGACTGCGCCCGCCTCGTCGCCACCTTCCCGGACCTCACCCGCCTGTCCCTGACGGCGTTCCGGCCGTCTACGCGTCGGCCATGCGCAGGACCTGGCGTCCCCATGCGCGCCACGGCGTGGCGCTCGACGTCCGTGGGGCGCGCCTTCGGCAGCGCCCTCGACGCGCTGGACGACCGCTGGTCCTTCATCGAGACCGTGGAACGGGAGGAGCTGTTCGACGCCCTCGCCTTCCTGGCCGACGAGGCGCGGACATCCGCCGGACGCGACCTCTCCACGGTACGGGCGGCACGGGCGGCGCTGATCGAGGGCGCCGAATCCGTCCGCGACTGGTGACCGGGCCCCGGGCGAACGTCAGTGCCCGGCCGCGCCGGCCTTGGCGAGGATCGCGTCGACGAGCCGCTTCAGGCCATCCGGCCGGTCGCCGAGGAAGAGGTTCGGCTCGATCAGCTCCAGCTCCATGACCGTGGGCCGCCTCGACTCGTCCAGGACGAGGTCCACGCGGGCGAACAGCGGGGCCTCCGCCGCCGGTATGGCCGCCAGCGCGGCCAGCGCAGCCGTCAGCTCCTCCTCGGACGGCTGGTAGGGGGCGACGCCGGGGTGCGGCACCCGGGCGTTGTCGATCACGCCCGACTCCGTCAGCACGGGCCCCTTCCGGATCGCGTGACTGAACGCGCCCGCCACGAACACCAGCGCCCGCTCCCCCTCCTCCACCAGTCGCAGGTACGGCTGGACCATGACCACGCGGCCCCGGTCCAGCAGCGAGCGGACGTGGCGGGCGGCATCGGCGTGCTGCTCGGGCTCGTAACGGGCCGTGTCGAACGCTCCGGCGGAGACCGCGGGCTTGACCACGACGGCGCCGGCGTCGAGGAGGGCGGCCATGCCCTCCTCGTCGTACGCCGCACCCGGCTCGACGAACCGGGTCGGCACGACGGGCACCCCGCGCCCGGCGAGATCCCGCAGGTACCGCTTGTCGCTGCTCCACCGCACCACCGACGCCGGATTCCACAGACGGGTCAGGCCGCCCGCCCGCTCCGCCCAGGCCACGAACTCGCCGACGCGCTCCGCGTAGTCCCAGGTCGAGCGGATGACCGCCAGGTCGAAGCCGCCCCACTCCACGTCCCGCGCGTCCCAGGCGACTGCGGTCGCCGCCGCGCCCTCCGCGCGCAAGGACTCCAGGATCAAGGGGAGATCGGTGTCCCACTCCATGCCCGCCTGGCTGGTCACGATCGCGATCCTGGCTGCGCTCACGTCGCTTCTCCCTGTCGTCTCATCGGTTCAACCGTTCATCCGTACGCGGTCGACCACCGCAGCGTAGACATGATCGTTCCGCAGTGTCGCCGCCACCCCGTCACCGACCGCCCGGACCCAGGCAGGGGCAAGGACAGGGGCAAGGACAGGGGCAGGGGAAGGGCACCGGAATCACCACGGCACGGCCCCGCCGGAAGTCCATTGCGCCCGCCCGGCGGCGCGGTGAGGATGACGTTTATGCGGAACACGGTGATCGTCGACGCCCCCTCCAACCTCGGCCTGCGCCCGCCCGCCCCGGGCACAGTGCCCGGCTGCTACAAACTGGCCGGGGCGCTGCGCGAGAACGGCATCGTGAGACGGCTCAAGGCCCTGGAGGGCGGCGTCGTCGTGCCGCCCCGGTACGACCGGGGGGACTGGCAGGAGGGCGACGGGGTCTTCAACGCGGCCGCCCTGGCCGCGTACACGGTCCGCCTGGCCGACCGGATCGAACACCATGTGTCCGCCGGGGACTTCACGCTCGTCCTGGGCGGCGACTGCTCCATCCAACTGGGCGCCGCGCTCGCCCTGCGCCGCCTCGGCCGCTACGGGCTCGCCGCCGTCGACGCATCTCCCGACTTCCGCAACACCGGCAACTCGGACCGGATCGGAGCGGCGGGCGGCGAGGAACTGGCGCTCGCGACCGGGCGCGGCCAGCGCGACCTGACCGATCTGGAGGGGCTGCGGCCGTACCTCCGCGACGAGGACGTACGTGCCCTCGGCACCCGGGACGCGTACGCGGACGACCTCGAGGTCGTCCAGCTCCGCGACCTGAAGGTCCCCGTCGTGACCGTCTCGGAGCTCCGCGCCTGGGGCCCGGCCGAGCTCGGCGCGGCGACCGCCGTCAGCTTGGAGAACGACGCCCTGGACGGCTTCTGGGTCCACCTGGACGCCGACGTGCTCGACCCCGCCGTGATGCCGGCCGTCGACAGCCCGGACCCGGACGGCCTCCACCCCGACGAACTGACCGCCCTCCTGCGCCCCCTCGTCCGCTCACCGCGCTGCGTCGGCCTGAACGTCACGATCTACGACCCCGACCTGGACCCCGACGGCACGGCGGGCGCGCTGCTGACGGACCTGGTGGTGGGGGCGTTCGCGCGCTGACGGATGGACGGATGAATGGGTGGATGGGCGGACGGACGGGTGAACGGACGGCTGGATGGGCGGCGACCGGGGCCCGGATCAGGGCCGCTCGAAGAGCTGCAGGACGCCGCCGAGTGAGAAGCAGAGGGCGCCGGTCAGGGTCCCCCAGTTGGAGATGTCGGCGTTGACCAGGCTGCCGGTGGCGGGGCGGGTGTAGGCGGCGAGCGCCGAGACCATGAAGAGGACGGAGCCGAGCTGGTTCACGGCGACGATCCACCACCCGAGGCCGTGCTGCCCGGGCAGGAGCTGGGGCAGGCGCCGGGGCCGGGGGCGGTGCCGACGGCCGTGGGAGATCTCCAGGAAGGCGAGCCGGCCCGATACGAGGAAGAGCACGCAGCCGATCACGTCGGGTGCCCAGACCAGCCGGTTGACCTGCCGGACGGTCAGGCCCTGGAGGAAGGAGCCGAACAGGTCGACCCCGAACACCAGGGTCCCGGCGAACAGCACGAACGTGCTCAGCCAGTCGACCCGCATCGGCTCGTAACTCCACCAGCGCCATCGCCCGGCGACGAGCGCGCCCTCCCCACCCGGCACATGGCGCGGGGCGTTGACGACCTGGAGCAGGGACACGTAGCCGCCGGTGGTGAAGAACAACCCGCCGACGAAGTAGACCGACGCGCAGGTCGTCGCGTCGCCGGAGCCGAACTGGGCGATGGCCGCGCCGACGGCGAAGAGCGCGCCGCCGACGACGAAGGCACCGGCCGCGACGGCGTTCAGCCTCCGAAGCCGCACGAGCACACCCGGCTCGGCACCCGCCTGCCGCCCACCGCCCACCCCGGCCGGACGCACGACGAGGCGCCCCCGCCGCCGCGCGAGCCGGGACTCCCAGACGACGGTGCCACCGCTCGGCGGACGCCAGGTCTCACGGGTGGTGAACGGCCCGGGGCCTTCGGCGCGCGGGGTGGGGCGGTGAGGCTCGCGGGGCTGGTGGGGGGAGCGGTCGTGCTCGTCGGGTCGGGCCACGGGGCGACAGTAGGCGGCCCGTCGGCCGCGGGCGGTGCGCGACGCGTAAAGCCGCTGCGGCGAGGGCTCGTCCTGGGGGAGGATGCGGTCCATGACGACGACGTGGACGTGAAGAGCGGAGAGCGCGGGCGGGCGCAGCGGGTGGCGCAAGGCCGCTTCCTGGGGGACGGTTCTCGCGGGGGAGCGGCGGATCTGCGTCACGTGCGGGACGCCCGTGTGCGCGTACCGGTACCGGTTCCATCCTCCCGAGTCCTCTCTCTACGAGAGGTGCATCGGTCTCGCGTGGTGCTCGGGCTGCCGGATCTATTCGAGTGCGATGGTCCAGGTCCCGAGGCGACGCCGGCTGGTGGACGCGCTGGCGTCGCTGCCCGACCATGAACGGGAGCGGATCGAGGGGAGCGAGACCCGACTGGTCGCCTACCTGGACAGGTATCTGGACAGATACCTGGACAGACAGAGCGGTACGGAGGGCACGGCGCCGCACTGAGGGTCCGCCCCGCGACCTGCCCGCCCACCTGCCCGCTCACCCCGGTTCGCCCTCCCTCCCTCCCTCCCTCCCTCCCTCCCTCCCGTCGAGAGCCATTCATGTCGCATACACCCACTCCTAGGGAGCGAGCCGCCATGATCACGTACCCATAACGGGTCTGGTTCGAAGCGCGGGGACCGGGTGGGCGCGCGAGCTCCCGGGCCCTCCGATCCCGCAGCCCCCGAGAGGATTCCCCCATGGACCGCAGATCCCTGCTCACCGTCGCCACCGGAGCGGTCGGCGCCGTCGCCGCCTCCCAGATAGCCGCGGGCGCCGCGCCCCTCCAGCAGCCCGGCCAGGGACCCGCTCCGCTCACCGGCGCGCACATCGGCTCCGGGCGGCGGCCCTTCACCGCGTTCAACGTCATCAGCGACATCCAGGGCGACCTCCGCGACCTCGGCGTCGCCCTGGAGGACATGCGCCGCACCAACCCGAACAGCTCGGGCCTCGCCGTCGCCGGGGACATCACGCCGCGCGGTTACGACGCGGAGTACGCGGCCGTCACCGCCGAACTCGCACGCCACACCCGTGCGCGGACGACCGCGTGGGCCATCGGCAACCACGAGTTCTACGTCCCCAAGTGGCGCGACCCCGCGACCCTCGCGCAGGACACCTGGCCCAACGGCACGACCGAGGACTCGCTGTTCCGCAGCTTCTTCCGTTTCTCGGGCCGGAACACGGTGTACGCGGAGCACTCGTTCGGCGGCATCCCCGTCCTGAGCCTCGGCACCGAGAAGTACATGCACTTCCACGACCCGAAGCTCTGGGACGAAGTCTGGCTCAGCGAGGCCCAGTTCACGTGGCTGGAGGAGCGCCTCGCGTACTGGGCCCGCCGCCGCAGGCCCGTCATGGTGGTCACCCACCACCCGCTGCCCAACACGGTCTCTGGCAGCCACAACCGCCTCTACTCCCGCGACTACCTCCAGGCGGACCGGCTCCTCGGCATCCTCGGCCGCCACCGCGACGTGTTCCTGTTCTGCGGGCACACGCACTGGGACCTCGGTCTCTCCGACTGGTACGTCCGCCGGGTCGTCCCGGGCACGGCCAACCTGGACGGGTTCTCGGTCATCAACACGGGCGCCGTGCAGACGGGTTACACGGACGACGGCCAGGGCGGCGAGGTGTCCGTACCCGGCACCTTCAACCAGGGGCTCCAGGTAGAGGTCTTCCGCGACCGGGTCGTCATCAAGGCCCGCGACTTCGCCGCCGGAAGCTGGCTGAAGCAGATCACAGTGCCGCTGTCGACGAACGCCTGATCACTGTCCCACCGTCCCAGCGGACCGCGCGCCCGCTCGTTCAGCGGTCCGCGAGACACTGCGACCACATGGCACCGGCCAGTACGTCCCGACACCCCAAACGGCGAGGCGCCGGTGGGAGGGGCGGGCCGGTGCCCGCTGAGGTACGTCAGCGTTCAACCCGTCGCCGGGAACGGCAGCCGCACGGAGTGGTCTTCGACCAGCCCGGTGCTGTCGTTCTCGGGGATTCTTGGAATCTCGGCGCCTGCCGGCTCACAGGCACCTGATGGCCTCTCCCAGGCCAGACCCGTAGGACGCCCAGCAGATCACCGATCCCTCCGTCTCCATCCGGCCCATGAACCACTCGCCGTCGGCTTGTACGAGGCACAGGTCGTGGAAGGAGAGGATGTGATGGGGCTGGAGCACCTCATAGTCGCCGGAGTCGGACTGCTCGACGACGACGAGGCGATCAAGGGAGATCGGCGCAGCCTCGGGGTCGCCCGATGCCTTGCGGACCCGGGCAATGGTCCATCCGTCGGGGAGATTGGAGTTCATTGCCGAATGGTCGCAACACAGGTGGCCTCACGGCCAATCCCGGGGAGGGAAGCGGCGATCGGTCGCACAGCTCGCCAACATGTCTCCCCCTCAATGCAGCCTCTCGCCGCACTCCGCCGCGAACAAGACCGCACCCGGGGGCAACGCGGACGGACGCTGCCCTCTCACTCGTAGGCACGCGTCGCGTGCGCCCGCCATGGGTGCGTACTCAAGGGTGACCTCGTCGAGGATCACGATCTCACCACCGACGGGGAGTTCCGCCGCAGGCGCGGCGCCGCTGGCCGGGAAGCGGCCGGCCAGCGTGCCGAAGGCCGCCGCGTCGGCGCCGTCGGCGACGGGCTCCTGGATGTCGAAGCGCCAGTGCACGGAGGCGTCGGCAAGAAGGTCCTTACCGCGCTTCCCCAGTGCAGCGAGGAGATCTGCGCGGGCGCGCAGTTCGTTGGCGAGCGCGCAGCAGATCGGGACCGCCGTGTCGTAGGACGTCGACACCCGAGCGAACCCGGCGTGGGGAAAGAACGACAGGGCCTCGTCGAGCAGCCCCAACGCGACCTCCCGCGCCGCCGGATGCCCGTCCTCGGCGACGCTCAGTAGCAGGGGAGCCGCGGCCACGGCCGCAGGGAAGACAGCGGCACTGTGGCCGTGCACGATCCCGCCACCCCCGAGCCGCGACCCGGCCCGCGCCGCGTCCACGAGGTTCGCCGCGTTCGCCAGCGCACGCAGCCCGTGCCGAGCGCGCGCCGGGTCGTACCAGCCGGGCGGGCCCGGTATCGCCGCCCAGTCAACCGCCGTGCCGAACGCCTCCGCGAACACCGCCCCCGCCTACTTCCTCATCTGCCCCGCCACCCTCGCGTCAAGGCCGCTGCCCGTCCGCCAGGTGGCCGATGGACCTTTCCCGGTCGCTAAGGTCTCCATCCCCCAGCAATCGTGCCTCACCGCGACAGACGAGGTGGCCTCATGGCCGTCAGGCGTCGTCACGTTCGGCGGCCTACCGGCGACCTTCCGGAGCCTCGTACGGGTAGTAGCCCTGTTCGCGTCCTTCGCGTCCTTCGCGTCCCCCTCCGCTCGCTCCACGCCGCCCTGTGCCACTCCGAGCCGCCCGGCATGCGGCACGTCGCCCCTGGCGCGCGCGTACCGCAGCCGAGGCGTGGCCCGGTGGCCCAGACGCTCAGCGGCGCCAGCGTGCCTGTCCCGGGCCCTTGCACGTGTAGACGACGCCCTTCTTGCTGACGCCCACGGCGCCGGCCGGGGAGCAGAAGGCGCCGGGGGTGACGGTGCCGTTCGAGCTGTTCCCGCTGGTGTCGCGCGAGGGGGTGGGTCGTTGCGTGGGCTTCCGGGACGGAGTGGTCGTCGGCTTCGGGTGGGGACTCGGCTTCGTGGCCGCCGGGGTCGGGGTCGGCTTCGGGTGGAGGGTGGTGTGGAGCCTGCCGGGGCAGCGGGTCGCGGGTGCGACCAGGTGGACGTTCGGGGCGGCCTTGCCCGGGTCGAGGGGCTCCCCGACGGCGGGGGTCTGGAAGCAGACGGTCCAGTTCGCGTGGTCCGCCGGCAGCTTCACATCGGCGTACGCGCTCGCCGCCGCCAGTTCCTGGACGGTACGGTCCTCCACCGCGCCCTCCGCCGCGGCGAACCGCTGGCCGACGACGGCCGGCATGACGGACGTCGGGGTTCCGGCCGGTTCCGGTGAGCGGGTCGCGTCGGAGGGCGAGGGCGTCGCCGGGGAAGCGGTGGCCGTCGACGAAGGCGCCGGGCGCGGTGCGGCGTCCGTCTTCGGGTCCTTCGGCGGGTCGGCCAGGAGCGGCGTGACGAACCAGAGGCTCGCCAGCACCGTCGCGGTGATCCTCTTGCCCTGCCCCCAGCGGCTCAGCCACGCCAGCGCGATGCCGCCGGGCGGGAACAGCACCAGCGCCGTGATGACGGTCGCCGGGTGCTGCCACCACCGACGGCGCGGGGGCGGCGGCGCCGACGGGGTGTCCGGCGAGGGGTGCCCGAAGGGGACGTAGCCGGGGATGGGGGGTGGCGGCTGAGCCATGAGGGGATCTCTCCAAGAGAGGGGCGCGAGCCGTCCACCCGGGCATCCGCCCTTGAGGGGGCGGGGGGAAGGGAAGGGCGGATGCCGCGCGACCAGATGTTCGATGATTCGCGCACCCATCCTGTGCCCGGCCGTGCGGCCGGTTGCCCAGCGAAGGCCCCGAGCGGGGGAGGCGAAGGTCCTGAAGGGAGCGGAGCCTCGGCAGAGCGCCGCGCCGCGAGCTCCGAAGGGCTGAAGTCCCCGGCCCTGGGACCTTCGGCACCCCTATATCTAGTGCGGGCGTGTCGCATGAATCCCGGATGTAGTGTTCTGGCTGTCGGTTCGGCGTCTGAGTGCGTTGTTCTGCTCCGCCTTGCTTCGCGGCGGCGCGCACACGGCCGAGGCAACAGGGAATCCGGTGAGAGTCCGGAGCTGCCCCGCAACGGTAAGGGCCCCTCGGGGGCCCCAGCCCGATACCTGCCGGCCCCGCCCGCGCGCCCGCGCGGCCGGGCACACTTCCGGACGCCTCGTGGGAGGGCTGACGTGACTCACATCAACGCCGTGGATTCCGTGACCGAATACCTGGACCGAAGCGACTGGCGGGTCAACGCCAACGCGAACCAGGGCTACTCGCTCGGCGGCCTCATCCTCAACACCGCCGGCAAGGTGGTCGCCAACTACTGGCTCGACCAGGTCTACCCCGACGCGATCGGGCGCGCCCACCGCGACGGCGACCTGCACATCCACGACCTCGACATGCTCTCCGGCTACTGCGCGGGCTGGTCCCTGCGCACGCTGCTGACGGAGGGCTTCAACGGGGTGCCGGGCCAGATCGACTCGGCGCCGCCCCGGCACCTGTCCTCGGCGGTCGGCCAGATCGTCAACTTCCTCGGCACGCTCCAGAACGAGTGGGCCGGCGCGCAGGCGTTCAGCTCCTTCGACACGTATCTCGCGCCGTTCGTCCGCAAGGACGCGATGACGTACGCCGAGGTCCACCAGTGCGTGCAGGAGATGGTCCACAACCTGAACGTGCCGTCCCGGTGGGGCGCCCAGACGCCGTTCACCAACCTCACCTTCGACTGGACCTGCCCCGACGACCTGCGCGAGCAGGTGCCCGTGATCGGCGGCGAGGAGATGCCGTTCACGTACGGCGAGCTCCAGGCCGAGATGGACCTGATCAACCGCGCGTACATCGACGTCATGGCGGCGGGGGACGCGACGGGCCGGGTGTTCACCTTCCCCATCCCCACCTACAACATCACCGAGGACTTCCCCTGGGAGAGCGAGAACGCCACCGCGCTCTTCGCCATGACGGCGACCTACGGCCTGCCGTACTTCCAGAACTTCATCAACTCCACGATGAACCCCGGCATGATCCGCTCGATGTGCTGCCGCCTCCAGCTCGACCTCACCGAGCTCCTCAAGCGCGGCAACGGCCTGTTCGGCAGCGCGGAGCAGACGGGTTCGCTCGGCGTCGTCACGCTCAACTGCGCGCGCCTCGGGCACCTCCACGCGCACGACGAGGCGGGCCTGTTCGAGGCGCTGGACCGGCTGCTCGACCTGGCGAAGGAGAGCCTGGAGATCAAGCGCGTCACCGTCCAGGACCTCATCGACAACGGTCTCTACCCGTACACCAAGCGCTACCTCGGCACCCTGCGCAACCACTTCTCCACCATCGGCGTGAACGGGATCAACGAGATGATCCGCAACTTCACCCACGACGCGCACGACATCACCACGCCCGAGGGCCACGCCCTCGCCGTGCGCCTGCTCGACCACGTACGGACGCGGATGGTCGAGTTCCAGGAGCGGACCGGCCACCTCTACAACCTGGAGGCGACCCCGGCCGAGGGCGCCACGTACCGCTTCGCGAAGGAGGACCGGCGGCGCTTCCCGGACATCCTCCAGGCAGGCACGGAGACCAACCCGTACTACACGAATTCCAGCCAGCTTCCGGCCGGCTGGACCGACGACCCCTTCGAGGCGCTGGAGCGGCAGGACGAGCTCCAGACGAAGTACACCGGCGGAACGGTTCTCCACCTCTACATGTCCGAACGCGTCTCCTCCGCCGACGCCTGCCGCAACCTCGTCCGCCGCTCCCTCGAACGCTTCTCCCTGCCCTACCTGACGGTCACGCCGACCTTCTCCATCTGCCCGCAGCATGGCTACCTCGCCGGTGAGCAGGCCACCTGCCCGACCTGCGCGAGCGACTGCGAGGTGTGGACGCGGGTGATGGGCTACCACCGGCCCGTGAGCTCGTTCAACATCGGCAAGAAGGGCGAACACGCGGAGCGCACGCACTTCACCGAGCGGGCGGCGGGCAGCACCGCATGATCCGCATCGGAGGCTGGTCCCGGCTGTCCACCTGCGACTGGCCGGGCCGCCTCGTCACCACCGTCTTCTGCCAGGGCTGCCCTTGGCGCTGCGGCTACTGCCACAACCCCGCCCTCCTCGATCCGCACGCCACCCCGCCGACGCCCACGACCTGGCCGGAAGTCGTCGGACACCTCGCCCGCCGCCGGGGCCTGCTCGACGGCGTCGTCTTCTCCGGCGGCGAACCGCTCCTCCAGCCCGACCTCGCCGCCGCCGCCCGCGAGGCCCGCGACCTCGGCTTCGCCGTCGGCCTCCACACGGGCGGCGCCTACCCGCGCCGCCTCTCGGAACTCCTCTCGGCGGGCCTGCTCGACTGGGTGGGCTTCGACATCAAGGCCGTACCGGACGCGTACGAGAGGATCACGGGCACCCGCAACAGCGCCACCCCCGCCGTCCGCAGCCTCGACCTCCTCCTCGCCTCGGGCATCCCGTACCAGCTCCGCACCACCGTCGACCCGGCCCTGATGGGTGAGTCCGACGTCGACGCGCTGAAGGACTGGCTGGCCGCGCGGGGGCTGCGGGAGCATGTGTGGCAGGAGGCGCGGAGGGGCGGACATCGGTGAAGTGAGCCAGCGGGGGATGGATATGACGATGGGTGAGGCGCCGGAAGGCGAGGGCGTGGCGGCGGCGGACGGAAGACCGGCGACGGCCTCGGCAGCGACCGCGGGGCGCCGGGGACTGCCGAAGCGCGAGCGCGTCGGTGCCCTCGCGGCCTGTGTGACGGGGGCCGTGGCCATGCTGGTCGCCGGATGGCTGGTGGCGGTTCCGGTGTCGGGCGCCGAGCGCGCCGAGGCGGCGTTCCGGCGGGCACCCGGCTGCGAGGCCGGCCCCGGCGTCGCGCCCGGTCCGGAGTGCGTCGGGCGCCGTGACAGCGTGATCGACGGGATCAGGACCGAGGGCAACAAGGTCCGGGAGTACGTCATCGGGGTCAAGGGCCGTGACGGGGCGACCGACTGGATCCCGCTCAAGCACGAGTACGGCTTCGGGTCCGGGGCACGCGAGGGCGACGCGATCGCCCTGTACTCCTGGCGGGGCGAGGTCCGCACGGTGGTCGTCCGCGATCACGCCTACGCCACCACGGCCACGCCGGTGCGGAGTTGGGACACGGCGCTGGGCTGGGCCGTCGGGATCTTTCCGATCGGCCTCGCGGTGCTGTGCAGCGGGGCCTGGTGGCTGGCCCGTGGCGCCGCGCACCAGGCGGTCGGCCCTTGGCAGCCCGGCCTGATCGGCATGGCCGGCATACTTCCCGGTGTCTTCCTCGGCGTATGGACCCTGTCGGGTCCGGAGACGGTCGGGGGAGCTCTGCGGACCGCCGGTGCCGGGTACGCGGCGGCCGGGGTGACCGTGCTGCTCTGCTGGCCGTTCCTGGCCCGCCGGGAACGCCGCCGGGGCGTCGAGATCCCCTTCACCCCCCGCCCCGTCGCCGACGGGCAGGTGCTTCCGGTGTACCTCCCGTACGAGCCGGAGTACGCGGGTTTCACGTACCTGGTGGTCGGCCCCGGGCGCCTCGCGATGAGCCCCGATCCGACCGGGCGGGTCGCCCGCAGGCCCCTCCCGGAGGGCCTCCGCGTGCTTCGGGTGCGACGGCAACTCCGTACGGACCCCGGTCCCGCCATCAGCGCGGGGCGGTCCTTCAGCCAGTACCACATCGCGGAGTGCCGGGCGGGGGAGCGGACGCTGCTGTTCGCCGGGAAGCTTCCCGAGTTGGAGCGGCTGGCGGGGGCGATCGGGCCGGAGGCGTCTGAATGACCGCAGCCCCGGCGGAGGGCATCCGTCCGGGGCTGCGGGGCGTTCGAGGGGGTCGCGTCGGGGTCAGGGGGTGGTGGTGCGGGGGCGGTTGAAGTAGTCGTTGGCCGGCTTGCGGAGGCAGTTGACGAGCACCACGCAGCCGAGGGCGATGCTGGGGCCCGCGAAACCGCCTCCGGTGAAGAGGTTCACCAGGCCGTTGACGGCGACGAGCGTGCCGATCGCGATCGCACCCGCGCGGACGCCGCCCCGGCCGCTGCGGAACCGTGCCGCGATGACGATGGCCGCCGCTGCGAGGACGAGTCCGGAGGTGGCGATGAGGAACAGCACGGGCGCGGACAGGTCTTCGATATCGGCGGCGTCGACGCTGCCCGACTGCACGGCGAGCCCGGCGAAGAACAGAGCCAGGGCGGCGAGTATTTGCAGACCGGCGATGATGAACAGCAGGACCCGAGCGGCCTTCAGGATGCCCGGCATCGGCATTTCGGAAAACGGCTGCGGGTGAGGGTACGGGGCCGGGTGCGGGAGCGGGGTCGGGTACGGGTCCGTGCTCGGGGGAAGGGG
Organism: Streptomyces sp. NPDC048659; assembly: GCF_040650575.1. NCBI lineage: Bacteria > Bacillati > Actinomycetota > Actinomycetes > Kitasatosporales > Streptomycetaceae > Streptomyces > Streptomyces sp. NPDC048659. Next base: position 119,836 of record NZ_JBEZHM010000013.1, on the reverse strand, counting down.
CCGGGGGCGTCCTGGCGGGGAGAGTTGTCCATGACTGGCTGTTCCTTGGGGGGTTGGGGGAGGGGAGTGAGGAATCCGCGCATGAGACACCGCGATTTCGGCGGAAGTGAATACCGGCGCGAGGCCGTATTCAACGGCGTTTGGGCGACGAACAGGTCGTCAGCAAGGCGTAAGCCGAATAGGTCGTTCGCTCGCCCGTGTCGAGTGGCCGACGGAGAAGGCAATCTGACGCTGTCATCGATAAACGATCCTGCCGGACGACGACTACCCGCCTCAACTCGATGCCCAGTGTAGCCGAGCCGGAATTTCTCCCGACCCGGCCGAGCGTCACCGAGGCAACGGAACAGTCACGATGTCAATGCCTGTTGATTCGATGCCGAGGAATTCTAAAGACTCGCGCGAAATGCCTGACGTGCCAATGCGGATCGTTCGCGGCGGCAGCGCCGGTCGTTCAAGAGCGCCCCGCCAGCACGGCGCGCGCGGGGAGTGCGATCAGCAGCGCGGCGGCCACGAGCAGGGTGCTCGCCCACAGGGGACCGAGTTCCGCGGCCCGGCTGTGGAGGGTGGTCGCGGCCAGGAGGGGGCCCGCTGTGGCGCCGAGGTTGAGGGCGGCGGTCGCGTACGACCCGGACATGGCGGGCGCGTCGGCCGCCTCGTACAGGACGCGGGTGATCAGGGTGCCGCCCAGCGCGAACGACAGCGTGGCCTGGACGCATACGAGGGTGAGGAGTGCGACCGGCCGATCGGCGAGCAGCGCCAGGGCCGGCCAGCCCGCCAGCAGCAGCGGGCCGCCGACCGCGACGACGAGCCCCGGACGCCGGTCGGCGAGGCGCCCCGCGACGGTGACCCCCACGAAGGACCCGGCGCCGAAGAGCACGAGGGCGACGGGCACCCACAGCGCGTCCAGTCCCGCCGTACCGGTGACGACGGGGGCGAGGAAGGTCAGGCTCGCGAAGGTGGCGGCGTTCACCAGCGCGCCGAGCAGCATGACCAGCAGCAGCCGTGGCCGCTTGAGCTGCGCGAGCTCGGCGCGCAGGGGCGGATGTCCGGTGACCGGGCGTCCGATGACCGGGTGGCCGGAGCCCGAGTGGCCGGAGCCCGGGTGTTCGGAGACCGTCTGAGGGTGCCCGATCGGGAGCCGCGCCGGGACTCCGATGAGGATGAGGATGCCGAGGGCGGCGGGCAGACACAGCACGGCGACCGCCCAGAACGTGGCCCGCCACCCGAGCAGCGCGCCGAGCGCCGATCCCCCGGGGACCCCGGCGATCGTGGCCACCGTGGTGCCCGACAGCAGTACGGCGAGTGCGCGGCCCTTCCTGTCGGCGGGGACCAGCGTGGTGGCCGTGGCCAGCGCGACCGCGAGGAACCCGGCGTTCGCGAACGCCGCGACCACCCGGGTCGCGCACAGGACGGTGAAGCTCTCCGTGACGGCGCCCAACGCGTGGGCCGCCGCGAAGACGAGGACACAGCCGAGCAGGCTAGAACGCGCGGGCCAACGGCGGGCGAGCGCGGCCATCAGCGGTGCGCCGACGACCATTCCGATCGCGTAGGCCGACGTGAGGGCCCCCGCGACCCCGACCCCGACGCCGAGGCCGGAGGCGATGTCGGGGAGGAGTCCGGCAAGCATGAACTCCGAGGTGCCCATGGCGAAAACGGCCAGAGCGAGCACGTACAGCGGAAAAGGCATGGAGTGGCTCCGAGGTGAGGAGAAGCACGAGAGGAGGTCATCTCGTCACCGCGGTCAGCACCCCTCATGCTCCCTCAAACACCCTCGGGCAAGGCCGACAGGGCAGGCAGGGCCTGGAGGAGCGCAGCGATCAGGGCGCTCAGCGCTCGGCGCTCAGTGCTCAGGGAAAGTCAGGCCCTGCAGATGAGGTGAAGGGAAAGGGAGGGGAGAAGGGGGCTGACGGCGTGACCGAAAGCCCCCACCCTGTCTGACTCAGGACTCGGCATGGCCCGCACGCTATCCGACCGACGGCCGGGCCGGCACGTCATTTTCCGCGACCTGTCGGGCGGTCAGGGACCCGGCGAAGTCCGCGAGCGCGCGGAAGTCGTCGTCCCGCAGCCCGAGGCGCGGATTGACGTGGTGCACGAGCCCGGGAGCTCGATGGTGCGCGGCCACATGTGCCCGGTCCAGCTCGCTCGTTTCGTCGTCCACCCAGACGAAGGGCCGGCCTTGGGCGTAGGCCACGAGCGGCTCGGTCTTCCAGTGGAGACCGTCGGGGCGCTCCTTGAGGAGGACGTCACCGAAGTCGACGTAGGGGAGGTCGGGCAGGCCGAGTACGGGCGCGATCCAGCGGTTGGCCTCGTCCATCCACGTCGTGGCCCAGCACAGTTCGAAGCCGAGCCCCAGCAAAGCGGGGCCGTGCGCCGGGTTGAGCCAGACCCGCAGCGGGCGGCGCCGACGCGCGAAGCCGGTGTCGTCGGGGTGGGCGTCGCTCCGGGGCACCCTGAGCGTGGTGTAGCCGACGGGGCGCCGCTCCGGCTGGGCCGCGTACGGGTTGAGCGGCCCGTCCACATCGAGGAACAGCAGCGGTCGGTCCACGATGTCCGGCCCCCCCGGGTGTCGCCTGGCGTCGGTCGGCGCAGGTCACGGTCGCACCGTTGCCCGCATGGCGAGCGTAACCGCTGGAGCGGCGGGGGAGAGACGGACGAACGCGGCACCGGGGTCGGCACGGACGCGGAACGCGCCGTCACGGCGTCCGGGAAGATCCGACTCCCGCCACCGTGACGGCGCGTTCCGTGTCCGCGTCCGAGTTTGCGTCCGTGCCCGCGTCCGAATCCGAATCCGCGTCCGAGTCAGCTCAGAGTACGGACGGCCGCCGCGTCGTACGGCCGGAGCTCCGAGGTGCGCCCGGCGAGGACCTTGGCGGCCCACTCCGGGTCCTGGAGCAGCGCGCGGCCGACGGCGACCATGTCGAACTCGTCGCGCTCCAGCCGGTCGAGCAGCTCGTCGATGCCCTGGACCGGTGCGCCCTCGCCCGCGAACGCGCCGATGAAGTCGCCGTCCAGGCCGACCGAGCCGACGGTGATGGTGGGGCGGCCGGTGAGCTTCTTGGTCCAGCCCGCGAGGTTGAGGTCCGAGCCCTCGAACTCGGGGATCCAGTGACGGCGGGTGGAGGCGTGGAACGCGTCGACACCGGCGGCGGCGAGCGGCGTCAGGATCGCCTCCAGCTCCTCCGGGGTCTCGGCGAGCCGCGCGTCGTACGCGTCCTGCTTCCACTGGGAGTAGCGGAAGATCACCGGGAACCCGGGCGACACGGCGGCGCGGACCGCCGCCACGATCTCGGCCGCGAACGTCGTACGGGCCACGGCGTCGCCGCCGTACGCGTCGGTGCGCCGGTTCGTGCCCGCCCACAGGAACTGGTCGATCAGGTACCCGTGGGCGCCGTGCAGCTCGACCCCGTCGAAGCCGATGCGCTCGGCGGCGGCGGCAGCCTCGGCGAAGGCCCCGATGACGTCGTCGAGGTCGCTCTGGCTCATCGCCTTGCCCGTGCCCTCGGTGCCGTCCGTGCGGATGCCGGAGGGGCCCATCGCCGGGGCCTCAGGGTACGGCGCCTGCCCCTGCTGGCGCACCATGCCGATGTGCCACAGCTGCGGCACGATCGTGCCGCCCGCCGCGTGCACGTCCTCGGCGACCTTCGCCCACCCCGCGAGCTGCTCCTCGCCGTGGAAGCGCGGCACGCGGTCGCTCTGCCCGGCCGAGTCGTGGCCGACGTACGTGCCCTCGGTGACGATCAGGCCGACACCGGCGGCGGCACGGCGGGCGTAGTACGAGCGGACGTCCTCGCCGGGCACGCCGCCCGGGGAGAACATGCGGGTCATCGGCGCCATGGCGATGCGGTTCGGGACGGTAAGGCCGTTCAGGGCCACGGGCCGGGAGAGGATCTCGGCCGCGCGGGAGGCGGGGGACGCGGTGGCGGTCACAGGGGCGCTCCTTGGGGTTTTACTTGACGACCTTGAAGCTTGAGAACTTCATGTAATAGGACGACGGTAGGGCGAGATGCTTGAGATAGTCAAGCTTTTCGGGAGAGGGGATAGGGTGGCCCCATGACAGAAGCTCCTCGTACGAAAGCGCCGGTCGCCGTCGACACCGACCGGCTCATGGAGCAGCTCTCGATGTCCTGGGGCGTCTACCTCGGCGACTTCACCCTCGCCGCGGCGAGCGAGAACCTCACCGCGAGCCAGGCCAAAGCGCTCAACGCGCTCCGCCGAGGCCCCGCCGCGATGCGGGCCCTCGCCGAGACCATGACCTGCGACGCCTCCAACATCACCGGCATCATCGACCGGCTGGAGAAGCGCGAGCTGGTGCGCCGCGAGGCCGACGCGTCGGACCGGCGGGTCAAGAACGTCATCCTCACTGCCGAAGGCGAGCGCGTCGCGGACGCCATCCGCGCGCGGATGCACAGCACTCAGAACGGCCTGGACGGCCTGAGCGCCGAGGACCGCGAAGCGCTCTCGCTCCTCCTGGAACGCGTCTTCGGCTGCCGCCCGACCTGCTGACCGGACGGGCGGGGCGGATCCGTCGACGACACCCCCACACCACCCGCACCCCTACACCACGCTACGAGAAGTCGCCGACGACCCCGCGCAGCCACGGGGCACGGGACGCGACCGGCAGCCGGGCCAGGGCACGGCGGAAGACACGCCAGTCGACCTCGAACGCGTCATGGACGCTCGGCGTGGGCGGCTCGTCGCGAAGGACGCCGTCGGGCAACGCGCCCGACGCGGGAACGGGCATCTGCGGCTCGGGGGACACCAGCCAGAACCACACCCCGAACGGCAAGGGCACCAGCCGCCCGGGAGCGCCCGAGGAACGCGAAGGGGGCGGGCTCCACACCTCACCGGTCCGAGGATGGAGCGGTACGAGGAGGATGTCGGCGTCCGTGTACGCGCCGGGCTGTCCCGGCCCGCCCAGGACGGCACGCCGCGTCGGCGGCCCGGCCGGCAGCAAGGCGTCGAGGGCGCTCCGGAACATCGTCGAGACCAGCCCGTCCCCGAGGTCCACCGCCTCGCCCTCCGAGGCCACCAGCAGAGGGACGAGCGCCTCCCCGGCCGCCGCCGTCCACTGAGGGCTCCAGTGCCACCGGTCGCCCGCCCGGAAGGGCTCTCCCCAGGGAGCGATCGGCTCCGCCGGAGGGACGCCCACTCCCTCGGCGAGAAGTTCCGCCCAGGACGCCAGCTCCGTGTCGGCGCCTTCGACGGGAACGCGGCGCACGGCGTCCCGTTCCAGCCACACGGCCTGCCAGAGCGAACAGTCGTCGATCCGGCTCGCCACGGGAAGCCCGCACTCGACGCAGCCCATGTTGGGCCCGCCGCTGCCGTCGAAACCGCAGCAGGCACTGCCACGCCGCTCCGGAAGCAGAACGGCGTTGCGCACGTCCCCAGGCGCGATGACGACCGAACCGCCCACGTCGCCCTCCATCCCCGGCCGAGACGGCCACAACGGCCCAGGCGCCACGGCGAACGTCCCAGGCCCCATGAGCACCGGAAGCTGAAGCCCGTTCCCGTACTTCTGAAGAGCGTGCGGCGGCAGGACTAACTGAGCCAGCGGGGCGGTGACCTCGGAGCCACACCGCACACACAAGAAGACGAACAAACACCCTCCATCTGAAAACCAGATCCATCGTCCCAGCCCCGCGTCCCACCGACCACCACGTTTACGCGCTCGCCGACGCAGAAGGCACGGACACTCGTTCAACTCCGCGGACCTCCTTCGACCTGTGCCGGAACTCCTCGTCGGGATCCCGGAAACGGTTGGCGGGGAACGTCACCGGCCGCAACGGTGAGGTGGCGTTCTTCGACCGGCTCTTGGAGGTCTTCGAGGAAAAGGGCGTGACCGTCCTCCTCGACGACTGACGTCTGATCTGGACCTGAGGGCCTGCGCGCCCCAGCCACCGACTGAGACGGGGAGGAGCGGGCGGGGGCGGGTGCCTCAGTCGAGCCAGATCAGCATGGCGTGGCCGTCGTCGGCAGCGGCCCGGAAGAACTCGGTCCAGGGGGTGAACAGATCGCGAGCCCATTCGAGCGACGCCGGCGAGTCCCATATCCGGGGGTAGACGTCGGCCGCGGCGAGCTCGGAGTGATCGACGCCGTGGATGAGGTGGTCGTAGGTCGTCCGCGCCAGTGTGTCGGCGGCCAGGCGTACACGGTCGGCGGTCAAGTACCGGGGCGGTCCGTATCCCCAGTCGTCGGCATCGCCGAGAGTCGCCTCGCCGTGGACGATGTCCACCGGGAACGCCGAACGCGTCAATAGGTAGTCCAGCAGGTGCCAGGTCTGGTGCGTGGTGAAGTACAGCGCCTCGGCGGCCGCCGTGCTGTCGTCGTCCTGCGTGTCCTGGATCTCCTCGGCGAAGTCCAGAGCCCACTCGGGGTCCTTGAGGGCTCGGGCCAGTTGCTTGGGAGTGACACGCAGGTATTCGCCGTTCATGCTCATGAGCGGGAGCCTAGGGAGCGGGTCTGACACCGGACGGTCGGCGGCAGTCGAAGCAGGCGGTGGGTGCTCGGTCCTCAACGTCGCCTTCGTGGAGCTGTGGAAGTATCGGGCGATGATCGAAAAGAGGCATGCTGACGGAGACGGGCGGGACATTCGGAGAGAGACCGAGCGGGTGGTGAACGAGGTCGCTCAGGGGCTTCGGACCTTGGACTCTGGGGTGGGCTGGTTCTCGGGTTTCGACGTGGCCTGGCAGGCGGAGATCCTGTGTGAAGTGGGCGGTTACGCGATGCAGGCGCACATCACGGCCGAGGACGGGCGTGCGGGAGTCGCGCGGTCCGGTGTGAAGATCACGGCGAACCCCTCGGTCATGATCTGCATGGACCCGCCCCGCTACGCCTTCTCGAACCTGCCTGCCGCGGAGTACGTGACGGCCTTCCGCGTCCTCGTCTCCACCTTCGCCGTCGCCGACACCCTCCGCCGCGAGAAGTACTGCAAAGGCGCCTGCTCGCATGTGTGGCACAACCTGTCGGCTGGGACCGAGCGAGGATGCCTGTAGCCACGGAGGTGGCCGTTCCGGGGCTGTACGGGACGCTGTTCCGCCAGGATGGGACGTACGGCGGGCTGGAGCCGAATCCAGTGGCGTCGGGCCCGCCTCGGCGCGAGACTGCGTCGAGTGAACCCCCCTTCGGTGCCGTCCGAATCGCCCCGCACCTCGGCGCGGGACCCGCGTACGCGCGATCTCGTGCCGGACCACGCGGACATGCGTGACCTGGTCGCGGACCTCGTGCTGCCCGCCGGAGCGTCCATGTACGTCATGAGCGCCTTGGAGACCTCTCGGGAGCTGATCCGGCACTCCTCCTACCGGTACGAGTTCGCCACCGTCGCCGTCCCGCACGCTCTGTTCGCGGTGGAGCAGGTTCTTGCCGAGCGCCTGGCCCCCGCGGAGCCGCTGCCGCTTCGCGTTCTCATCGAGCGGGCCGTCGGCGCCGGGCTCGTCACGCCCCGACTCGCCGCCGAGCTCGACCATGGGCGGCTGCTGCGCGACCGTCTCGCCCAGGGCGCCGCGTCCAGTGCCGCCCTGCACCCGCTTCGGGCCGTCGAGCTGGTGCGTGCCGTCTTCGATGCCGTGGCGCTGCTGCTGCTGCCCCCGGCCGGGTCCGGTGGCGGGCTGGATCGGCTGTGGGCGGCGCACCTGGACGCGCCGTTTCCCGGCGGCTTCCGGGGCGTGGACATCGGCGGCGTAGACCTCGTGCTTCTGGACGCCGACGTCGCCGGACTCGTACAGACGGCGATGAGCGGCGGGTTCGACGGGGATGGGGATGGGGAGGGGGAGGGGGATGAGGGCGCGGACAGGGACGGGTACGGGTATGGGTGTGGGTATGGGTGTGGGTACGGGGGTGGTGTCGCGCGGCTCTGGGGGCGCATCGCCGATCTCGACCGGGTCCTCCCGCTGCTCAACGAGGAGTACTGCGTCTCCTACTTCACCCGGCTCCGGGCCATGGCACAGATCGCGGCGGCACCCCACGTGCCCTCCGCGACCTGACCGGCGGGGCTGCCGTACGGGAGCGAGCGGGCGAGCGATCGCCGCGCCCACTCGCGGGCTTGACCGGAAAGATCCTGGTCCAGCGATACGCGCGTTCCCCACCATGTGCGGATGTCCGTTGACCGCCCTGACGAGCCGTCCGGCTCGTCCCCAGACCCCGACCAGGGGCCCGCCGGAGTCGCCGGGCCGCTGGTGACCCTGTCCAGCGACGCCGTCGCGGCGAAGGACCGGTTCGCCTGGTACTCCGACCAGGTCCAGGAGTACATCTTCCCCATCACCCTCTCCAGCCCGCACACCGAGGACTTCCGGTCCGAGGTCACCGCCCTCCAACTGGGCACGGTGCAGGTGGCCCACTTCACGTTCCCGCCGCTGCGGGCGGCCCGGACGGCGCGGCACATCCGGCTGGCCGACCCGGAGACGTACCAGTTGGGCTGGGTACGGCGCGGCTCCCTGGGCTGCACCCAGGTGCGTAACGAGGGGTTCCTGTCCGCAGGCGACATGGTCCTCTTCGACACCTCCCATCCCCTGGAGGCCGACATCCGGGGACAGGCCGCCACGGCGGAGGTCACGGTGCTCCGCATCCCGCGAAGATCCCTCGCCCTCCCCGCCGCGCAGACCGACCGGCTGCTCGCCCGGCGCCTGCCGCACGACCGGGTGAGCGGCGTCCTGCTCCGGCAGCATCTGGACACCATGGTCGCCCATGCCCTCCGGCTCGGCCCCGCCGAGGCCCACCGGCTCGGCAACGTCACCGCCGACCTCGTCACCTGCTTCGCCGCCGACGTCCTCGACAGGAGCGGACTCGCGCCGCCCGAATCGCGTACGGCCGAACTGCGCGCCCGGATCGTCGCCTTCATCGGCCTCCACCTCGGGGACCCCGACCTGGAGCCGGCCGCCATCGCGGCCCACCACCACATCTCGCTCCGGACCCTCCACACCCTCTTCCGGCACGAGCCCACGACGGTCGCGGCGACCATCCGGCGCCTGCGGCTGGAACGGTGCCGCGCCGATCTCGCCGACCCCCGACTCGGTCACCTGTCGATCGCCGCCCTCGCGGCGCGGTGGGGGCTGGTGCTGCCCGCGGGGTTCAGCCGGTCGTTCCGGGCCGCGTACGGGATGACGCCGGGCGAGTTCCGCGCGGAGGCGGATCGGGCCCGTGGGGGTCGGCCTCGACGGGATGTGTGAGGGGCGCCGCAGTGCGCGAAGCCGATGCCGGAGGTCTACGGGGCGGCTCCGGCTCCTGGAACTCGACGATGTCGTGCGGGGGATCCCGAGCCGGAGTACCTCCGAGTACCTCCGACCTTGGGACATGGGCCTTACGGTCCCCTTATGTGGGTCTTATGTCGTTCCTTTCGCGCCTGGAGGTGGGAGAGGGCGAGAGGGTCCCCCGAGTCGATCTTGGATGCGAGGAAATCCCTTGCTGAATCGGACGTTCCTACGTGATCGTGATCGTGATCGTGATCTCCGCCGCCACACGTGCGCCGAACGGCCCCGGCCGGCCGGAAGTCTTTGTCCGGAATGATCGAAGAACGAAGAACGAAGAACGAAGAACGAAGAACGAAGAACGAGTCATGAAGCCCTTCGCTCCGACGAGCTCCCTCGCTCTCCTTCCCGTGCTCCCGGACCCGGCCGCAATGTGGCTGGGCGCGGGCATCCGGCCGATGGTCGACGGCCGTGACGTCCTGAAGGAGATCCATCCTGAGGGCGATGCGAGCTGCCACCGCCACAGGTGGTTCGGGCCGCCGGAGACCTGGCCGTTGTGGGCGGGGGAGGAGCCCCGCGTCGTCGAACTGTCGAACAACGACTGCGACAGCGGCTGTTGCGGCGGGGTGTTCGTCACGATCCGGCGCCGTGGCGATGTCGTGGAGTGGTCCGACTGGCAGAACACCAGCGACATGCGTGTCCCGGTCCCGCCCCGTGTCCGGTTCGACGCCGCGGAGTACGACGCCGAACTGGCCCGGCTCGTCGCGGACGACAGCTGGGAGGAGCCCGTGGACACGGCGGCCCGTCTGCTGGCCCAGTGGGTCGCCGAGTTCGGTTGGTACGAGAGATGGGCCTGCGAGCCCTTCGCCAACAGCATCTCCATCGGCTCGCGGGGCGACGCCCCGGCGGTGGGGTGGGGCTTCATGATGGGCGGCTTCGGTCCGGGCGGGGCGTACGGCCGGTACACGATGCCCGTGTCGGACCAGGAGGACGTGCCGGCCCAGGTCCGGCGGTTCACCGACCAGATCGCCGACAGCGACCCTCGCCAGACCGCCAAGCGGCTTTGACCCGCTAGGCCAAGGAGAAGCAGAGTACGGATATGAGCACGGACTCCCCGACACGTTCCTATCCCGACGGGGAATCCGTCTGCCGGGTCTGCGGCTACGACGACGGCAGCGTCTTCTGGGAGGGCGGCTGGCCGACCCAGATGATCTGCCCGTGCTGCGCCAACGAGTCCGACGTGGCCGACACGAGCGTCAGGGGCGTCAGGAACTACCGAGGCTGGTGGGCCGGCAAGGGTGCTCCCTGGTGGCAGCCGAAGGAGCGGCCAGAGGGCTGGGACATCTTCCGGCAGCTCGCCCGGATCCCTGAGGAGTGGCGTTAGCGGGCGGCGCGCCAGTTGCGGGAGGGGTACGAGTTTCTGCCGCGCCGATGAGTTTTCGGAACGGGGCCGGTCTATAGGGGTATGAAGACACTCACTCTTGAAGTTGCCGGCGCCGAACTCGTCTACGACGTCCGCGGGCCCCTGCCGTCGGCTGACGGCCGTCCGGTGCTGTTCATGATCGGCATGCCGATGGACGCCTCCGGCTTCGCCGCGCTGGCGGAGCGGTTCCCCGAGCGTACGGTCGTCACGTACGACCCGCGCGGGCTGGGGCGCAGCAAGCGTACGGACGGGCGCGTGGAGTACGTGCCGGAGGTCCTGGCCGGTGACGTGCACGCGGTGATCGAGGCCCTGGGCGCCGGGCCGGTGGAGGCGTTCGCGAGCAGCGGGGGCGCGGTGGTCGCGCTGGCGCTGGTGACGGCGTATCCGGAGGACGTGACGACGCTGGTGGCGCACGAGCCGCCGCTGGTGACCCTGACACCGGACGGTGAGGCGGCGGTGCGGGCCCGGGCGGGCGTCCGGGAGGCGTACGAGGCGCGCGGGTGGGGCGCCGGGATGGCCGCGTTCGTGGCCATGACGTCGTGGCAGGGGGAGTTCACCGACGCGTACTTCGCCCAGCCGGCCGCCGACCCGGCGATGTTCGGGTTCCCCGCTGGGGACGACGGCTCGCGCGAGGACCCGTTGCTCTCGGACCGCTCGTGGGCGGTCAGTGGCTACGCGCCCGACGTCCACGCGATCGCCGCCGCGCCGACCCGCGTCGTCATCGGCGTGGGGGAGGAGTCCGACGGCGTGATGACCGGGCGCACGTCCGTCGCGGCCGCCGAACTCCTCGGGCTGCCGGTGACGGTGTTCCCCAGCCACCACGGCGGCTTCTGCGGCGAGGAGACCGGATACCCGGGGAAGCCGGACGAGTTCGCGGCGCGGCTGCGGGAGGTCCTCGACGGGGCGGAGTGAGCCGGGGGTTGGCCGTTGCCCCCGTGCCGCCCCCGCTTTTCGGCCGCCGTCTCGTCCCGCCTTCGGGCGGGCGGGGCGGCGGCCCGTCTCCGTGCGTCGCCCCGCCGGTCCCGTTCGCCCGGCTCCGCCGTCAGCTTTCGGGGCTTTAGTCACAGGGCTACCAGACCTTTGTCGGATCTTCCCTTTCCGGTCAAATCATAAAATCTGTTCAATATTTCTTGTACGTCCGGCCCGGCTTGCCTGGCGCGTGTGAGGGCGTACGACTGTGAACGGATTCCCGCATGGAGTTGTGGAAGATCATCCTCGAAGCCGCGATCGTCCTGGTGGCGATCGGTCTGGGCGTCCGAACCGGGGGCATGGGCCTCGGACTCTGGGGCGTATTCGGCACCGGGCTGCTGGTATTCGGATTCGGTCTCGCTCCCGGCTCACCGCCGGTCTCGGCCTTCTTCATCATCATCGCGGTGATCTCCGCGTCGGCGGCCATGCAATCGGCGCGCGGCATCGACTATCTGGTCGGCATCGCGTCGAAAATCATCCGGAGAAATCCCGAACGCATCACGTACGTCGCCCCCTTCGTCACCTTCGTGTTCACGATGGGCTCGGGTACCTCGAACATCTTCTTCGCGCTGATGCCCGTCATCTACGAGACGTCCCACCGCAGCGGCGTACGCCCCGAGCGCCCGCTGACCGCCTCGACCGTCGCTTCCGGCCTCGGCATCACGGCCTCTCCCGTCTCCGCCGCCATGGCCGCCTACCTCACGCTGCTCCCGGCCGACTTCACCCTCGCCAAGATCCTCGCGATCACCGTGCCCGCCGCGATCGTCTCCATCGTCGCCGTCGCGCTCATCCAGTCGCGTGTCGGCAAGGACCTCAAGGACGACCCCGAGTTCCTGCGCCGCGTCGAGGCCGGCATCGTCGAGCCGATCCCCGCCCGCGCGGACGCCGACGCCCAGCAGCGTGACGGCCAGGGCCAGGCGCTCCCGGCCGGTGCGGCGCGCAGCGCGTGGCTGTTCCTCGCCGGTGTCGCCGTCGTCGTGCTCCTGGGCCTCTTCGACGGGCTGCGGCCGGTCGTCACCATCGGCGAGAAGACCGGACCGCTGGACATGTCCACGGTCATCCAGCTCGTGATGTTCACCGTCGCGCTGCTCATCATCCTGCTCAACAAGCTCGACCCGGCCGACGTCATCAAGCAGCCCCTGATGACCGCGGGACTCGTGGCGGCGATCGCGCTCTTCGGCATCGCGTGGATGGCCGACACCTTCATCTCCGGCAACCAGACCACGATCATCGACCCGCTCACCGAGATGATCAAGGACCACCCGTACCTGGTGGCCGTCGGCTTCTTCCTCGTCGTGGGTCTCACCACCAGCCAGTCGACCGCCACCCGCACCATCGCCCCGATCGGCCTCAGCGCGCTCAGCCCCGCCGTCGTCACCGCGATGTGGACCTCGCTGACCGGCGTATGGCTGTTCCCCGCGAACGGCTCCCAGATCGCCGCCGTCGAGCTCGACAAGACCGGCTCCACCCGGCTCTCCAAGTTCCCGCTGTACCACTCCTTCACCTTGCCGATGCTCGTGTCGTGGGTGGTCTCGGTCGGAGTCGGTCTGCTGATGGCGACGCTCGTGTCCTGATTTCTGGTCGGCGCCGCCGCTGCCCCTCCTGCCCCCCTGCGCTCCCTTCCCGTCCCTTTCATTTCCTCCCGCCTTCCCCCCGCCGTTCCCGATCCCGCAAAGGTGCGTCTCGTGAACCACGCCGATCTCTCCCTCCCCGCCGCGACCCGCGCGGCCGTCGAGCGCCTGGAGCCGATGCTCCCGGAGCTCGCCGAGGACCTCGCCACGCTGGTGGCCCTCCCGTCGGTCGCCTTCCCCGGCTTCCCCCAGGACCCGGTGCTCCGCGCCGCCACCGCCACCGTCGACCTGCTCCAGCGCAGCGGCGCGACGGACGCCCGCCTGCTGGACATCCCGGGCGGCTACCCCGCCGTCTACGCCGAGGTGCCCGGCCCTCCGGGGGCGCCGACGGTGCTGCTCTACGCCCACTACGACGTGCAGCCGGCCCCGGACGACCAGAAGTGGAGCACCGATCCCTGGACGGCGACGACCGGAGCCGACGGACGGCTGTACGGGCGGGGCGCGGCGGACGACAAGAGCGGCGTCGTCGCCCACGCGGCCACCCTGCGCGCCTTCGAGGGCCGCCCGCCCGTCAACCTCAAGATCCTCGTCGAGGGCGAGGAGGAGACGGTGAGCCACCTGGGGCCGTACGTCACCGCGAACCCGGAGCGGTTCGCGTGCGACGCCTTCGTCATCGCCGACCTCGGCAACGTACGTACCGGGGAACCCGCCCTCACCACCGCGCTGCGCGGCACGGCGGTCTGCGACCTGACCGTGACGACGCTCGCCGCGCCCGTGCACTCGGGCGTGTTCGGCGGGCCCGTCCCCGACGCGTTCCTGGCGCTGAGCCGCATCGTCGCCTCCCTCCACGACGACGCCGGCGACGTCGTCGTGGAGGGGCTCACCCAGGCCGAGTGGCCCGGCGCGGACATGGCGGCCGACGAACTGCGCGCCGCGGCCGGTCTGGCCGAGGGTGTCGAGGTGATCGGCTCGGGGTCGGTGGCCTCGCACCTGTGGGCGCGGCCGTCCGTGAGCGTCCTCGGCGTCGACGTGCCGCCCCGTGACGGCGCCCCCAACGTGCTGCACGCCTCCGCCGCCGCCCGCATCTCGATGCGGGTCCCGCCGGGCGCCGACCCGGCGCGCGAGCTCGACCTCCTGATGGACCACCTGCGGGCCCAGGCCCCCTGGGGCGTGCGGGTGGAGGTCGAGCCGGTGAAGGTCGGCCACCCGTTCCGGGCCGACACCGACCACCCCGCGTTCGCCGCCGCGCGCGAGGCGATGACGGCCGCCTTCGGCCGACCGGCCGGGACGATCGGCGGCGGAGGCGCGATCGGCCTCGTCGCCACGCTCCAGTCGGTCGCCCCCGAGGCCGGTGTCGTGCTCTGGGGCGCGGAGGACATGGCGGGCGCGCGCATCCACGCGGGCGACGAGAGCGTGGACCTGGCCGAGCTGGCCCGGATCGTGAAGGCGCAGACGCTGTTCCTGGGGCTGTTGGGGGAGGGGGCGTCGTCCGCCTGATCGGCTGACCGACTGGCCAGCAAGTAGTCCCAGTCGCAGCCCCAGTCCCAGCCCTACGACGTGGTCCCCATCCCCTTGCCGGGGGGTGGGGACCACGTCGCGTTCTTCGTGTCTCCGTTTCCTTCCGCTCAGGGAAGGTGCGGATGAGGGTGCGGGCCCGGGGCGCTGATGAGGAGGAGGACCGAGGCCCGGGGACCCGGGGACAGGGTGCGCATCTTGTGCGGCGTCGTCGCGTCGAAGTAGACCGAGTCGCCCGGTCCCAGCTCCACCCCGCCGGACGGCAGGAGCAGTTCGGCCCTGCCCTCGTGGACGAAGAGGAACTCCTCGCCGGGATGATCGCGGAAGGGGCTGCGGTCCGCGTCGTGCGCGGGGTGCAGCATGAACGGCGTCATCCGCTTGCCGGCGGCCTCCAGCGCGATCCCCTCGTACCGGCTGCCCGCCTCGTCGCCCGGCGTGAGCGCGCGCCGCTCGGCGGCCCGGGTCACGGTGACACCGGCCCCCAGACCCTCCGCGTCGACGAAAACGGTGTCCAGGGGTACGCCCAGCGCGCGGGCGAGCGCGGCCGTGACCGCGATCGACGGCGTGCTCTGGCCGCGCTCCACCTTGGAGAGGTAGCTCTTGGTGACGCCCGCGCGCGCCGCGAGCGTCTCCAGGCTCATCAGGCGCTCCTTGCGCAGCTGTCGTACCCGGTTGATCACTGGTCGTTCCTCCTGCTCCCGCGCCGGTTCGGCGTGCGGCGATGGATCGTTCCGCCGGGTCGGCGACCAGGGTAGCCCGCACCGTTTCCGGCCCCTTCGCTCGCCCCGCGTACCTTGTGTAGCCCGCGTGCCTCGTGCACCCCACGTACCCCGCGTACTCCGTCCACCCGACGTACTCCGTGCATCTCGGCTGCTTGGCGCGCCGCGCCCGGAGCCGTGGGTCTTCCGTGATGACACAAGGTGTCCTATGGTGAACATCGTATCCAGCCGGACGGGGGCACGCCACCGCCGTGGTCCTTGCCCAGCCCTGCCCGTCCCACCCCACCCCAACCCGCCCTGCCACGCCCCGCGCCACCCCACCCCGCTCACACCAAGGAGATGCGTCCGCATGGCCACCACGCTGAACGACGCCAAAGACGTCTTGATAGACCGGGCCCATCGCCGCATGGCCGGCGAGTTCACCGCGTCGACCCTGACCGTCCGCCAGAAGACCGCCCTGACCTGCCGGATCCTCTCCGACGCCGGCCACGACTCCGGCCTCGCCGGCCAGATCACCGCCCGCGGCGAGGAGCCCGGCACCTACTGGACCCAGCGGCTGGGCCTGGGCTTCGACGAGATCACCGAGGACAACCTGCTCCTCGTCGACGAGGACCTGAACGTCCTCAGCGGCTCCGGAATGCCCAACCCGGCCAACCGCTTCCACTCCTGGATCTACCGGGCGCGTCCCGACGTCAACTGCATCGTGCACACGCACCCCTTGCACGTCGCCGCGCTCTCGATGCTCGAAGTCCCGCTGGAAGTGAGCCAGATGGATCTCACTCCGCTCTACGACGACTGCGCCTTCCTCGCCGAGTGGCCGGGCGTCCCGGTCGGCAACGAGGAGGGCGAGATCATCTCCGCCGCGCTCGGCGACAAGCGGGCGATCCTCCTCGCCCACCACGGCCAGCTCGTCGCGGGCGGCACCGTCGAGGAGGCGTGCCACCTCGCGGTCCTCATCGAACGGGCCGCCCGGCTCCAGCTCCTCGCCATGTCCGCGGGCACCATCAAGCCGCTCCCGCCGGGCCTCGCCGCCGAGGCCCACGACTGGACTTCCTCCGACGCCCGCAACCGCGCCAACTTCGCGTACCACGCCCGCCGGGCCCTGGTCCGGCACCCCGACTGCCTGACCGCGCAGCCGTCGCCGCCGACGAGCGCCGCTGCGACTTCCACCGCGACCACCGCCACCACCACCGCCGAAGCAACACAGCAGGGAGCCTGAACCATGACCGAGACCCCGCTGCACGGGATCATCGCCTACCCCGTCACCCCCTTCCACGACCCCTCCGGCCCCCAGGCAGGAGCCCCCGACCTGCCGGCCCTGCGGCGCGTCGTCGACGGTCTCGTCGACTCCGGGGCGCAGGCCGTCGCCCCCCTCGGCAGCACCGGTGAGGCCGCCTACCTCACCGACGCCGAATGGGACTCCGTCTGCGAGACCGCGTTGGACGCGGTCGACGGCAGGGTCCCCACGCTCGTCGGCGTCGGCCACGTCACCACGGCCGAGACCGCCCGCCGCGCCCGCGTCGCGGTCCGGCACGGCGCCACGGCCGTCATGGTGCTGCCGGCCGCGTACTGGAAGCTGACCCGCCAGGAGACCGAACGCCACTTCGCGACCGTGGCCGACGCCGCCGGCGTACCCGTCATGCTCTACAACAACCCGGGGACCTCCGGTACGGACCTCACACCCGCCGAGATCGTCGAGCTCGGCGCCCGGATCGAGAACCTGACCATGGTGAAGGAGAGCTCCGGCCGCGTCGAACGCTTCCGCGAGATCCTCGACCTCTCCGACGGCGAGCTGTCCGTCTACAACGGCAGCAACCCCATCGCTCTCGACGCCCTCCGCGCGGGGGCCGCGGGCTGGTGCACCGCCGCCCCCGGACTCGTCCCCGGCGGGCCGCGCGCCCTCTACGACGCCCACGTCGCGGGCGCCACCGCGCGGGCCGACACAGTCCTCGCCGAGCTCCTGCCCCTGCTGCGGTTCATCGTCGACCGGGGCCTGCCGCGCGCCGTCAAGACCGGCCTGGAACTCCGCGGACTCCCGGCGGGCGCCCCCAGGCCCCCGCTCGCCCCCCTCACCCGCGAGGACACCGACCACCTCGCGACCCTCCTGAAGGACCTCGCGCCGTACGCCTGACCACGGCACACGAGTAGCCCACGCGCACCTCGCACATAGCTCACGTGCACCTCACGCGTACCGACCAAATAGCGCCCACGTAGTCGCACGGCCCGCCGGGACTCCCTCCCGGCGGGCCGTCCGATGTACGGGGACACGGCGGATGCGGCCATTGGAAGGATGGTCCGGCGAGGGGTGGGCCGCCGGTGATGGGGTTCCCCGGGCGCGCCCACGGATCGGGCGGTGTCCGTACAAGACCCAGCAGAGGAGCACGACGGCTGTGTGGCACGACATGATGACCTCGGGGATCTCCCTCACGGAGAAGGCCCTGCGCACGATCCTGGTCTACCTCGCACTGGTGGTGCTGCTGCGCCTCGTCGGGAAACGCGGACTCGCGCAGCTCAACGAGTTCGACCTCGTCGTCATGCTGCTGCTCTCCAACGTCGTCCAGAACGCCATCATCGGCCCGGACAACTCCCTGATCGGCGGGCTCTTCGGCGCCGCCGTGCTGATGGCCGCCAACGCGTTCCTGGTGCGGTACGCCACCAAGTACGCGTGGATCTCCTGGCTCTTCGAGGGCCGCCCCAGCGTCCTGGCCCGGTCCGGCCGCTACGACGAGCACGAGCTGCGGCGCCAGGGACTTCGGCGCGCCGACGTGGACCAGGCCATCCACCAGCAGGGCGGCGACAGCGTCACGGAGACCGACATCGTCGTCCTCACCCCTGGCGGCGCCCTGCTCGTGCGGCTCAACGACATGGACCACGCGGCGGACAAGGCGGACGTGAAGTACCTGGTGCAGGCCCTGCGGCGGATCGAGCAGCGACTCGGCTGAGCCCGCCCCGCCCCGCCCCCGCCGACCGCCGGCCGTGCCCCTTACACGTATCCGAATCGCATCCGCGATCTCACGTTCCGCGCTCGGCGACCGTCTACCGGATGAGAGCAACGAGAGACACGAGATACACGAGAGGGGAGACGGGGATGAACACCCGGCACACCGTCGTCGACACCCACCTGGGCCCGGTCACGATCGTCGCCAAGGATGAGACGATCACCGGCCTCTACTTCAGGCACCACGTCCGCCGGCCGCCGCAGGAGACCTTCGGCCCCGAGGTCGGTGCCCCGGCGGACCCGCTGCTGGACGAGGCGGTGCGCCAGCTGTGCGACTACCTGGCGGGGCGCCGCCGCTGGTTCGAGCTGCCGCTCGCGGCCGAGGGCGACGCGTTCCAGCACGCCGTGTGGGACCTCGTGAAGCTGATCCAGTGCGGCGAGACGACGACCTACGGCCGTATCGCCGAGCAGCTGGGAGACCGCGCGCTCGCCCAGAAGGTCGGGCAGGCCGTCGGTGCGAACCCGCTGTGCGTCTTCGTCCCCTGCCACCGGGTCGTCGGCTCCACCGGGGCTCTGACCGGGTACGCGGGCGGGCTGAAGCGGAAGCAGGCCCTGCTGACGCTGGAGGAGCCGCCCGCGGCCGACAGGGGAAGGCTCTTCTGAGCCCGGCGGTCTCCCCGATCGGGCATCTCACGTTTGCCACCGCACGTACGTCTTCCCTGGGATGAACATGAAACAACCCTTCGAGAGCGTGGTCGCGCAGCACGGCGCGACCGTGCTCCGCGTGTGCCGGGTCGTCCTCGGCCCGCACGACGCGGACGACGCGTGGTCGGAGACCTTCCTCTCCGCCATGCGCGCCTACCCCGATCTGCCCGAGACGGCGAACGTGGAGGCATGGCTGGTGACGATCGCGCACCGCAAGGCGATCGACGTGCTGCGCGCCGCCAAGCGGAACCCCCTGCCGGTCGACGAGGTACCGGAGACGCCGGCGGGTCACGATGTCGTGGACATCGAGGCCGCCGGACTGTGGGCCGTGGTGAAGGAGCTGCCCGCCAAGCAGCGCCAGGCCATCGCCTATCGGTACGTGGCCGGGCTGGCCTACGCCGAGATCGCGGAGATCCTCGGCGGGACCGTCGAGGCGGCCCGCAGAGCCGCGGCGGACGGGCTCAAGACCCTCAGAAAGCACTATCCGGGCGCGACCACGAAAGGAGCATCGACGTGAGAAAGCCGACCGACAGCGACCTGCCCACCGCCGACCTGCCCAGCGCCGACGACATCGCGAGCGGTGACGAGATGACCGACAGCGACATGACCGACAGCGACATCACCGACGACGAGATGAACGACGACGGTGTGGCCGCCCTCCTGTCCGCCGCCTCGGCCTCGGCGGCCGAGGACGCCGACACGCTGAGCCGCCTGCACCGCCGCCTGGAGCGGGCCGCGGAACGGGCCGACCTGATCGACGTCGCCTACACCACCGTCGACTCGCCCCTCGGCGAGCTGCTGCTCGCCGCCACCCCCCGGGGCCTGGTCCGCGTCGCGTACGCCGACGAGGGCCACGACCGGGTCCTGGACACCCTCGGCCAGAAGCTCAGCCCCCGGATCCTGCGCGCCCCCAAGCGGCTGGAGGAGACGGCCCGCGAGATCGAGGAGTACTTCTCCGGCAGCCGCAGGGCCTTCGACGTGACGCTGGACCTGTCCCTGTCGCACGGGTTCCGGCATCTGGTGCAGACGCACCTCCCCGAGATCGGATACGGCGAGACCCGCAGCTACCGCGACATGGCCGAGCTCGTCGGGAACCCCAAGGCCGTACGGGCGGTGGGCACCGCCTGCGCGACCAACCCGCTGCCGATCGTCGTCCCCTGCCACCGCGTGGTGCGCACGGACGGCACCCTCGGCGGGTACGTCGGCGGGCTCGCGGCCAAGACCGCGCTGCTGGACCTGGAGGCCAGGGCATGAACACCACGACAGCGACCGGGAGGAGGACCGACCCCTGGCACCGCCGCGTCGAGTCCGGCGACTGGGACGCGATCGGCGCTGAGCTCGACGAGTACGGCGGCGCGCTGCTGCCGAGGCTCCTGAGCGACGAGGAGACGGTGGAGCTCAGGGAGCTGTACGCGCGGGACGACCTGTTCCGCAGCACCGTCGACATGGGCCGCCACCGCTTCGGCGAAGGCCAGTACCGGTACTTCGACACCCCGTACCCGGAACCGGTCGAACGCCTCAAGCAGGCCCTCTACCCGCGCCTCCTGCCCATCGCCCGCGACTGGTGGGCCAGGCTCCGCAGGCCCGCCCCATGGCCGGACTCGTTCGACGAGTGGCTGCGCATGTGCCACGACGCCGGACAGACCCGGTCCACGGCGATCCTGCTCCGCTACCAGGAGAAGGACTGGAACGCCCTCCACCGCGACCTGTACGGCGACCTGGTCTTCCCCCTCCAGGTCGTGATCAACCTCAACGACCCCGGGGTCGACCACACGGGCGGCGAGTTCCTGCTCCTGGAACAGCGCCCGCGCGCCCAGTCCCGGGGCACGTCCACGCTGCTGCCGCGCGGACACGGCTACGTGTTCACCACCCGCGACCGGCCCGTCAGGTCCGCCCGCGGCTGGTCGGCGGCCCCGGTCCGCCACGGCGTGTCCGCCATCCGCTCCGGCGAACGGCACACCCTGGCCCTCGTCTTCCACGACGCCGCGTGAACGCCCACCCCTACACCCTCCTCGGCGCCGACGGCCGGCCGTACCGCTCGCCGACCAAGGGCGAGTGGGGCGGCCACCGGGGCTCGAAGATCTACGGACGCCTCGACTGCTCCTCCGCGCTGCGCGCCGTCGCCCGCGGCGGCTACGTGCGGGACCGGGTCTTCTTCGCGGACGAGACCACGGCCGCCGGTGCCGGGTACCGCCCGTGCGCCATCTGCTGCAAGGACCGCTATCGGCGGTGGAAGGCCACTAGAGAGAGCGAGCAACCATGGAACCCCTGAACAGCCCTTTGCTGAAAACGAATCCGAACCTGAAACCGAACCCGAATCCGAATCGTGCGGAGGCCTCCACCCCGACCGCGACCGCCGCCACGGCTGCCGTGGTCGCGGCCCTCGTCCGCCTGGCCCGCGAGCGGCGCGCCCGCACCCTCGCGATCGGCTCAGGTCGGGCCCCGTACGCCCTGGAGACCGCACGCCGGCTGGAGGCGGCCTGGCAGCAGGCGGGAGGCACGATCCTGGCCAACGTCACCTGGCCCGAGACGGGCGCCTCCTGGCTGCGCCAGGCGACCCGGTTCGCCGCCGCCGCCCCCGACCTCTGGGTGATGACGGGCCCGGCGCTCGGCTGGGCGCAGATGACCCGCAGGCTGCTGTGGTCGACCCCGTGGAGCCCCGAACGCACCCTGGCGATGGCCGAGATAGGCGAGCCGGGCACCCTCGCGCTCGTCGGCCTGGTCAACCTGAACGGCCTGACCGGTACGACCACGGACGGCAGGCCCTGGCGGGTGGAGGACGACATGCTCCGGCATCCCGCCCCGACGGGAAGCGTCCGATGACGACACCGCCGGCCCTCGCCCCGGCCCCTGCCCCTGCCCCTGGTGCCGTCGTCGGAGAGGACGGCCTCGCCCGCCCCGCGTGGGCGGCCGTCGACCCCCTGCTCCGTGCGTACTACGACCATGAGTGGGGCATGCCGGTCACCGACGAGCAGGGCGTCTACGAGCGCGTCAGCCTGGAGGCGTTCCAGGCGGGCCTGTCCTGGGCGACGATCCTGCGCAAACGGCCCGCGTTCCGGGCGGCGTTCGACGGCTTCGATCCGGACGTGGTCGCCGCGTACACCGAGAGCGACGTCGAACGCCTCATGGCCGACGCCGGCATCGTACGCAACCGGCGCAAGATCGAGGCCGCCGTCACCAACGCCCGCGCGACCGTGCGGCTGCGCCAGGACATGGGACTGGGACGGCTCGTGCGGTCCTTCCGGCCCGCGACGACTCCTCGCCCCCGGACGTTCGCGGAGATCCCGACACGGTCCGCAGAATCCGAGGCGCTGTCGAAGGAACTGCGCCGCCGAGGCTTCGCCTTCGTCGGCCCGACCACGATGTACGCGCTGATGGAGGCGATCGGGATCGTCGACACTCACCTGCTGGACTCGCACCGACGCGGCAGCTCCGGCATCTGGCCGTCGTGACCAGCCGTGACCAGCGCCGCCGCCGGGAAACGATGGAAAGAGATGGAATGCGATGGGAAGCGATGGGAGACGATAGGACCCTATGGACATCCGACACGCTCACGTGAACAGCCCGGTGGGCCCCCTTCTCGTCGTCGCGGGCGATGACGCGCTGGTGGGCCTG
This sequence comes from Streptomyces sp. NPDC048659, assembly GCF_040650575.1. NCBI lineage: Bacteria > Bacillati > Actinomycetota > Actinomycetes > Kitasatosporales > Streptomycetaceae > Streptomyces > Streptomyces sp. NPDC048659. The sequence goes on along the minus strand of NZ_JBEZHM010000013.1, from coordinate 97,202 downwards.
TACTTCCAGGGCTACCGCCATACACCCCCGCCCTCGGCCTGGGGCCGCCGCACCGACCCCTCGGCGGACGCGCTCCTGGCGAGGACGCGGGACGAGCTCGACGAGTACTTCGACGGGCAGCGGCAGACGTTCGACGTGCCGGCCGTGACGAACGGCGACGCGTTCCAGGAGCAGGTCTGGGCGCGGCTGCGGGAGATCCCGTACGGGGAGCGGATCACGTACGGCGACATCGCGGACGTACTGGGAGGCAAGGGCCTGTCGCAGTCCGTCGGCCAGGCCGTCGGGCGCAACCCCGTGAGCATCGTCATCCCCTGCCACCGGGTGGTCGGCGCGGGCGGCAAGCTCACCGGATTCGGTGGCGGTCTCGAACGCAAGCAGCTCCTCCTGGACCTGGAGGAGCCTGCAGAGGTGCGGGAAGGACGGCTCTTCTAGAGCCCTCGGCCTCGGGGCCTCTCGACCCCTCGGTCCGGCGGCCGGGCTGCACGTGCGATGCTCCCGCCATGACTGATCAGCGTGAGGTGACCGTCGTCCGCTGGGGGTTGCCCGGACAGAGTGCTTCCGTCCAGGCGGGGCTGGCGCCGTTGCTCGCGGCCTACCACTTGCGGACGCAGGCCGAGAAGGACGAGGCCGTCGCCGGGGTGGAAGCGCTGCCGGAGCGCTACCGCGTCGAAGTCGTCGACCCCCAGGCCGTGTTCGCGGAGGACACCGTGCTGCTCGCGCTGAGCGGGGACACCGCGGTGGGCTGCCTGGTGGTGACCGCCCCCGCCGACGGGCGGTCCGAGGTCAAGCGGCTGTGGACGGACCCGGCGTACCGCGGACAGGGCATCGCCTTCCGCCTCGTCGGTGCCGCACTCGCCCACGCCGCGGAGAACGGAGCCGGGGCGGTTCGCCTGTCGGTGTGGAAGTGGCGCACGGGCGCGATCGCCCTGTACGAACGACTCGGGTTCGCGGTCACGGAGTCGTGGGACGGGCGGGACCAACTCGTCTGCATGGAGCACGTGTTGTGAGCTTGCGGGTACGGGTACGGGTACGGGCACGGCTATGGCTACGGCTCCGGCTCGGGATGCCGTGCTCACCCCGCCGGTTCTCCTGAACCGGCATCTCACGCTCGCGGCCCGGGGCGCGTCTCCTAGGTGAGACCGAGATCTGGTCCGGAAGGAGCGACGAACCATGTCCGACATCCGAATCCAGCAGCAGCGCACGGAGCGGTTCCGGAGCCTGCACGACGACTTCCTGGTCCTGCCCAAGCCTGGGACGCGGGAAGCGCCCGCCTGGTGGCGGAGGCCGGTGCCTCGGCCATCGCGACCTCCTCGGGCGCGCAGTCCTGGTCGCAGGGCGCCGCCGACGGGCGCTCGCTGGCGCAGGCGGATGTCCTGGCCAACCTGGAGCGGATCGTGGCCGCCACGGACCTCCCGGTCAGCGCCGACATCGAGAACGCCTACGCCGACAGCGCGGACGCCCTGCGGGTGACGGTCGCACGGTTCCTGCCACCGGCATCGTGGGCATCAACCTGGAGGACTCCGGCGCCGCCGACACGCCGCTGTACGAGGCGCCGATCGCCGCCGGACGCATCGAGGCCGCCCGGGTGGCGGCCGAGGACGCGAACGTCGACCTGTTCGTCAACGCCCGCACCGACGTCTTCCTCCTCGGCGTCGGTGACGAGAACGGGCGGCTGGCCGAGGCCATCACCCGGGGCAACGCCTACCGTGAGGCGGGCGCCGACGGGCTGTTCGTCCCCGGCCTGCTCGACCTCGACGCCCTGGGCACCATCGCCCGCGACACCGGCCTGAAGGTCAACGCCATGTGGCTGCCCGGTGCCCCGGCCCCCGAGGAACTGCGGGCGGCCGGCGTCTCCCGCTACTCCGCAGGCACCGCGATCGCGCAGGTGGCCTACACCGCCGCCGCCGCCGCGGCCCGCTCGTTCCTCGTGGGCCGGGACACGGCGATGGAGGGCAGCATCGACTACTTCGCGTTCAACGAGAAGTTCGCGAAGTAGCCGAGGGGCACAGGGGCGGAACCATCCACGCGGCAGGGGCGTTTCGAACAGTGCTCGTCTCGTTGCGGATCGCCGAGGGGGAGGCCGGATCGTGGCTGGTTTGAGCAGGAATCAGTGGATAGCGGTGCTGTCTGTGGTGGGCACGATCGTCGCCGCGTTGATCACCGCGGCCGCGATGTTGCTCACGAGCTCCGACAAGGCCGAGGTCAAGAACGACTGCAGCAACTCGTCTCAGTGCGCGGGCCACGACATCAACCAGAAGGGATGACAGGCGGCCGGATGCCGGCGGCACTCAGAGGCGCCGTGCTGGCGGTGACCGCTGTCCTGACGTTGTCCGCGTGCGGGGGGACGGAGATCGGCACGCAGAACAACTGCAGCAGTGGCGCGGAGTGCGCCGGTCACGACCACAACGAGTCCGGCCAAGGCGGGGTTGGCGGCGGGGGTGCCGGTGGCGATGTCACGGGGCCCCCGTCCACCCCGTCGACGGGGCAGTCACCGCCCGCCGATCCGCCGCCTTCCGTCTCCCACGTGCCGACGGCGCCGCCGGACCTTCCCGTCCCGCCGGCGCAGCCGCAGCCGTCGAAGCAGGCCCAGGCGCCGAAGGTGCGGTGGAAGGGCGACCTGGTGCTCTACAGCGGGGGATGGCCAGCGGGCTTGTGGCTGGACGACGTGCCGCCTTCGAAGGCCGCGGTGGGTGATCTCAACCTGGTGTGCGACTGCCACCCCGGAGAGATCGACGGCCGTTCGGTCGTGGTGTGGGAGGAGGCGCACCCTCCGAGCTTCCAGGACTGCTCCGTCAAGAAAGGGCTGATGGCGTCGCGCTCGCTCGCGGTCCGGCCGGGGTACATGGCCTGCCTGCAAACGGGGAGCGGCCGCCTCGGCTACCTCACGGTCACCGCCGTGCGCGGACCCGCCGATTTCGAACTGGCGGTGACCGTCTGGGACGCGGGCTGACACCGCGGCGAGGGTGAGCCCCTCTGCCCCGCCCTCCTGCCGCCCCGGGCCGACCCGGTCCCACCCGAGCCGACCCAGTCTGACCCGGGCCGAACTGGTCCCAGCCCGGCCCCCCCACTCACCCCTCTTCGGGCGCGTCGACGATCTTGCCGTCCTTGTCGACCGTGTGCGTGCGCCAGTACACGTCCCAAGTGTCGTCGACCTCCTGCGGCACCTTGCCCTCCGGGTACCGCACGTACCCGGCCGGAGGCTGCTCGCCGTCCGGTACGCACGCGGAGCCCGTACCCCCGACGGTCAGCACCGGATACTCTCCGTCGCTGCAGGTCTTCTCCGTGTACGAGAACCCGGCGCACCCCGTGAGGACGACGGTCGCGGCGGCGCCGGCGAGGGCCACGCCGAAGGCGCGCCCCGCGCGGGTGGTGCGGCGGGCGGACCGGCGGCTTGTGCCGGAGGACGTACGCATGAGGATCTCCCGTCGTTCGGTGTGCCCCCACCCTCACCGCGGGACGCCTGCCGGGGCGTGAGTGTCCGTACTCAGAAGCACGCGATGGGATGCTCAACAGCGGGCGCCCGTCGCTTAGCCCATCCGAATGCCGTGCGCGGCGCTGCGCCGCCGCCTCACGGCAGCCGCGGCTCCGCCCCGCCTACCCTCGCGCTGGGCATGGCCGTGACGCGGCCCCGGAGCAAGGAGCTGAGGCATGGCGGGAGAGACGGCACCCCAGGTCACCATCACGGTGATGAAGGATGGCCCGTACGCGGTCAGGGGCGAGGTGCCCGTGGCCCAGCAGACGATCGTGGCGGACGCCGAGGGCACTTCCCGCTCGTGGGCGAAGGGGCGGGACTTCGCTCCGCCCGCCTCCGGCGAGGTCCCCGAGGGGGAGTTCCACCTCTGCCGCTGCGGGCACTCGGCGAACAAACCGTTCTGCGACGGCAGCCATACGCGGGTCGGCTTCGTGGGCACCGAGGCGCCGACCGCCCGCGTGCCGTACCTGGAGCAGGCCCAGGAGCAGGACGGCCCCGAACTCGTCCTGACCGACGCCCAGCGGCTGTGCGCGTTCGCCCGGTTCTGCGACGCGGACGGGCAGATCTGGAACCAGGTGGAGCAGCAGGGCAAGGCCGACCTCGTCGAGCAGGAGGCCAAGGCGTGCGTCGGCGGGCGCCTGGTCGCCTGGCAGGTCGAGGACCGCCGGGCGACCGCGCTGGAGACCGACACGGGCCCGGAGATCGGCGTGGTGCAGGACCCCCAGCAGGGCGTCTCCGGCGGCTACCGCGTCTGGGGCGGCATCACCCTCCGCAGCGACGAAGACGGCTTCACGTACGAGACCCGCGAACGCATCGCCTTGTGCCGCTGCGGCCGGTCCCGCAACAAGCCCTTCTGCGACGGGTCACACGCGCAGATCGGCTTCAAGGACCCGTATCTGTCCGAGTCCTGATCCTGAACCCACCCGTCTCTCGTCTCCCGTCTCCCGTCCTCGGTCAGGGCGACGGGCGGTGCAGGGCCTCGGCCGCGCTCGCCGCCGTGGTCCGGGCGCGGATGCGGGCCTCCTCGGCCCGGGGCGTGTCGCCCAGGGCGTCGGCCAGGCGGGCGCGGGCGGACCAGTTGTAGGTGCTGTCGGGGCGGAGCCCGGTGCGCTCGCTGATGAGGACGCGTGCGAGGTCGTGCCGGCCGGAGCCGAGGGCGGAGTCGAGCAGCGTCCGCTGGAGGGCGTCGCGCTGCGCGTGGCTGCCGCCGAACTCGTGCAACCGGCGGCGCAGCGGCCACAGCAGCTCCACCACGGCGCCGTGGTCGCCCCGGGCGTGCGCCAGCAGCGCCTCGCACGCGGGCAGTCCGATCTCGGCCGTCATCCGCTGGTTGGTGAGGGTGACGGCGGTGTCGGCGTCCGTCCGCTGACCGCTCAGCCAGCGGCGCCGGTCCGCGACGAGCCGCTCCGCCGCCGCGAGCCGTCCGGCTCCCGCGTAGGACATGACGGCGTGGACGTCGTTGAAGGCGTAGAACGGCGGGTCGGCCCGCGCCTCCCACGCGTCCGCCAGGGCCTCCCAACGGGCCTGGGGCCGCGTCCCCGCGAGGTGTACGCGCCACAGCAGCGCCGCCGCGTCGAGGAGCTGCATCGCCAGGCCCGGGGAGCCGTCGTGGTGGATCGACGCGTCGTAGACGGCCAGCGCCGCGTCGGTGTCCCCGGCCTCCAGGGCGTACAGCGCGTAGTGCCACCAGTTGTGGACGTCGAGATAGTTGTCGTGCGCCCACTGGGGGCGCCTGGTGTCGAGGTAGGCGATGCCCTGGGGCACGCGCCCCTGCATCTCGTACGTGTGGACCACGGCGTGGATCGCCCACACGTCGCGCGGGTCGCGCTCGACCGCCGCGAGCCCGGCCTCCTCGGCCTGCCGGTAGTGCCCCGACTCCTCCAGGCCGAACGCGTACATGCCCAGCAGCAGCCCCCCGTTCGGCTCCGCCGTGTCCCAGGCGGAGAGGGCGCCGCCGATCCGGTCGCGGAGGCGCACCGCGTCGCCCGTGAAGAAGTCCAGCTGGTGCCCGACGGCCAGGGCCAGCGCGTCCCTGGGGTACGCGGCGGACAGCTCCTCCAGCAGACCCGCGGCCCGCCCCAGGTCTCCGGCCAGCCAGGCGCCGGCCGCCATGACGTGCAGGCGCTCGCGCACCGGCAGGGCCGTGACGTCCGCACCGCTCACGTACCGCCGGAACCGCCGACGGGACGCCGCGGCCTCGCCCGGCTCCGTGCCGAGGAGTCCCAGATACGCGGCGAAGGCATGCGCGAGCGGAGCGTCGGGCCCGCTCTCCAGCGCGTCGCCGACGGCCCGTTCGACCTCGGGGCTGAAGTGGAGCAGCGCGTCGACGGCGCGGTCCAGATGACCGGTCGTCTCCGACGAGCAGGCGTGCATGGGGTTGCCGTACCGGTCCGTCACCATCGGGAATCACCTCGGCGCACTCGGGGGAGCGGGGTCGGGATGGCCGGTCCGGCGCCGGAACACCACCGCGCTCATCCTGCTCCGCGCGGGGCCGCGCCACACCACCGGCCGCCGAAGGCCGCCCGGCCGGGGGACGGCCTCATGGCCTGGCCCAGGCGGGAGGTCAGGTCCCGTCGGGCGAGGGGGCTTCGGCGGCGGCGATGATGTCCCGCGCGTACTGGTTGTCGGGGTCGAGCTCGCGCAGGGTCCGGCGGGCCTGTTCGGTACCCGCCGTCCGGCAGAGCAGCCGGAGCAGGCAGTAGAGCGCGTCGCGGTCGCCGCCCCGGGCGCGCTCGGAGAGGCGTGTCGTGTCGCCGCGGTCGCGGAGCGCCCGGTTGAGCCGCCTGCGGGCGTGGACATCGGTGCGGGCGAGCTCCGTCAGCTCGTCGTCGCGTTCCGCGCGGACGAGCAGATCCATGTGCCAGAGGTGGTAGCCGTGGGCGTATCCGTCGCCGGTGAAGCACTCGGCGTGCGCGCTCACCAGGGCTATCGCCGTGTCCCAGTCACCCGACTGCTCCGCTCGTTCCGCCTGTTCGAACCACGTCATGGGGTGAGTATCTCCGAGTGCCTCCGAGTGCCTCCGAATGGCGACCGACCGAGGCCGGTGGGAGCCGGTGGGGGCAGGTTGGATCCGGTCGGATCCGGTGTAGGCCGAGGGTCTGGCCGCTCCCGCCCGTTCAGGAAGGGGAGTCCGCGAAGGACGCCAGCCACGCCGTGGCCGCCCCGGGCTCGGCGAAGTGCAGGACCCGCAGGGGCGCGAAGCGCTCGTCGTGGGTGCGGCGGCCGATCTCGCGGCGGCGTTCGGCGTGCTGCGACCACGCCCACCGGACCGGGTGCTCCGGGCTCAGCCACCCCGCCCACGTCTCCCGGTTGCCGCCGAACAGCACCTCGCGCGTGGCGCTGCGCCGCAGGGACCGGCGCAGGACGCGCGGCACGACGACGCGCCGGGGGTAGTCCAGCCAGACCACGGTGTCGGCCCGGTCCCACAGCAGGTCCCGGACCTCCGGGTAGCCGAGGGAGTCCACGACCCAGTGGGAGCCGGCGGTGAGCCGTGCCACGTCCTCGGCGAAGGCGGCGTTGGCGGTCCAGTCCGGGCCGGTGAAGTACAGCGCGTCCATCTCGACGTACGGCAGGCCCAGACGTTTGTTCAAGGCCCGCGCGAGCGTGGACTTGCCCGCGCCGGTCACGCCCACCACCAGGACTCGCTTCACCGGCGCAGCCTATCCCGCACCCGCACCCGCACCCGTACACGTACACGTACCCGTATCCGTATCGCGGGGGCGGAGGCGGAGACGCGTCGGCCCGCGACATGCCCACCGTCAGGTCATTCGAGGCCGTGCCCCTCGGCACCTGCCTAGGCTCAGCCACCATGCACCCGCGCTTCGGCACCGGCAGTTCGTGGCGCAGGCGGCCACTGGCCGTCGCGGTCGCCCCGCTCGCTCTCACCGCCGCCCTCACGACCACGCCCGCGGCGGACGGGCGCGCCCTGCCGAGGGATCTCGTGTGCGCGCCCCCACAGGCGCTGGTGAACGGCGGGTTCGAGGAGCCGCGGATCAAGGACGCGGACTGGTCGATCCTGGACCAGAGCCGGGTCCCGGGCTGGGCCACCACCGCCTCCGACAGGCGCATCGAGCTGTGGGCCGGCGGGCTGAACGGGATTCCGGCCGCTGAAGGGCGCCAGTTCGCCGAGCTCAACGCCAACGAACCCGCCTCCCTGTACCAGGACATCGCCACCACCCCCGGCTCGCGGCTCCGCTGGCGTCTCTCGCACCGGGGGCGCAAGGGCGTCGACACGATGGACGTGCTGATCGGGCCGCCCGGCGGACCCCTGCGCAACCAGGGCGAGCTCTCCGACGGGAATACGGCGTGGGGCACGCACACCGGAAGTTACGTCGTCCCGTACGGGCAGCGGCGCACCCGCTTCGCCTTCCGGGCGGTCCGGACCGCCGGCGGCGGCCTGAGCACCGGGAACTTCCTGGACGGGATCACCTTCGGCAGCCCGCCCTGCCTCGCCGTCGACAAGAAGGTCACCAACCTGTCCGGGCATACGTGGGCGGAGCCCGGCGACATCCTCCGGTACACGGTGACGGTACGCGGCGACGGCGGCGACCGGGCCGACGGCGTCGTCCTCGACGATCCGCTGCCCGCCGTGGTCGGCTACGTCGCCGGTTCGCTCGCCGTCGAAGGGCCGGGCGCCAGCGGCCCGTTGACCGACGCCGAGGACGACGACACCGGGGCCCTGCTCGACGGCGGCCGCCTCCGGGTCCACCTGGGGGAGGGGGCCACGCGGGCGGCGGGCGGGACCCTGATGCCCGGCGCCCGTGCCACCGTCTCCTTCCGGGTGAGGGTCCTTCCGGCGGGCCGGGGGACCCTCACCCGCAACACCGTCACCGTCGGCTACACCGACCGGATCACCGCGACCCGCCACACCTCGCACAGCACCGTCTACACGGCGATCGGATCCGCCGCCGACCTCGCGGTCACCGGGACCGTCCGCCCGTCCGGCCCCCTCGCGCCCTCCGCCCGCGCCGCCTACGCCTTCACCGTCACCAACAAGGGCCCCGCCGCCGCGACCCACCCCGTCGTCACCGTCGCGCTGCCCCCCGGGCTTGCGGGCGTCCGCGTCGCCACGGCGGACGGCACGCCCTGCGCGGTCGAGGGTGGCCGGGCCCGCTGCCCGCTCGGCACCCTCGGCGTCGGCGAGTCGGCCCGGCTGACCGTGACCGGCACCGTCCGACCCGGCACCCCGCCCGGGACCGAACTCGCGGTCACCGCGGCCGTCCGCGCCGATCAGCCCGACCCCGAACCGGGCAACGACACCGCGACCGTACGCGTCACCGTCACCGCCCGGCCGACGCCGACCACCCCCGGCCCGACCCCCACCCGGCCGCCGCGCCCGACCACGAGCCCCACGTCCCGCCCGACGCCCAGCGCACCGTCGACCTCCACCCGGCCGGGCGGCCCCGGCGGCACCGGAGGGTCCGGCTCCCTGGCGGAGAGCGGGACCGGCACCCTCCCCCTCGCCCTCCTGGGCGCGGTGCCCGTGGGCGCGCTCCTGCTGCTTCTCGCGCGCCGCCGTCGTCCGCGCCGGCCGTGAGGCCGGGCTCACCGGCGGGCATCCCCGCAGGTCCGTTGTCAGAGGGGTGTGCCACAGTCTGAACCATGCTGGAGATCACGGTGCAGACGGAGAGCGAGGAGCGGCACGTCCGCGTGTCCGCCGAGGAGTTGGCCGGGCTGGTCCGGCGGATCGGGGGCGACGATGATCACTTCCTGGTCGTCCAGCGCATACCGGACCTGCCCGACGTCTTCACCCAGGTCTGGCACGAGGCCGGCGGCGACTACACGCTGGAGTACCGCGACGGATCGGCCGACCGGCACTTCCAGGCGATGGCCGACGGCCCCGAGGACGTGATCGCGGCGATGACCGGCTGGGCGCGCCACGAGGCCGGATGGGACGACGGCCTGCGGTGGGAGCCGCTGGACCTGGGCCCCGTGCCCGAGGTGCCGCCGCTCGACCTCGGCGACGACGAGCGCGCGGTGCTGGAGCGGCGGGTGCGGGAGGTGCTGGCCGGCGGCTACGCCACCCGAGCGGAACTGGCCGAGCTGGCCGAGGAGTTCCTGGTCACCGAGGACCGCAGGCCCGTCTCCGGTGGGCAGGCGGAGGCGCTGGCCGACCGGCTGTGGCTGGAGCGGGTCGCCGAGCAGGCCGCGTGGCGGGGCGAGACCGACCCCGAGCGGCTCACCCGCGCCTTCGCCGCCCTGGAGGAGGCGGGAGTCACCGCCCGGGAGAACTTCACCTGCTGCCGAAGGTGCGGCGAGGCCGAGATCGGGGACGACGGGGAGCCCGACGCGCGCGGCTTCGTCTACTTCCACTCCCAGTGCACGGACTCCGCCGTGGCCGGGCACGGACTGACGCTGCTCTACGGCGGCTTCGACGGCTCGGCCGACACCAGCGCCGCCATCGGCCGCGAGGTCGTGGCCGCGCTGGAGGCCGTCGGCCTCCGGGCCGAGTGGGACGGCGAACCCGGCCGGGCCGTCACCGTCACACCCCTGGACTGGAGGCGTCGCCTTGTCGGATAGCGCGGACGGGACGGAGAGGACGGGCTCGCCTGCCGCGACCGACGTGCCCGACGGGCGTACGGCGCCGGTGACGGCCCCCGCCCCTCCGCCCCTGGTCGAGGCCGCGTGGCTCTACCGTGCGGGCGAGGTCTGCCTGGAAGAGCTGCCGATGGGCGCCGCGCACGCACTCGCCGCGGGGTGGGACACGCCCTCGTTGCGGGAGCTCGCCGGGCTGCCGCGGCGGGCGGTCGCCGCGGACATCCGGGACGCCTTCGTGGCGGCGCTCGAAGAGCTCGGCATTCCGCTGCCCGATCGGCCCCTGTCCCTGCGGTACGCGCTGCGCAGGCTGGCCGTGCGGTTCGCGGCGGGAGAGGTCGGGCTCGCCGGGACGGCCTCGGACGAGTGGGCGGAGGTCGAGGCCGAGACCGCCGAGGAGCGGGCGTTCCTCGCGCTGCTCCCGTCCTGCGCGTGCTGCGTCGCGTACACCCTCGGGCTCGACGATAAGGAGTGGGAGGTCCAACTGCGCGCCGCCGCGCAGGACTTGATCGCACGGCCCGCCGTCGGGCCGGGTCTCTGACGGGACGGCCCCGCACGCACCCTCCCGCGACCAGTGATGATTGAAGTTGATTGCAACCATGCCTGTTTGAGCACTTGACGCCATTCGTGCGTCACTGCTGCCATGTCTCACGCCCCCACGCGCGGGGGAGCTCCAACGACCACTGCCCGGCGCTCCCCGCGCCGGGGATCTCGTGAGGAGAACCAGCCGCCATGACAGCCGCAGCCCTCTACGCCCCGCCACGCCCCCACCCGCGCCGCCACCGGGGCCCGCGCCCCGGTGTCCGACGTACCGCCCTCCTGATCGCCGCCGTCCTCATCGGCGCCCTGCTCTCCGTCGTCCTCCCCGCGACGGACGCCCGCGCCGCCACCGCCGGGAACGTCACCGGCGTCACCCGGTCCGGCGACACCTTCACCGTCGCCACGTCCAGCGGCGCCGCCGCCCGCGTCGTGATGGCGCGGGCCGACATCTTCCGGATCTGGCTCTCGCCCAACGGCGCCTTCACCGACGACCCGGCCGGCGCGGACCTCGCCATCAACACCGCCTTCGGCTCCGTCGGCGCGACCCTCACCGACGCCGGCGCGTACTACAGGATCGGCACCTCCGCCGTCAGCCTGCGGATCAACAAGTCGCCGCTCACCTTCGCCCTCTACCGCGCGGACGACACCACCCTGCTCTGGTCCGAGGCCCAGCCCACCAACTGGACCGGCTCCCAGACCACCCAGTACCTCAACCGCGCCGCCGACGAGCAGTTCTACGGCACCGGCCTGCGGCTCGGCGAATGGGCCCTGCGCGACAAGACCGTGCCCGTCGCCGTCTCCAACCAGTGGACCGAGAACACCAACGCCAGCCCCGCGCCCTTCTACATGTCCACCAACGGCTACGGCGTCATGCGCAACACCTGGTCCCCGGGCTCGTACGCCTTCACCGCCCCGACCGCGCTGCGCCACAACGAGAACCGCTTCGACGCCTGGTACTTCGCCGGAAACTCCCTCAAGGACGTCCTGGGCGGCTACACCGACGTCACCGGCAAGCCGTTCCTCGCCCCCATCTGGGGCCTCGAACTCGGCAACGCCGACTGCTTCAACGCCTCCAACCCCGACTACCAGGGCGCCCACGACCGGCTCCGTCACCAGACCACCCCGGACGTCGTCGGCTACGCCACGGACGCCCGCGCCGCCGACATGCCCTCCGGCTGGTTCCTCCCCAACGACGGCTACGGCTGCGGCTACACCAGCCTCCCCGAGACGGTCGCCCAGCTGAAGAGCAAGGGCTTCCAGACCGGGCTGTGGACCTCCACCGGGCTCTCCGGCATCAACTGGGAGGTCGGCACGGCCGGTTCGCGGGCCGTCAAGACCGACGTCGCCTGGATCGGCGGCGGCTACAAGACCGCCTTCAACGGCGTCAAGCAGGCCGTGGACGGCATCGAGAACAACTCAGACGCCCGCCGCTTCGTCTGGACCGTCGACGGCTGGGCCGGCACCCAGCGCAACGCCGTCGTCTGGACCGGCGACACCTCCGGCACCTGGGACGCCATGCGCTGGCACGTGCCGGCCATCGCGGGCGCCGGGCTGTCCGGCCTCAACTACGCGAGCGGCGACATCGACGGCATCTTCGGCGGCAGCCCCAAGACGTACGTCCGCGACCTCCAGTGGAAGGCGTTCACCCCCGCCTTCATGACGATGTCCGGCTGGGGCCCCACCAGCCCCTCCGCCGGCTACCAGGACAAGCAGCCCTGGCGCTTCGCCGAGCCCTACCAGTCGATCAACCGGACGTACCTCCGGCTCAAGATGCGGCTCATGCCGTACATGTACACGATGAGCCGCAACGCCACCGACACCGGCGTCCCGGCCACCCGCGCCATGGTCCTGGAGTACCCGAACGACCCCGTCGCGCGCGGCAACCAGACCAGCGGCCAGTTCATGGCCGGCGACTCCTTCCTCGTCGCCCCCGTCGTCACCGACACCACCACCCGCGACGGCATCTACCTCCCGGCCGGCGACTGGACCGACTACTGGACCGGCAAGGTCTACACCGGCCCCGGCTGGCTCAACGGCTACGCCGCCCCGCTCGACACCCTGCCGCTCTTCGTGAAGGCGGGCGCCATCGTCCCCATGTGGCCGAAGATGAACTACACCGGCGAGAAGCCCGTCTCCACCCTCACGTACGACATCCAGCCCCGCGGCAACTCCACCTTCACCCTCTACGAGGACGACGGCCTCACCCGCGCCTACAAGACGGGCGCCTCCGCCCGCCAGCGCGTCGACGTCACCGCGCCCGCCTCCGGCACGGGCACCGTCACCGTCTCCGTCGGGGCGAGCACCGGCACGTACACCGGCAAGCCCGCCACCCGCGGCTACGAGTTCACCCTGCGCAGCGCGAGCGCGCCCGGCACCGTCACCGTCGGCACGACCACCCTGCCCGCCCTCGCGAGCAGGGCCGCGTACGACGCCGCCACCACCGGCTGGTTCCACGACCCGGCCGACCGCTCGGGCACCCTCCGGGTGAAGACCGGCACCCTCGGCACCGGCACCGCCTCCACGGTCACCGCCACCGCCCTGACCGTCCCCGCCGGCACCCCCGTCGGCGGCACCGCCCCGTCGAGCCCGATCAGCCAGAGCGGCTGGAGCGTCGTCCAGGCCGACAGCCAGGAGACCGCGTCCGAGAACGGCGCCGCCGCCAACGCCATCGACGGCAACCCCGCCACCCTCTGGCACAGCAAGTGGTCCAGCGGCGCCCCGGCCCTCCCGCACGAGATCCAGATCGACCTCGGCGCCCGCTACGACGTCGACTCCGTCACCCACCTGCCCCGCCAGGACGGCGGCGTCAACGGCCGCATCGGCTCCTACGAGCTGTACGTCTCCGACAGCAAGACCTCCTGGGGCACCCCCGTCGCCACCGGCACCTTCGCGGACACCGCGGCGGCCACCCGGGTCACGTTCACCGCCAAGCCGGGCCGCTACCTGCGGCTGCGGGCCCTGACCGAGGCCGGCAACCGGGGCCCCTGGACCAGCCTCGCCGAACTCACCGCCACGGGCCGCCCCTCGGGCTGACCGTTCCCGGCCCACCAGGACAGACCCGTACCGGCCGTGATCACGAACGGCCGGTACGGGTCTGGGAACGGACACGGGCCCGGCCCTACCGTCGGGAACCCCAGCAGCCCGACACCGGAGGCCCCGCATGACCGTCCTCGCCCGACTCGGCTCGATCCTCGGAGCCGCTGCCGCCGCCCTGCTGCTGTGCGCCGCACCCGCCGCCGCCCAAGGGCAGCCCTCGACGATCACCAGCCTCAGCCCCGAAGCGGCCGGAAAGTGTCTGGACGCCTACGACTTCGGCCGGGGGCCCTGGGTCCAGATGTGGAACTGCCACGGCGGCGCCAACCAGTCCTGGAGCGTCACCTGGAACAGCGTCAGCGGAGGCTGGAACATCCGCAACGCGGCCAGCCAGTACTGCGCCGACGGCTCCCGGGGCCGCGGCGAACAGCTCATGCAGAACGTCTGCGGCAACGGCCTGGGAATGGCCTGGAAGATCGACGACCCCGCCGGCCCGACCCGGCTGGAGAGCATCGCCCACCCCGGCCTCTGCGCGGACATCTACAACTGGGGACGCAGCCCCGTCGTCATGCTGTGGGACTGCGGAGGCCAGGCCAATCAGTACTGGTTCCTCAACTGACCGGCACCGGCCCCGCAGCGCCCGGACCCCGCCGCCTCAGAACGAGCGCAGCAGGTCCGCCGCGACGCTGACCGCGATCGTCGCGGGCTCCTTGCCCGCGATGTCCGGCAGGCCGATCGGGGTCTTGATCCGGTCGATGTCGGCGTCGGCGTGACCGCCCTCGGTGGCGAGCCGCTTGCGGAAGCGGGACCACTTCGCCGCCGAGCCGATCAGCCCGATGGAGCCGAGGTGCGCCGTCCGCAGGGCGGCGTCGCACAGGGCGGCGTCCTCGGCGTGGTCGTGGGTCATGATCAGGACGTGCGTGCCGGGCGGCAGCGACTCCAGGACCTCCTCCGGCAGCAGCGGCGTGTGGTGCACCCGCACCTGCGCCACCGCGTCGTCGAGCACGGCCAGCCGCTGCGGGGTGAGCGTGTCGGCCCGGCTGTCGATCAGGTGCAGGTCCAGGTCGTGCCGGGCCAGGATCCTGGCCAGCTCCAGGCCCACGTGCCCGACCCCGAAGACCGCCACCGCCCGGACCACCGGGAGGGGTTCGAGCAGCACCGACACCGTGCCGCCGCAGCACTGCACGCCATGGCGGTTGTGCACCTTGTCGTTGAGGGCGAAGTCGACGAGCTCAGGACCCGGCGCGCCCTCGGCGATCATCTCCCGGGCCCGGTCGATCGAGACGGCCTCCACGTTGCCGCCGCCGATCGAGCCCCAGGTCTCGTCCTGCCCGACCACCAGCTTCGCGCCGGCGTTGCGCGGGGCGTGGCCGCGCACGGTCGCGACGGTCACGAGCACGCCGGCCTCCCGGCGTGCCCGCAACCGCGCGACCGCGGCGAACCACGTCATGTCAGGCACCGCTCAGCGCTACCGCGCCCGCCCGCGCACCCCGCCCGGCGCCGCCGCCACCGGCCGCGCCCCGGGCGGCCTGGACCGCCCAGTACACCGCCTCCGGCGTCGCGGGCGAGGCGAGCTCGACAGCGGTCCCGTCCGGCCCGAACGCCGCCGCGGCCTGCCGCAGCGCCTCCCGCACGGAGAAGGCCAGCATCAGCGGCGGCTCGCCGACCGCCTTGGAGCCGTAGACCGCGCCCGCCTCCGACGCGTTCCGCAGCAGCTCGACGCGGAACTCCTCGGGCATCTCGGAGAAGCTCGGCAGCTTGTACGTGCTCGCCGCCTGCGTCAGCAGCCGCCCCCGGCTGGGGCCGTCGCCGGTGTCCCAGCGCAGGTCCTCCAGGGTCAGCCAGCCCGCGCCCTGCACGAAACCGCCCTCGATCTGGCCGATGTCGATCATCGGGGAGAGGCTGTCGCCCACGTCGTGCACGATGTCCACCCGCCGGATCCGGTACGCGCCGGTGAAGCCGTCCACCTCGACCTCGGCCGCGGCGGCGCCGTGGGCGAAGTACTTGAACGGCGAGCCGTGGAACGACTTCGCGTCCCAGTGCAGCCCCTCGGTGCGGTAGAAGCCGGCCGCCGACAGCTGCACGCGCTGCATGTACGCGGTCCGCACCAGCTCGTCCCAGCCGAGCTCCCCGTCGACGCCGAGCCCGCGCGCGACCCCGTCGACGACCCGCACGTCCGAGGCGTTCACCCCGAGCCGGGTCGCCGCCACCCGCAGCAGCCGTTCGAGCAGCTGCTCGCAGGCGTTCTTCACCGCCGCGCCGTTGAGGTCGGTGCCCGCGCTGGCGGCGGTCGCCGAGGTGTTGGGCACCTTGTCCGTACGGGTCGGGGCGAGGCGCACCTTGTGCAGCGGGATGCCGAGCGTCGTCGCCGCCACCTGGAGCATCTTGGTGTGCAGGCCCTGGCCCATCTCGGTGCCGCCGTGGTTGATCAGGACGGAGCCGTCCTTGTAGATCAGCACCAGCGCGCCGCCCTGGTTGAAGGCGGTGAGGTTGAACGAGATGCCGAATTTGAGGGCGGTCAGTGCGAGGGCCCGCTTGGTGTGCGGGTGCGCGGCGTTGAAGGCGGCGATCTCCCGCCGCCGGTCCGCGACCCCGCCGTTCTCCTTGACCTGCTCCCAGACGGCGCCGATGCGCTCCGGCTGGACGACCGGCTGCCCGTACGGGGTGGACTGGCCTTCCCGGTAGAAGTTGCGCTCCCGCAGCTCCGTCGGGTCGAGGCCGAGGAGCGGCGCGCACCGGCCCATGATGTCCTCGATCACCAGCATCCCCTGGGGGCCGCCGAAGCCGCGGAAGGCCGTGTTGGAGACCTTGTTGGTCCGGGCGATCCGGCCGGTCACGCGGGCGTGGGGCAGCCAGTACGTGTTGTCGATGTGGCACAGCGCGCGGGCCACCACCGGCTCGGACAGGTCCAGGCTCCAGCCGCCGTCGGCGGTGAGCGTCGCGTCGAGGGCCTGGATACGGCCCTCGGCGTCGAAGCCGATCCGCCAGGAGGCGTGGAAGCCGTGCCGCTTGCCCGACATCGTCAGGTCCTGGGTGCGGTTGAGCCGGACCCGTACGGGGCGCCCGGTCAGGAGCGCGCCGAGCGCGGCGACGGCGGCGAAGCCGTGCGGCTGCATCTCCTTGCCGCCGAAGCCGCCGCCCATCCGCAGGCACTGCACGGTCACCTCGTGGCTGTGCAGGCCGAGGACGTGCGCGACGATCTCCTGGGTCTCGGACGGGTGCTGGGTACTGCTCTGCACGAAGACCTGGCCGGCCTCGTCGATCAGGGCGAGCGCCGCGTGCGTCTCCAGATAGAAGTGCTCCTGGTCGGAGAAGGTCAGCTCGCCCGTGAAGACGTGCGCCGAGTCGGCGAACCCGGCGGCCACGTCGCCGGTCTCCATGACGGGCCGGGCGCCGTGGAAGCTGTCGCCCGCGATGGCCTCCGCGAGGGTGATCACGGACGGCAGCTCGTCGAGCTCCACCTCCACCGCGGCGGCGCCGAGCCGGGCCGCCTCCAGCGTCTCGCCGAGCACCCAGGCGACCGCGTGCCCGTGGAACATGACCACGTCGGGGAAGAGGGGCTCGTCGTGCTTCATCCCGGCGTCGTTGACGCCCGGCACGTCGGCGCCGGTCAGCACCCGCACCACCCCGGGCACGGCGAGCGCGGGCGCGGTGCGCAGCGCGGTGATCCGGCCGTGCGCCTTCATGACCTGCACCGGGTAGGCGTGCAGGACGTCCTTGGTGCGGTGGACCAGGTCGTCGGTGTAGAGCGCGGTCCCGGTGACGTGCTGGGACGCGCTCTCGTGCGGCAGCGACAGGCCGACGACGGGGTTCTCGGGACGTTCGGACAACCGGCTCATGACGGCACCGCCTCGGTGGTTCGCGCGTACAGCTTCAGCAGGCTCTGGCCCAGCATCGCGGAGCGGTAGGCGGCACTGGCCCGGTGGTCGTCCATCGGCGTGCCCTCCTCCCGCAGCAGCGGGGCGACGGCCTCGACGGTCTCCGCCGACCACGGCCGGCCCACCAAGGCCGCCTCGGCGGCCAGGGCCCGGATCGGGGTGGCGGCGACGCCGCCGAGCCCGATGCGCGCCGTGCGGACGGTCCCGTCC
Source organism: Streptomyces sp. NPDC048659 (assembly GCF_040650575.1). Taxonomy (NCBI): domain Bacteria; kingdom Bacillati; phylum Actinomycetota; class Actinomycetes; order Kitasatosporales; family Streptomycetaceae; genus Streptomyces; species Streptomyces sp. NPDC048659. The sequence continues at coordinate 79,535 of NZ_JBEZHM010000013.1, read as the reverse complement.
TCGATGTCGAGGGCGAAGGCGACCGCCACGCTGGAGATGTCGTCGAAACGCCGCTTGGCGATCTTGTGGAAGGCGGTGACCGACGCCAGGGGCAACGGTACGCGGACGGCGCGGATCAGCTCGCCGGGGCGCCGCACGCTCTGCCGGTAGCCGGTGAAGTACGAGGCCAGAGGCACCTCGCGCTCCCCGTCCGCGTCGGCGAGCACCAGCGAGGCGCCGAGCGCGAGCAGCACCGGGGCGCTGTCGCCGATGGGGGAGCCGGTGCCCAGGTTGCCGCCGAGGGTGGCCCCGTTGCGGATGAGCCGCGAGGCGAACTGCGGGAACAGTTCGGCGAGCAGCGGCACCCGGCCGTCCAGCCGCCGCTCGATCTCGGTGAGCGTCAGCGCCGCCCCGATCTCGATGGCGTCGTCCCCGACCCGCAGCGCGCGCAGCTCCGGCAGGCGGTCGACGGCGATCACGCAACCGGCGCGCCGGGAGCGGATGTTGACCTCCACGCCCCAGTCCGTCGAGCCGGCCACGACCACCGCGTCGGGCCGCTCGCGCAGCAGCCGCAGCGTCTCGGCCAGGCTCTCCCGGCGGAGGAACTCGCCGTTTCCTCGGGCGTACGAGGTGGCCACCGGCGCGGGCGGGGCCTGCTCGCGCCGCCGGGCCAGCGGGTCCGCCTCCTCGGGCGCGCCGACGGCGAACGCGGCGTCGCGGATGGGGCGGTAGCCCGTACAGCGGCACAGGTTGCCGCTCAGCGCGTGCAGGTCGAAGCCGTTCGGCCCGTGTTCGGCGTCGCAGGCGGCACCGTCGCCGCTCCCGCCCTCGCTCTCGTCGTGGGTCCGCGTGTCGCGGCCCGGCCGGTAGTACTCGGCGGCCATGCTGCACACGAACCCCGGGGTGCAGTAGCCGCACTGGGAGCCGCCCCGCACCGCCATCTCCCGCTGCACCGGGTGCAGGGCGGGCGCCGCGCCGGGCGCGCCCGGGGTGGCGAGGCCCTCGGAGGTCACGAGCTCCTGCCCGTCCAGCGCCGCCGCCGGGACCAGGCAGGCGTTGACCGCCACCCAGTCGGTCGGCTTGTCCACGCCGGGCCGGGCGACCAGCACCGAACAGGCCCCGCACTCGCCCTCGGCGCAGCCCTCCTTGGTGCCGGTCAGCCCGCGCTCGCGGAGGAAGTCCAGCACCGTGGTGTGCGGCGGGTCCGGCGCGAGGGGAGTCTCCGCCCCGTTGACGGTGATGCGCGCCTCTACCATGACGGTCCCCCGATGAGGTGCGAGTTGGGTCGATGGATCATGTTCGCCAATGTCGGCAGCTTTCTGTGCTCGGACGCGCCGCGGGACAGGACAGGGCGCGGAACGGCACGCGGCGGAGGCGTGCCGGGAAGGCTGAAGGGGGCCACCGGATGCGGTGGCCCCAGGGCAGGAGCGGTGGACGGCGCCGTCAGCAGCCGTGGGCGATGCGCCCGTGGACCCAGGCCGAGGTGTGGGCGAGGCGGCCGAGGTCGGAGCAGGTGTTCATCCGCGGGTCGCCTCCTCGCGCTCGGTACGGGTCGATGATGACCGCAAGGTAGTTGCCGAAGATCACAGCGTCAAGAGCCGGCGGGCGCGGCGGGCGGCTCCGGAAGGGCGAGCAGCAGCGGCGTGCCCAGCCGGGCGTCCGGGTGCATGGCGAGCAGCTGGTGCACCACGCCGGAAAGACCCGGGAGCAGACCGGGCGCGAACGCCTCCTTGGCGAGCCCGCCGACCGGGCCCCGCTCCTCGATGCCGGTGAGCAGCTCGCCGTCGGCCCACGCCGCCGACGGGCCCTCGTGGCCGTCCAGGTCGCGCAATCGGCGCAGCAGCTCCGCGAGGCCCAGGTCGCCGTGGCACAGGGTGTGGCTCCACCCGAAGCCCTCGCGGAGCCCGGCCGGCCCGGAGCGCAGCGCCGTGCGCAGGTGGCGGGGGTCGCCCGTACGCGCGTGGAGGTCGACCGCGGCCAGCCCGATGCCCGTGCTGCCGTGGCACCAGGCGGTGGGGTGCTCCACGTCCCCGGCGATCCGCGCGTCCGCCCAGCCGGGCGCCTCCGGCACGTACAGCGACTCTTCGAAGTCATGGGCCAGGCAGCCCAGTTCGTACCAGCGGCGCCGGTCGGCCGGGGTCCCGGCCGCCGAGAGGCTCAGCCGCGTCAGCGCCCACCCGGCCCCGGTGGAACCGTGCGCGAACCCGCCGATGCCCTCCGGGAACATGACGGTGGACCAGCGCGCCCCGCGCTCGTTGACCACCGCGGTCCGCTCCAGCCGCCGCCCGGCCTCCGCCGCCACGTCCAACCACCGCGCCTCGCCAGTGAGTTCGGCGAGACCGAGGAGCGGTACGGGCACCCCGGCCGCGCCGCCGAGCACGTCCAGCGCCCGGTCCTCGGCCAGCGTCTCCGGGGTCAGCAGCGCGGCCCGGGCCCGCGCCCGGTCCAGCGCCCCGGGCGTCCCTAGCAGCCGGTGCAGCGCGGCCCACGTCCACACCTGGGAGGCGACCCCCGTGAACCCGCCGAGCTGACGGGTCTGTGTCGCGTCCTCGGTCGCGGCCAGCACCTCCAGGGCCCCCGACAGGACCGGCTCCACCTCGGGGACCGGGTCCGCCCGGCCCGCGCGCTGCTCCCGCCGGTACGCGGCGAGCGCGAGGGCGACGCCGCCCTGCCCGGTGTAGAGGTCCGCGCCGAGCGGGCGGATCGCCCAGCCGTAGTCGGTGAGCACGGGGCTGATCCAGGTCGCGGTCCCGTCGTCGCCGCGCACCGCGGCCGCGCAGACCGTCCGCACCGCCTCTGCGGCCAGCGCCCGGCGGCGCCGGTCCAGGTCGTCGGCGTGCGGGGCGCGGGCGGGGGTCCGCACCCGCCCCGGAAGGCGGCGCTCGTTGAGGTACGCGCCGACCAGCGCGCTGCGGATGGTGTCCCGCTCGCGGGCCAGGTCGGCGCCCCGCCACCCCGTCAGGAACGCGGACACCGCCCCCGTGTCCACCAGGGTGTCGAAGACGGGCACGTCCCCCGCCAGCAGGTCCGCGACCTCCAGGTCGATCACCTCGGGCTCGCGCGGCGCGCCCGGGGCGGCGAGGGCGTTGCGGCGCAGGATGTCCCGGGCCCGCGCCCGGGCCGCGTCGGGGTCGTGCAGCGAGGCGGGGTGCCAGAGCATCCGGCCGATGTCCGTGTACGTCTGGGTGGGCCGCCGGATCCGCCGCACCCGGCAGCCGGTGAACCCCGCGACCAGCGGGGCCAGTCCGCCGCGCGCGTCGAGCCGGGCCAGGGCGCCGGTGGCCTCGTCGAAGCCCGCCAGCACCCGGTCCCAGTGGCGGATCAGTACGGGTTCGGGGCTGGGGTGGTTGCGGGCGGGCGGCAGCTCCACCTCCGCCGTCTCCAGGCGCGCGGTGTCCCGCCCGCCGTCCGCGATGACGGGGACGCGGATGCGCGGCTGCTGCCCGGGCAGCCCGCCGGCCGCCGAGAGGTCCACCCCGGCCAGGGCGTAGCCGTCGGTGCGCAGCGGCAGGATGCCGGTGCGCAGCACGGTCGTGCGGATCGTCCGGGCGGCCCGGTCGACGGCGTCGCCGCGCCCGCTCGGCTCGACGTCCACGTCCGGAGTGAACAGGGCCTCGGCGTCGACCACGAAGGGGACGGGACCCACGGCCACCAGGTTCTCGGCGTGCAGGTCGGTCCCGCCGAGCAGCCGCATCACCGCGAGCCAGCCGCCGAGCCCCCGGTAGAAGCGGGCCAGCTCCGTCTCGTCGGCGCAGTGGCGGTGCTCGACGTACTCGGCCCAGCCGTACCCCTCGCGGACCGCGACGCGCGGCACGCCCAGGTCGGCGGCGCCGGGCACGGCCTCGACGAAGGCGCGGAGGGCGGCGTCCACCGCCACCGGGCGCGGCTTGTACATGACGGCGGTGTCCGCGAACGTCAGCCGCGCCACGGCCCGCCCGCCGTGGTGGGTGTCGCCGCGGGCGAGCTCCAGGCCGCGCAGCGGCCCCGGGTCGGCGCCCAGCAGCGCGCCGACCGCCCGGCGGTCTCCGGCGAACCGTTCCCCCAGCTCCACGGCCCCGTCGATGAGCAGCCGTCCGGAGGCCAGCGCCCGGGGGTGGAGCGCCGGGTACCTCCGGCGCAGGGAGTCGCCGTAGCCGGGGGCGCGGGCGAGGTCGAGGAAGGCGTCCCAGCGGGCGGCCGGGTCGGCGCCGGGCAGCTCGCCGGCCAGGGAGGCGGCCCGCAGCTCCAGCAGCAGGACGCGGTTGAGCCGGAGGCCCAGCGTCCGGTGGACCGCCTCGCGCGTCTCCGCCCGCAGCACCGCGCGCTCCTCGGCGGCCAGCCCGGCGATCCGGGCGACCCGCCGCTCCAGCTCGCGGAACAGGGGCTCCGCGAAGGCGTCCACCGGGCCCGCGAACCACCCGCCGGGGGGCGGCCCTTCGGCCGCCCGGTCCGCTGCCACGGATTCCACCATGCTGAGTCCTCTCCTGACGGCCGGCTCGGGCCCGGACCCGGGGCGCCCCGCGAAGGGCGCCCCGGGCGGGTGCGTGCGGTGTGGTGCGGGGAGCCGTCAGCAGCAGTAGCTGTGCAGCGAACCGGTACAGCTGCTGCACCCGGTCAGCAGGGCCTCGGTGGCGTCGGTGAGCGCGGCTTCGCCGGCGGCGCCGCCGACGTACAGCGGGCCGGCCGGGTTGTCGGCGCCGAAGGCCGTCTCGGCGCCCTGGAGCCAGGCGTTGACGACGTCGTCCGTGCGTGTCGTGGGCATGGCGATCATGGTTGCCTCCTGTGAGGGGGACGGGATGGGGCGGAGCTCCAGAATCCACCGGAGGCACCCCATCCGGGATCCACCAGAACAGGCCAATCGCGCGGGGTCCGGTCCTCACCGGGCCGGCCCCCGGGGCCCGCCGGGCGCCGCCGCGTGTCCGGGCGCCGCCTCGCGGACCGGCCGCTGGCCAGGACCGGTACGGGCCGTCACCACGCCGTCCCCGGCGGCCTGCCGGAGTCAGCCGGGACCCGCCCCGTCAAGGGCCGCGGTCCAGGCACATCAGGCCATTCACCGTCCGTCATGCGAACGCGGCGCACCGTCCGGCGGGCGCCGGGAGGCGGCCACGAGCACGACCGTGATGCTGATCAGCAGCGACCAGGCGCCGAACTTCTCGGGCCCCACGGGCTGCCACCCGTCCAGCTGGTACGGGTAGCGCCAGGCCCCCACGTAGGTGGCCAGGTTCTCGGCGAGCCACAGGAAGAAGCCGATCAGGACGAACGACAGCGCCAGCGGCATCCGCACCCGGGCGCCGCGCACCGTGAACCGCGCGGAGGTGCCCGCCGTGACCACCAGCAGCACCGCGGCGAGCGGCCAGCGGAGGTCGGGCAGCCAGTGGTGGGTGAAGAAGTTGACGTAGATCGCGGCGGCCACCAGCGCCGTCGACCGGGCCCGGTAGCGGACCAGTTCCAGGTCGAAGAGGTGCCAGGCCCGGCAGACGTAGCTGCCCACGGCCGCGTACAGGAACCCGCCGTACAGGGGCACCCCGGCGAACTTCAGGACCGCGGGCTCCGGATAGCTCCACGAGCCGAGCGAGACCTTCACCAGCTCGAAGGCGAGACCGATCAGATGGCAGACGCCGATGACCGCCAGGTCCCGCCCGCTCTCCCAGCCGCACGCCCAGAACAGCAGCGTCAGCAGCACGCCGTACCCGACGAGCAGGTCGTAGCGGGCCACCGGCAGACCGGGCAGCAGACCGGACGCCGCCACCCCGGAGAGCAGCGCGATCGCGAAGGCGCAGGCCCGGGTCTGCCCCCAGGCGAAGGCGAAGAGATGGCGGAGGGACGTCGTCAGGGCGTCGGCCGGCGACGCGGGGAAGGTCGGCATAGTGCGCTGTAGGACGACGCCGACGGCGGGCCCGGTTGCGGTGGGACGCGCGGCGCGGCGGGCGCGCCGGGCCCTGGGGGGGAGCGGCCGGGCGCCCTCAGTGGCGGCGCCAGACCGTCCACCGCCGCTGGGGGTCGACGCGCTCGATGAACCAGGGGGGCGAGGGGCGCGGCCAGGCCGACTCGGGCGGCGGGTACCTGCCGGCGCGGGGCAGCGGCAGCGGCAGCACGAGGGCCGTGGCCGCCGGGGGGACGGGGTGGTAGCGGGGGTTGAGGTACCAGACGCGGCCCAGGTAGATCTGGTACGCCTGGACGCGGCGGACCGGCCGGTCGATGCCCCAGCCGAAGACGACGTTGTCGTCGAGGCGCAGACCGGTCCGCTCGGCGAAGCGGACAGCGTCGATCCTGGCCCCTTCGGAGTACGGGTCGCTGATCCGTGCCGTGATGGTGACGGTGGCGACCCCGGCGAACAGGGTGAGCGCGAGGCCGGACCAGAGCGCCTGCCGTGAGGTGAGCGCCCGCACCAGGACGACGGCACAGAGGACGGCGAAGGCGGCCGCCGTCGTGCGCAGGATGTGGAGCGCATGCCAGTCGCCGGCGAGGAACAACGCGTCGGGCATGCCCCAGGGCGTGAACGTCTGGGTCCGCAGCAGCGGACCGGCGGACAGCAGCACCGCGCCGCCGAACAGCAGCGTGAGCCCCACCGCACCGGCGAGGACCGCGCCGAGCGCCCGCCCCCGCAGCCGGACCAGGGCGGCGCAGCCGACGAGGAACAGCGTCGGCACCAGACAGGCCGCGTAACGGGCGTACACCCAGTCGTCGATCCGCTTGTCGTCCGGCAGCGCGGCGGCCGCGGCCAGCGCGATGCCGGCCAGCAGGGCGAGCAGCGCCCCGCCCACGATCCGGAACGCCCGGGGCACCCGCTGCCCGGCCACGGCGAGCAGGCACACCACGATCCCCACCGCGCCCACCGTCCAGGTGGAGACGGCGACGTACCAGATCTGGCCCGCCGTACGGGTCAGCGTGCGCCCGGCCGCCTGCGGGTCGGTGAGCCCCTGCCACAGGAAGTCGCCGACGCTGCTGGCCGGCGCCGTGAACCGGGACCGCAGCCAGCCGTTCAGCGCCTGGGCGCCGAAGACGCCGGCCGCGAGGGCACCGAGGCCCGCGAGCAGGGTGCGCCACGGCGCCCAGCGCAGCAGCGCCGCCCCGGCGAGCAGCCCGGCGGTCAGGGCGACGACCACGCCCCCGCGGTCGTGCGTGGCCATCGCGTACGCGGCGGTCAGCCCGGCACCGGCGGCGTGCCCGGCGCGGCGGGCGGTCGAGCCGTCCGCGAACCAGCCGTGCAGGCAGAGCGCCCAGGCCAGGACCAGCACCGGCATGACGGTGTCCGTCATCGCGTACTGCGCGTAGAAGACCACCGGCGGCAGCAGCGCGGTCGCCGTGGCGCACACGTACGCCTGCGCGCGGCCGAGTCCCAGGCGCCGCAGGGCGACCCAGGCCAGCGGGAAGACCAGGGCGTTGAGCAGCGAGTTGACGCCCATGACGAGGTGGTAGGCGGTGGCCGGGTCGTCGGCGAGGCGCAGGGCCGGGGAGATGAGCAGCGGATAGCCGCCGGGGATGACGACGCCCACCGGCATCTCGGTGCTCGGCCGCCCGGCCAGGACACGGGCGAGGACGAGGTACGACTCCTCGTCCGGATGGATGGAGGGATAGGCGAAGTGGCGTACGAGGAAGAGCCGGAAGAGGACCTGCGCCAGGTATCCGGCGACCAGCGCGCCCGCTCCCGGCCGTATCGCCGTCAGGGTCCGCCGCCACGGCCGGGCCCGCTCCGGCGCGTGCTGCCACCCCGCGCGTCCCGCCTGCCGGTCCTGCTCCGGGACTGCTTCGGACGCCAGATGCATACGCCGGCCTCGATCTCTTCGTGCTCTGCTCGTGCTCTGCGCGTTCGTGTCTTCGGCTTGCGCATGAATTGTGCAGTGAGGAGCCGGTACGGCCCGGTATTCACCCCGCGCGCGTCGGCGGGCGCGCGGGAGCCGCGCGCCCGCCGAAAAGGGTGGCCGGCAGCCCCTCCGCCCGGCCATCCTGTCCGGATGGGAGACCGAGCCGACATCGTCGTGGTCCGCGAAGACGGGGCACATGAGCTGTACCGGACCGGCTGGGCGGTGGGGCTCGACCTCGACCTGCTGGACGGGCCGGCCCGGTTCCTCGCCCTGCTCCCCGGGCTCCGCCGGGACGGGGGGTGGCTGGACGAGACCAGGGCGCAGGGCGGGATCCTGGTCGACCTCGGCCGGAAGGCGCTCCGGTACTTCGTCTGGGAGGGCCCCAGTGCCGAACTCCGCCACCGTGCGGCCGCGTACGACCTGATCCGCGCCGCGTGGCCGGGCTGGGAGGTCAGCCGGTTGTACGACGGCCAGGCGGAACTGCGCGCGTACGTCGGCCTGGACCCGGAACACGTCCGCCGCCGCGACGAGGCCCCCGACCCGGCGCCCTTCCTGGCCCCCGACGACGAGGACGTGACCGGGCCCGACCCGGGCGGCGTGGTCGTCACGGTCGGCACCGGCCGCTGTTACGTCGCCTCGGACGCCTTCGACCACCCCGTACACGAAGGTGTCGGTCTGCTCGACCGCCTGGCCGTCGCCCCCGGCCACGGGGTCTGCCGCCTGCACGCCGGCTCCGGCATCCACATCGACCCGGAGCGTCGCCGCCTGGGCTGGTGGTCCCTCTCCTTCACCCCGGGGGCGTACCGCGTGGCGGAGCGGTGGCCGGGCTGGACGGTGCGCTTCTGGCAGGACGCCTGGCCCCGGCACACGGCCGCCGCCCCGCTCTTCGCCCCGGAGCCGTTCGACCCCGGGGAGGAGGCCCGGGCGCGGGTGCTCGCCCAGGCGGCGGAGCGGCGGGCGGTCCGGGCCCGCCACCGCGTCCTGGTCGCGGAGGCGGGGCCGGGCCGGAACGGGAGCGTCAGTGGTGACCGGACGGTGCGGGGAGGCTGACGGGTGCGGGGTCGGCCTGTCGGCCGAGGTGGTTGAAGGCCAGGTTGAGCAGGACGGCGACGACGCAGCCCGTGCTGATGCCGGAGTCGAGGACGATGCGGAAGCCCTCGGGGAAGGCGTGGTAGAAGTCCGGCGCGGCGATGGGGATGATCCCGGCGCCGAGGGAGATGGCGACGATCAGCACGTTGTCGCCGCGTTCGAGCGCGGCTCCGGCGAGGGTCTGGATGCCGCTGGCGGCGACGGTGCTGAAGAGCGCGATGCCGACCCCGCCGAGCACGGGCTGCGGGATGAGGGCGACGACGGAGGCGAGGAGCGGGCACAGGCCGAGCAGCAGGAGGATGCCGCCCGCCGCGGCGACGACGAACCGGCTGCGGACCTTGGTGATCGCGACCAGCCCGACGTTCTGTGCGAAGGCGCTCGCGGCGAAGCCGTTGAACAGCGGGCTGAGGGCGGTGCCGAGGCCGTCGGCGCGGAGCGCGGCGGCCAGGGTCTTCTCGTCCGCGGGCCGCTCGACGATCTCGCCGAGGGCGAGCACGTCCGCGGTCGACTCGGTCATCGACACCAGCATCACGATGCACATCGAGACGATCGCCGCCGCCGCGAACTGCGGCGCCCCGAAGTGGAACGGCGTGGGGAACCCGATGATGTCGGCGTCGCCGACCGCGCTGAAGTCGGCGACACCCAGCGGCAGGGAGATGAGCGTGCCCGCGACGAGCCCCAGCAGGATCGAGATCTGCTTGAGGAACCCGGTCAGGACCCTGCGCAGCACCACGGTGATCAGCAGGGTCGCGGTGGCGAGACCGATGTACGTGAGGCTGCCGTAGTCCGGCGCCTGGGAGTTCCCGCCCTGGGACCAGTTGAAGGCGACGGGCAGCAGGGAGACCCCGATGAGGGTGATGACCGTGCCGGTGACGACGGGCGGGAAGAACCGGATCAGCTTGCAGAAGAAGGGGGCGAGGAGGAAGCCGAAGACACCGGCGACGATGACGGCCCCGTAGATCACGGGGAGCGCGTCCTCGGGCCCCTCTGCCTTCGCGATCGCCAGCATCGGCGCGACACCGGCGAAGGAGACGCCGTTGACGAACGGCATCCGCGCCCCGACCTTCCAGAAGCCCAGCGTCTGGAGGAGGGTGGCGATGCCCGAGGTGAAGAGGCTCGCGCTCATCAGGAACGCGATGTCGGCGGTCGAGAGGCCGACGCCGATGCCGACGACCAGCGGCGGCGCGACCACGCCGGCGTACATGGCGGCGACGTGCTGCAGACCGGCACCGAAGAGCTTCAGCGGGGGCAGCATCTGGTCGACCGGGTGGGTGTCGTCCGGTCTCGCGGCGGTGTCGGGGCGGGAATCCTGCATGGTGAGTCTCCTGGCGGCGCCGGTCCGGAGGGGACGCGGGCAGCCCTAAGGGAGAGCCGGCGCGCGGACGCACGGCTCTGCGGATGCGGATGCGGATGGGAATACGGATGGGAATGCGGATGAAGACGCGGAAGCGAAGAGGAAGAGAAAGAGGCCGCGGAAGCGGGAGCTGATCCGGGTGGTCCCAGGAGCTGGGTCGCCGGTTCCGCCGAGCGATGCCGGAGAGCGGGGAGTGGGGCCTGTGGCCCGGGGAACGGGCGGGAGAGGGATTCGTGTCCCGGCGTTCCCGCGGTTCCCCGGCCGGCCTTCGCGCATCTGTCCTGGATGCGCGCCGTGCCACTCCGTCCGGCGAAGTCGGAACAGTTCCTCACGGTGCGGCGTGGGTGTCAAGAGGCCGGACGGGGCGGGTTCACGGCCTCTCTGATCTCGTGCCAGAGGTACAGGTCGACGCGCTCCAGGAAGTCGGCGGCGCGCGCCTCCGCCAGGGCGGCCTCACGGGGCGAGCCGCCTGCCGCGCCCTCCCAGCGCTGGTACGTGAGGTGGAGCCGTTCGAGCGCGTGGCGCAGCAGGGCCGGGTCGAGCGGCACGATCCGCGCGAGCGCCTCCGCGTAGGGCGGCCACCAGGTCGTGGCGGCCTCCCGCAGCAGGACGCGCAGCCGGGCGGAGTTCCCGCAGGCGGCCACGTAACAGGCGGGCGGCGGGCAGAGGACCCGCAGCAGGGCGTCCGTCTGCGCGGGCGTGCCCTGCCAGCGGTCCCGGCGCTCGGCGTCCTCCCACTGCCCGCGGGTGAGGCCGAGCGCGGTCGCGGTCTCGCTCACGGTGAGCCCGGCGACCGTACGGCACTGGGCGAGGGTGGCGGCCTCCCCGACGAGGTCGGCGGGGGAGCACCAGAGGGCCGCCGCGAGGGCCTTGACGTGTCCGCTCTCGGGCGTGGCGGTGCCGTTCTCCCAGGCTTCGACGAGGCCGGGGTGCACGGGGGAGCCGCAGTAGGCGGCGACGGCCCAGGCGACCTGTCCGAGCGTCAGGCCGAGCCGGCCGCGCAGGGCCGCGGCGCGGGCGGGGGCGAAGGGAGGCAGGACGTAGTGATCATCTGCGGGTGGCATAGCGGCACACCGTAGGGATCGCGCCGTTCACGGCCAAGAGCCGCGACGTCCCGACGACACCCCGACGAAGCCCCGACGACGCTCCGATACGGAACGTACGATCCCGGATCCGGCGGCTTCGTCGGATTGCCTGAGCCCGTCCCGCCCCCGCTGACCTGCTGCTTTACGGGACCGGGAGGCGAGGGTGCGAGGGGAGGGAGGGCGGGGAGGCTGTCGGTTCCTCCAGAATCCACGGGGAACTCGCACGCTTTCTTGGGGGAGTTGACGAGGTTCCGGGCTGGCCATAAAGTCCCCCGTCCAGGGCGGAAAATTGTTTCCGTCATGCGAAACTGTAGGGAGTCGCTGCCCACCCCACGCAGCGCGCCCGTCGGCGACGCTCCCGGTTCGGGCCGTCCCCCGGCACCGGTCACTTTGCCCGCACGCCCCCGGCAGCCCCCTGCCCGCGGGCGGTGTCCCGAGGACCTGCCTTGCTGCCCCGCGCCCACGTCCGCACACCGCGGACCTCGCCCCACCCGGTCGACGAGATCCTTCACCCTGGCCGTGCACCGGGTGCTCTCCGGCCGCTTCCTGGGCCGGGTCGCCATCCTGATCGGGATGCTCGCGGGCACCTTGATCGCCGTGCCCCTCGGCAAGGTCGACCTCGAACCCCTCGCCCAGGCACCGCTGTTCGCTCTTCCCGCCCCCTTCGGGTTCGGCGCGCCGGAGTTCGTCCCCACCGTGATCGCCACCGCCGTCGTGGTGATGGTCGTGTCGATGATGGAGTCCACCGCCGCGCTGCTGGCGCTGGGCGCGGTGACCGAACGCCCGACCCAGGACCGCACCATCGCCGGGAGCCTGCGCGCCCTCGGCCTCGCGACGGCGCTCGGCGGCGTCCTCGGGGCGTTCACCAGCACGTCGTACGCGCAGAACGTCGGCCTGGTCGCGCTCAGCCGCATCCGCAGCCGGTACGTCGTCACGCTCTGCGGCGCCATCCTGGTCCTGATGGGCTTCGTGCCGGTCCTCGGCTCGCTGGTCGCCCTCGTCCCGCTGCCCGTACTCGGCGGCGCGGGGGTGGTGTTCTTCGGCTCCGTCGCCGTCGCCGGCATCCGCACGCTGGCCAAGGCCGCCCTCGGCACCGGGCACAACGCGCTGATCGTCTCCGTCACCCTCGCCCTCGGCCTCTTCCCCGTCCTGGACCCGGAGTTCTACGACCAACTGCCCGCCCCGGCGGCGACCGTGCTCGGCTCGGGCATCACCGCGGGCTGCCTGGTCGCGATCGTCCTGAACTACCTCCTGAACCACCTGGGCCGCGGCACCGAGGCCGACCCCGACGCGATCTCGGCGGAACAGGTCGGGGCGCTGGACGGGACGGGTGCGGGTGCGGGGGGAGCTGGGGTTGGTGCCGGTGCTGGTGCCAGTGCCTCCGCCGACTGGGCCCCGGCCCCGTACCCGTCGCCGGCCCCGGCCTGGCCCTACCGGACGGGCCCGGCCGACGGGACGGTCCGCCAACCGCCGTACGGCGAGTAGACGCGCGTCCGCGGCCCCCGAGGCCGAGCGAGAACCCGATGCCGACAGGCCCGCGAAAGTCGAGGCAGCCCCGATGACCACCGTTCCCGCCGATCCCCATACTCCCTGCGCCCGCCCCGGCGCACCCTCCCGCTCCAGCCCCGACGAACGCATCGCCCGTCTCGTGGCGGAGGCCCTCGGGCCCGCCCGGACGGTGCTGGACGCGGGCTCGCTGCCCGATCCGGACGCCGCCCGACTCCCGTTCGGCGACGGGGACTTCGACGCGGCGATGATGCTCTGCAATGCCCCGTACGTCCCCGATCCCGTCCCCCGGCTCCGGGAGCTGCGCCGGGTGACGCGCGGGCCCGTCGTGCTCCTCGCGCCCGACCCCTCGCGGGTGCGGGGGTTCTGGCTCAACCGGTACGCGCCCGAGGTGCTGGCCGTCGAGTCGCGGCGCCATCCGCCGATCGCGCGGCTGGCCGCCACCCTGGGCGGCGTCTCGACGGTGCGGCGCGTCCCCATCCCCGCCGACTGCGCCGACACCTTCGACGAGGCGTACTACGCCCGCCCGGAACTGCTCCTCGACCCGGCGGCCCGCCGGGCGGGCTCGGCCTGGAGCTTCGTCGACGACCGGGTCCGCGAGCGGTTCGACACGTCCCTGCGCGGCGAACTCCGGTCGGGGGAGTGGGACGAGCGCTTCGGTCATCTCCGCGGCCGGCCCACGTACGAGGGATCGCTGGTCATCATCCGCGCGACGGCGCGCTGAATTAGGTTAGGCTTACCTAAGTTGAGTGTCTGTGACCTTCCCATGGAGACCCCATGCGCCTTCACGCCAGGCCCGCCGTCCAGCCGACCCCCGCCGAGCGGATGCGGTCGATCGTGCTGGCCGCCCACTCCATGACCGTGGTCTGCGACGGCCTCGAACACGAGATCCGCGACCTCGACGGGGCGGGCGCGCTGGGGCGCGTCCATCTCCACGACCCCGACGAGGAGTCCGGCCCCGACCAGCACGTGCCGCGGCTGCCGATGCGCCTCGAACTCACCGACATCGCGCCGGCGCCGGTACGGGACCGGGTGCGCGCCCGGGTCACCCTCACCGGGCTCGTCGCCGCGCCCTACCGGACCGACTCCGCCGAGAGCGTCTGCATGCGGCTCGACCAGGCGGTCCTGGAAGGCCCGGCGGGGCGCGACTACGTCACCTTCCGACAGCTGGAGGTGGCGCGGACGGATCCGCTGGCGGTCTCCGAGGCGTCGATGCTCCACCACCTCGCGGACGCCCACCCGGAGCTCGTCACCCTGCTGCTCCGGCTCGTCGAACCCGCCGCCACGCGCGGGCTGGTGCGGGCGCTGCCGCTCGCGCTCGACCGGTACGGCATCACCCTGCGGCTGGAGTCGGCCACCGGGTGGCGGGACGTGCGGCTGGCGTTCCCGACACCCGTCGACGACGCCGACCAGGTCGGCCTGCAGACCCACGCGCTCCTCGCCGCCGCCCGCCGCGCGTCCCACTCCCACCTGCCCCTGGTCTGAGGGCGCCCCGCCCCTCGCGCCTCACCCGCCCGCCGCCGGGCCCCGCCGTCAGCCCGCCGTGCGGAGCCCGGCCAGGAGCCGGTCGAGGGCCTGCTCCGCCGCGCGCGCGTCACCGCCGCCCGCGATCCAGAGCGCGGCTTCGTTCATCGCGCCCGACAGCAGCCGGGCCAGGGGCTCGACCGGCTGCTCGGCGATGACGCCCGCCGACACGAGCGCCGTCAGGGCCTCGGCGAGGTGCCGGGCGGAGGACCGGTCGTCGAGCGCCCGCCATTCGTCCCAGCCGAGCACGGTCGGCGCGTCGACCAGCAGGATCCGCCGCACGGCCGGGTCGGTCCCGGCGGCGAGGAAGGCGTGGGAACCGGCCCGCAGTTGCTCCCACAGGTCCTCGTGCCGCTCCGCCGTGGCCGCGACCCGCTCGCCCAGCTCCTCCTGGACCTCGGCGACGACGGCCCGGAAGAGGCCCGCCTTGCTGTCGAAGTGGTGGTACGCGGCCCCCTTCGTGACGCCGACCGCCCGCGCCACCTCGGCCAGCACCACTTGGTGGTAGCCGTCGGCGGCGAACCGCCGCCGCCCCTCGTCCAGTAGCGCCCGCCGTGTCGCCGCCCGCTGCTCGGCCCGGTTGACCGCCGTCATGGAGCACCGCCCTTCCTCTTTCGCGTACCCCGGGTATGCTAACTCCACGATTCACATACCCCAGGTATGTGAAATGGATCAGAGCCACGCAGAAGGTGAACCGCCGTGACGTCCACTCCCGCTCCCGCACCCGCCTCCACCCCTACACCCACCCTGACCGGCTTCTATCCGGTCCTGGCCACCCGGGACGTCGCGGCCTCACGCGACTTCTACACCCGCCACCTCGGGTTCGAGGTGACCTTCGAGGCGGACTGGTACGTCAGCCTGCGCCGCCCCGACGCCCCCCAGTACGAGCTGGCCCTCCTCGACCACGCCCACCCGACCGTCCCCGAGGGGCACCGCGCGGCGCTCCAGGGCGGCCTGCTGCTCAACTTCGAGGTGGCCGACGTGGACGCCGAGCACCACCGGCTCGTGACCGTGGCGGGACTGCCCGAGGCGCTGTCGCTGCGCACGGAGGAGTTCGGCCAGCGGCACTTCATCGTCGCCGCCCCCGACGGCGTACTGATCGACGTGATCACCGTCGTCCCGCCGAGCGGGGAGTACGCCGCCCACTACACCGAAGCCTGATCCGGCGCGGGGTCGGGTGTGGGGTCGGGTGCGGGGCTGACGGGGGGCTGGCAGGGGACTGGCGGGGGGTTGAAGGGGGGGCGGTCTTGGCGGGGGGTGTACGCCTGTTTACCCTGGGGGTGAACAGATGTGCACCCCTTCCCTGCCCTGGAGCACCATGCCTCCCGAGATACCCGCGATACCCGCGCCCGATCCGGCCTCCGGCCCCGCCTCCGCCCCCGCCCGTACCCGGCTGATCGTCCCCGTCCTGGCGTTCTGCGGCGTGGTCGTCGCCGTCATGCAGACGCTCGTCGTGCCGCTGCTGCCGCACGTCCCCGAGCTGACCGGGGCGAGCACCGGCGCCGCCGGCTGGCTCGTGACGGTCACCCTGCTCACCGGGGCGGTGTTCACGCCGGTGCTCGGCCGGGTCGGCGACATGTACGGCAAGCGCCGGGTGCTGCTCGCCTCGCTCGGCGTGCTGACCCTCGGCTCCGCGCTCTGCGCCGTCACCTCCGACATCGGGGTGCTGATCACCGGCCGGGCCCTCCAGGGCGCCGCCCTCGCCGTGATCCCGCTGGGCATCAGCATCATCCGCGATGAGCTCCCCGCCGAGCGGATCCTGCCCTCCATCGCCCTCATGAGCTCCACCCTCGGCATCGGCGCCGCCGTCGGACTGCCGCTCGCCGCCGTCGTCACGGAGAACTTCGACTGGCACACCATGTTCTGGGCGTCCGCCGGACTCGGCCTGCTCGATCTGCTGCTCGTGCTGTGGATCGTGCCCGAGTCGTCCGTGCGCGCCCCCGGACGCTTCGACGTCCCCGGCACCCTGGGCCTGGCCGCCGTGCTCGTCGGCGTGCTCCTGGCCATCACCCAGGGCACCTCCTGGGGCTGGACCTCGCCGCTGACGCTCGGACTGCTCGGCGGTTCCGTGGCCGTCGGCCTGCTGTGGGGCGTGTACGAGCTGCGCACGAGCTCCCCGATCCTGGACCTGAGGGTGTCCGGCCGGCCCGCCGTGCTGCTGACCAACCTCGCGGCCCTGTTCATCGGCTTCTCCTTCTACGCCAACTCCCTGGCCACCGCGCAGCTCGTCCAAGAGCCGACGAGCACCGGCTACGGGCTCGGCGCGTCCATCGTCGTCAGCGGCCTGTGCCTGCTGCCGGGCGGGCTCGCGATGGTGGCGCTGTCGCCGGTCTCGGCGCGGATCTCCGCCACGTACGGGCCCCGCACCGCCCTCGGGCTCGCCGCCGTCGTCATGGCCCTCGGCTACGGGGTGCGCGTCTTCACCACCCACAGCCTCTGGCTCATCGTCGCGGGCGCGACCGTCGTCGCCTGCGGCACCGCGATCGCGTACTCGGCGCTCCCGGCCCTCGTCATGCGGGCCGTCCCGGTCAGCGAGACGGCCTCCGCCAACGGGCTCAACACGCTGATGCGCTCGGTCGGCCAGGCATGTTGCAGCGCCGTCGTCACCGCCGTACTGGCCCACCTGACGTTCGCGACCGCCGCCGGCGGCACGGCGCCGACGCTCCACGCCTATCTGCTGATCTTCGTGATCGCCGGCGGCGCCGCGCTCGCGGCCCTCGTCGCCACGCTCCTGCTGCCCTCCGACCGGCCAGGCCGGGACGCCCCGCGCGCCGACGGCCGGGCGGGCGGTACGGTCGCGGTGTCACCGCCCGCCAGCGCCGCCCGAGGGACCGCATGAGCACCACCGACGAGACCGCCGCCCCGGCCCCCGGCCCCGAGACCGGGCGCGAGGCCATCATCCGCGCCGCGCGGCGGGCGTTCACGCTCAAGCCGTACGCCGAGGTGACCATGCGCGGGATCGCCGCCGCGGCGGGGGTCAGCCCCTCCCTGATCGTGAAGCGCTTCGGCAGCAAGGAGGCCCTGTTCAACACGGTCGTCGACTTCCGCCCCGCCGCCGCCGAACTCTTCGACGCCCCGCTGCCCGGCCTCGGCCGCCACCTCGTCCTCACGATGCTCGACCTGCGCGACCGGCTGCGCGGCGACCCGCTCCTGCGAGTCGTCTTCTCGCTCGGCATCGAGGACGAACGCACCCTGCTGCGGGCCCGCTTCCGCGCTGAGGTCACCGACCGGCTCGCCGCCCTCCTCACCGGACCCGACGCCCGCCTGCGCGCCGAACTCGTCGCCGGTCAGCTCCTGGGCCTGGGCGCCACCCTCAGCCTCCACCGCCCCGACGGCGCCACCGCCCACGCCGACGCCGCCCGGCTCGCGGAGCTCTACGCCCCCGGCATCCAGCACCTCGTCGACGGGGCGTGACGGACCCGCCCGGCCCGGTCAGTCGTAGATGACGGCCGCGCCCCGGCTCCGCAGGTCGTCCAGCCCCTTCCGCATCGCCCGGACCTTCTCCTCGGAGTGCCCACGCCACCCCTCCAGCTCGGACACCACCCGCACCGGCTCGCGCGTGCGGAACGAACGGGTCGGATTGCCGGGGAACTTCTTGTCGGTGACGTTGGGGTCGTCCTCCGGCTCGCCGGTCGGCTCCACCACGTAGATCCGCCCCGGACCGTCGCCCGCCGCGAGCTCGGCGCCCCACACGGCGGCGTCCAGCGTCTCGGAGAAGTAGACGTGCCGGGACACCCGCCCCGCCTCGTAGTTCGACTCGTAGCCCGCGCTCAGCAGGTCGCCGGGGGCGAGATCGGCCTTCGTCCCGTGGAGGAAGACACCGGCCTCGTAGACCTCGAAGGGGACGGGTTCGCTGTTCATGGACGCTCCGTGGGCCTCGGTGGGTATTGGAGGGGATCATGTCACCCGCCCCGCCCGTCCTCCCAGCCGCTCCAGGTCCGTCGTCAGGGAGGCCAGCCACGACACGGCCGCGTAGTACGCGCGGGGCGCGCCCGGCGGCTCGGCGGACAGGACGGCGCCGGGCACGGGGGCGTACGGCGGGACCGAGTCGGCTTTTCCGGCCTCGGCGGCTTCCTCAGCCTCTGCAGCCTCTGCCGCGTTTCCGGCGTCCCCAGCCTCCCCGGTGTCCCCGGCCGCCCTGGCCTCCCCGGCGTCCCCGGCGTCCCCGGCGTCCCCGGCCTCCCCGGCGTCTCCGGCGTCTCCGGCGTCTCCGGCGTCCCCGGCCGGGTCGACGTGGGCCGAGGCCAGCAGCATCCCCGCCGCGACCCGGTCACCGGCGCGGACGACGGACTCCGAGGCCGCCGGGCCCAGCGGCGGGACCTCGACAGGCCCGGCGGCCGGTACGAGCAGCCGGTCGGCGCCCCACAGGGTGTGGTGCGCGGCGATCAGCGCCGCCTGCCAGTCCCGGCGCTCCGACGGCGGATCCGGGCCCTCGGGCTCGGTCCGGTACTGCGCGTACGCCGACTCCGCCAGGCCCAGGGCGTGCCGCAGCGAGCGGTGCCCGGGCGCCGTAGCGACCGGGACGCGCCGCCCGCCCGCCGCGACCCGCGCCGTCGTGGCCACCACGACCTCCGCCGAGGCCCGCAGCAGCACCGCGACCGACCGGCGCAACTCGTCCTGGGCGCCCCGCGGCCAGGCCAGCAGCCCGAACACGGCGCCGATCGCGCTGCCGGCCAGCACGTCGAGCAGCCGGAACTCGGCGAGCCGCCACGTCGCCGGCGCCAACTGCGCGAAGACCAGGGCGACCACCACGGTGAACAGCGCCTGCGCCCAGCCGACGCCCTTGACCGGGCCCACCGTGAACGTGACCAGCATCAGCGGCGGCAGGGCCACCGCGTACACCGCGATGTCCGTGCCCACGAACGCCAGCAGCGCCGCCGCGACGAGCGCGCCGACGACCGTGCCGGTCAGTGCCCGCCGGACCGTCGCCCGGGTCTCCCGTACCGTCGTGCGGGTCAGGGTCAGCGTCGCCAGCAGCACCCAGAAGCCGTGCGGGAGGGTGCCGACACCGGCGACGAGCCGGGCCGCCGCCAGGGCCAGGCCGATGCGGACGGCGTTTTGGAAGAACACCGACCGTCCGCCCGCGTGGCCCGACACCCGCCGCCACCACAGCTGCGGCGCCCGCTGCCGCGCGTACCAGAACCGGCCCGGCGCCGGGACACCCGCCGCCCGGCCCCGGACGGCGAGGTCCGAGGCCGTGGACAGGGCGAGGGCCGCGTCCGCGACCTCCAGGAGGGCCGCGTTGCGGCGCAGCACGGCGGGAGCGCCGTACTCGGGCGCCGCGGCCAGCTCCCGCCGGGCCCGCAGCAGACCGGCGTGGGCCCGCCCGCCGGACCCCGGCCCCGGCTCCTGCCCCGGCCCGCCTCCCCGCAGCCGCTCGCCCGCCTCCCGCGCCGCCTCGGCGACGGCCCGCAGCGGACCGGCGCCCAGGGCCGCCGTCCCCGGCGGGGGCGGCGGCAGCACGACGAGGCGGCCGAGCAGCGTGCGCGTCGCGAGCCCGGTATGGGCCAGCGCCCGCTGCCGCAGCCCCGCGCCGGCGGGCCGCTCGGCCTCCGGGACGCGCGAGGAGCGCAACCCCGAGCTCAGCTCCAGGGCGGTGCGGGACACGGCCCCGGGCAGGACGTACGGGGCCGTCCGCAGCCGGTCCGCGCACTCCGCCGCCGCGAAGGCGGCACGGGCGGCCCGCTCCCGGTAGGAGGGCGCGGCGGGCTCGGGCAGGACCGCCGACTCCACCACGACCAGCAGTACCAGCCCCAGCGTGGCGCCCGCGAGACGCTCGCCCAGCGAACCGGGATCGTACGGCGGGAACGACGGCAGGATGTACATGAGCTGGAGCCCCGTCGCCGCGCCCGCGAAACGCGGCCCGCCGACGGCCGCGAACGCCAGCGCGAACCCTACGACCAGCATCCCGAGCACCGCGCTCCACGTGCGCACCGACAGATAGGTGCCCAGCGTGATCAGCGCCCAGCACACCGGCACTACGCCCGCCAGCACCGCCGCCCGCTGCCGCCCGGAGCCGGGCAGGCGGGAGAGCCCCGCCATCGCGACGGCCCCGAACAGCGCGTACGTCGCGCCGACGACGAGCCCGAAGCCGTACAGCAGCACGTAGAAGCCGACCCCGGCGGCGAGCGTGACGCGCAGCGCCCCGCGTGCCGCCGCCCGATAGCCGGGCGCCGGCCGTCGCGGGAACGGCCCACCCATGCCCCCAGGATCACCCGGGGACGGCCACCGGGCACGACGGAACACAACCGGGTGGCCCGCCCGGCCTCCCGCGAGGCAGGCTGGCCCCATGAACGAACTGCGCGGCCCCCGCCTCACCCTGCGCCCCGCCGTCCCCGCCGACGTCCCCGCCCTGGCCGCGATCCGCGCCACCCCCGAAGTCCGCGCGCACTGGCGCGGCGAGGACGACCTGGCGGCGGAGGTGGCCTCCGACCTGGCGGACGAGGCCACCCACTGCCTGACGGTGCTCCACGAGGGCCGGATCGTCGGCATGATCCAGTGGTACGCGGAGGAGGAGCCGGACTACCGCCACGCGGGCATCGACCTCTTCCTCGACCCGACCGTGCACGGCCAGGGCCTCGGCACCGAAGCCGTCCGCACCCTCGCCCGGCACCTGATCGACGACCTGGGCCACCACCGCCTCGTCATCGACCCGGCGGCCGGCAACCGGGCCGCGATCCGCTGCTACGAGAAGGCGGGCTTCCGCCCGGTGGGCGTGATGCGCCAGTACGAACGCGGCGCCGACGGTACCTGGCACGACGGCCTCCTCATGGACCTCCTGGCCGCCGAACTGCCCCGGTGACCGCGAGGCGCGCACGAAGCGGAGCGGCGCCCGGCGCCGACGGCCGGGAGCCCCGCCCTCGGGCCGCGAGACCCGCCTCCGAGCCCCCGACCGGCCAGGTTGCCGCCCTCACGGCTCGGGAAACGGCGGGGTGGAATCCATGACCTCCAGCAGCCTTCGAGCGGGCACGGCCTCCTCCGGCCGTACGGAGGAGGCGACACCCTCGATGACGGACCGCCCCGCGAGCACGGCCGCCCTGGCGGCGGCTTCCCAGCCGAGTCGCTGTCCGTAGCCCGACCCGTACGAGCGGCCTTGTGCGGCGGCGGCAGCGGCGGAGTGCCACTGATCGGCCCGATCGTGGCCGGGGACGGCGGCTCGCCGCCGCCAGGCCCCGGACCACCGGCACGACCCGCCTCTTCGGCCCCGCGCCGCCCTGACGGCGTCGGGCCATCAGGGTGGCGTACTCCTGCGGGGCGCGACCGGCCGGGCCGAACGTCTGGGCGTCCGGCCCGGCCGTCGCGCCGCCGCCCCGTCAGCCGTTGTCGGCCGCCAGCTCCGTCCGTACCTCGCGGGCTGCCGCGACGAGGTTTTCCAGGGAGGCGCGGGTCTCGGGCCAGGCGCGGGTCTTCAGGCCGCAGTCGGGGTTGACCCACAGGCGCTCGGCGGGGATGGCCTCCAGGCCCTTGCGCAGCAGGGCGGCGGCCTCGGCGGTGCTGGGGACGCGGGGGGAGTGGATGTCCCAGACGCCGGGGCCGGCCTCGCGCGGGTAGCCGTGTGCGGCGAGTTCGCCGGCGACCTGCATGTGGGAGCGGGCGGCTTCGAGGCTGATGACGTCGGCGTCGAGGTCGTCGATGGCCTGGACGATGTCGCCGAACTCGGCGTAGCACATGTGGGTGTGGATCTGGGTGTCGGGGCGGACGCCGCTGGTGGAGAGGCGGAAGGATTCGGTGGCCCAGGCGAGGTAGGCGGCGTGGTCGGCGGCGCGCAGGGGCAGCGTCTCCCGGAGGGCCGGTTCGTCGACCTGGATGACGGAAGTGCCCGCCGCCTCCAGGTCGTTCACTTCGTCGCGCAGGGCGAGTGCCACCTGGCGGGCGGTGTCGCCGAGTGGCTGGTCGTCGCGTACGAACGACCAGGCGAGCATGGTCACGGGCCCGGTCAGCATGCCCTTGACGGGCTTGGAGGTCTGTGCCTGGGCGTACGTCGTCCAGCGGACCGTCATGGGTTCGGGGCGGGAGATGTCTCCGGCGAGGACCGGGGGCCGGACGTATCGGGTGCCGTAGGACTGGACCCAGCCGTGCTGGGTGGCGACGTAGCCGGTGAGCTGCTCGGCGAAGTACTGGACCATGTCGTTGCGTTCGGGCTCGCCGTGCACGAGGACGTCGATGCCGGTCTTCTCCTGGTACGAGACGACCTCGCGGATCTCGTCCTTGATCCGCTCCTCGTATCCGGCCGTGTCGATGCGGCCGGCCCGGAGGTCGGCGCGGGCGACGCGGAGCTCGTCGGTCTGCGGGAAGGAGCCGATCGTGGTGGTCGGGAGCACCGGCAGGCCGAGGTGGGCGCGCTGGGCGGCGGTGCGCTCGGTGTAGGGCTGGGAGCGGCGGCCGTCCGCGTCGGTGATCGCGGCGGTGCGGGCGCGGACGGCGGGGTCGCGGGTGAGGGCGGAGTCGGCGCGGGAGGCCAGGTCGGCCCGGTTGGCGGCGAGTTCGGTGGCGATCGCGTCGGTGCCGTGGGCGAGGCCGTGGGCGAGGGTGACGACCTCGGTGGTCTTCTGGCGGGCGAAGGCGAGCCAGCGCCGGACCTCGGGGTCGAGGTCGGCTTCGGCGTCCGCGTCGAGAGGGACGTGGAGCAGGGAGCAGGAGGTGGCCACGTCGACGCGGTCGGCGAGGCCGAGCAGGGTGGCGAGGGTGGCGAGGGACTTCTGGTGGTCGTTGATCCAGATGTTGCGGCCGTTGACGACGCCGGCGACGAGCCGCTTGCCGGGTAGTCCGCCGACGGTGGCGAGGTCGTCGAGGTTGGCGGCGGCGCGCTCGGTGAAGTCGAGGGCGAGACCGTCCACGGGGGCGGCGGCGAGTACGTGGAGGGCGTCGCCGAGGCGGTCGAAGTAGGAGGCGACGAGCAGCTTGGGCCGGTCGCCTGCCGCCCCGAGGTCGCGGTAGACGCGGGCGGCGGCGTTCAGCTCGGCGGGAGTGCGGTCCTGGACGAGTGCGGGCTCGTCCAACTGCACCCATTCCGCGCCGGCGGCCCGCAGGTCGGCGAGGACTTCGGCGTAGACGGGGAGGAGCCGGTCGAGAAGGGTGAGCGGGTCGAAGTCGGCGGCGACGCCGGGTGCGGGCTTGGCGAGCAGGAGGTAGGTGAGGGGGCCGACGAGGACCGGGCGGGCGGTCAGGCCGAGCGCGAGGGCTTCCGTCAGTTCGGCGACCTGCTTGGTGGAGTCGGCGGTGAAGACGGTGTCGGGGCCGAGTTCGGGGACGAGGTAGTGGTAGTTGGTGTCGAACCACTTGGTCATCTCCAGCGGCGCGATGTCCTGGGTGCCGCGGGCCATGGCGAAGTAGCCTTCGAGCGGGTCGGCGTCGACGGCGGCGCGGTGGCGGGCGGGGATGGCGCCGACCATGAGGCTGGTGTCGAGGACGTGGTCGTAGTACGAGAAGTCGCCGGTCGGCACTTCGTGGACGCCGGCGTCGGCCAGCTGGTGCCAGTTCGACCGGCGGAGGTCGGCGGCGGTGGCGCGGAGGGCGTCGGCGGTGACGCGGCCCTTCCAGTAGCCCTCGATGGCCTTCTTCAGTTCGCGGTTCTGCCCCTGGCGGGGGTAGCCGTACACGGTCGCTCGTACCGCAGCGGCGGTGGACTCGGTGGTCACGGAACTCTCCTTCGCGAGATGTGCCCGGATGGACGGCCCGATGAGGGGACGTGGGCGCGAAGGAGAAGGCGGAGCACGCTGACCGGAGCGCGGAGGGAGCCCGCGACGGGCCGTACGTCGTCCACGCCGACCCGCCCACGAGGTCATCGGTGAAACCGTGCGCGGAATACGTCCTCGCACGGGCAACGGGCAGGTCTTCGGACTCGCGGGCACGCTCTCCGGCATGACCGGAGGGCACCTACTGGCCGTCGCTTCCCAGGACCGTTGTCCGGTCCCAGTGCGTATGACGGCGGTCGTTCCCACTCACCGCTGCGGGGCAGTCCCGGATTCCCACCGGGTTCCCTCTTACGACGCATCCCGCCTGGCGGACGGGGCGAACCAGCTGCGCGGGCCAGACTAGGGCGTGCCGCGCCCCGATGGCGAGAAATATCAAGATCCGGACGCGAGAACGGCGAAGATCAGCCGGTGGCGAGGAAGTCGATCTCACGGCGTCACGGCGTCACGGCGTCACGGCGTCACGGCGTCACGGCGTCGCGGCCTACGAGCGCCGGGCGAGCAGATGAGTCTCAAGGAAGCCCCGCTCGGAGGCGGGGTCGTGGAGGAGCCGGGTCGTGGTGGTGAGTCCGGCCTGGGCCAGTAGGTCGGTGAAGGGCGCGGCGGGCCAGCTGTAGGCGGGTGCCACCTTGTGGTCGAAACGGATCGGCTCGGGCCCCTCGGTGCCGAAGAGGGACACCAGGATCAGGCCACCCGGCGCGAGGACGCGGGCCTGCTCGGCGAGCAGCGCGGGCAGTTCCCCGGGCGGTGTGTGGATCATCGAGTAGTGGGCCAGGATCCCGCCGAGCACGCCGTCCTCCAGCGGCAGGGCCTCCATGCGGGCCTGCTCGAACCGCAGCGCCGGCTGGGCCCGCCGGGCGTGGTCGACCATGGCGGGGGAGAGGTCGAACCCGATGGCGTCCAGCCCCTGTTCGCACAGCATGGCCGTGAGGTGCCCGGGCCCGCAGCCGACGTCGGCGACCCGCAGGTTCCCCGTGTCCCGTACGAGCTCGGCGAAGGTGCCGACCATGCTCCGCGCGAACGGCCGCGTCTCCAGCCGGTCGGCGAACAACGACGCGTAGAGCTCGACGACTTGGTCGTAGGCGGCCCGGGTCACCTCTTGATGCTTCGACACGCCCCGAAACGTAGCACCGCTGCGGGCGGCTGCCTCTGGGGACGGGTGGGGACGAGTGGGGGAGGGGGGCTGGACTGCCGGGCGGGACAGGCGTGGTGCATGATGACGCCAGGAGGGGATTTGAATGCGTTCAGAAAGATCAATCATCATGGTGGACCACCCCCTGGAGACGCCTGCTCAGGGGACGGTACGCATCCGGGACCGTTTCGGGTCCGTAGTCGTGGCCTGCACCTCGGTCCTGTCCGTCGAGGCGGTGATCGCGGTCATCGCGGTGTACGTGTGGGAGCTGACCAAGGAGACGCCGCCGCTCCCCTACAACGGCCTCGCCGTATTCGTGATGGTGGTCGCGCTTCCGTTCGTGGCGGCGGCGGGTGCGGCCCTGGCCGCGCTGCTGTCGATCTGCGTGCTGATGCCGATGCTCGCCGTTGCCGCCCGGCTGGGCCGAGCCGTGTCCGGCCGCGAGGCGTGGTGGTGGGTTCCGGCGGCCGCGGGAGGCGTGGCGGCCCTGCCCGCGGGCGCGGAGGCGCTGACGGGCGAGACCGGCCTTCTGGGGTGCGTCGCCGGATGGCTCGTGGCGACGGTGGCGCTCGCCGTACCGGCCCTGACCGCCCGCAGGCTGCTCCTGCCGGAGCGCCCGCGGCTCTCCGGGGGAGCGATGTTCGGGTACATCGCGCTGTGGGGGACGCTCGCCGCCGTCACCGCCTTCACGCTGGCGGGCATCGCCGTCTTCGCGGGGGTCGGCTACGAGGCGCCGCGCCTGGACGAGGCGCAGGTGGCCGGCACGTACGCCGACGGCGAGGGCGGCACCCTCACCCTCGCCCCCGACGGCACGGCCACCGCGAACAGGGTCAAGACCTTCACCTACGACGAGCACAGCACCCAACCCCTGGCCAAGGAGTGCACCGGCGCGGGCACCTGGACCTACACCCCCGCCGACAGCCCCACCTCCCAGCGCGTCGACGTGACCATCGACGCGTGCCCGGGCCTTATGGACAGCTGGAACACCTACGGCTCCGCCGCCCACCCGAAGCTGTACGTCTTCATGGGAGACCCCGACACGTGGGACATCTACACGCTGCGCCGCGGCTAAGACGTGCGTCGCAAGTGCTCTAGTGCTCTGACCGGGAAGGTTCGTCGGGTCGTGTGGCTTGTTGGATGCGCTCGGCGACACAGGTGGCAGTGATGCGCGCTATAGGATCTTGAACCCACGACTGGATGCCGGAGGGCTGGGATGGAAGAGCCGCAGATGCGCCTCGGCACGGATGATGCGTGGCTGGACCTGTCTCGGACCGGTGGCGACACCTGGCAGGTCAGTGCCGACTGGTGCTCCCGGCTGACAGCCGACTTCACCGCGTACCTCAGTGATGCTGAAGTCGCGGACTTCGCGCGGCACATGCTCTCGCGTCTGGACGCGGCGTCAGGCGCGGGCTTCTCGGCCGTGGTGACGCCTGGCCGTAATAATCCCCTGGCATTGAAGGCTCAGCCCGTCGGGGACGGTTTTGCCTTCTTCGTGCGGTTGACCCCCAACGGGGACGACACGGTCTGCCACCTTCAGATGGAACTTGATCCGATCTCCACCCCGGACTTGCGCGAGATGTTCGACGCGCTGCACGCGGCGCTGGTGTCCTGACAGTCTGGAGCGCTGACTGGTTAGGCGGCTGTTCGGCGTGGAAGCCCACCCCAGCGGATGCCTTTCTCGCTGCGGATGCGTGCTCGTTCGCGTCGTTGGGCGGCCAAGACATCGGGGTGGCGGGCGTTCTTGTTGCGCCAGCGCAGGTAATCGTGCAGGGCCCGGGTCTGGACGGTGTGGTCCGGATGGTTCGAGTTGGCCAGGGTGAACTCCCTTGGCGGTCCGAAGTGGGGCTCGATGGGGCCGGCCCGGGACGCGTAGGTAGGTGTGAAGCACAGCTCGACCTTGGTCCTCGTCGCCCACCTGTGGATCTTCCGGTTCAGGTGGGCGGAGAGGTTGTCGAGGATCACGTAGATCAAGGCGCCGTCCGGGCGGGCTGCGCGGATCGACCGTAGGGCGGCCCAGGTGTGGTCGATGCCCTTGCGACGCCGGTTGACTCCCCATACTTTGTCGTCGCCGACGGCGTAGCAGCCGTGGAAGTAGGTGATTCCGTGGGTGCGGCGGTAAGTGGCCGGCAGCTGTTCAGGGCGGCTCTGCTTGGCCCAGCAGGAGCCGGCGGCGGGGCGGATGCCCAGCGGCCCGAACTCGTCGAGATCGAACGTGCGGTCCAGGCGCTTGTTGACTACGTCCTCGATCCGCTTCAGCTTGGCGTCGAAGGCCGCCGGGGCCAGCAGCATCATCGCCCGCCGAAACCGCACTGAGCTTGTGCTGCCCTGCCTCACGATCCGCAGGAACTTCTACCCCTCCTGCTCCGTTAACCGCCGGGCCCTGACCGGTGGCGCCATGTCACCCCTTGCTGGTTGAAGTCGTCACTTCCAACCAGCACAACGAGCAACCCGGTAGACCTTTGCAGTCACGGCACTAGTGCGGGGCGCCGGTGCTCTCGGAGTGTCCGCTCGGCAGGGTGTTGCCCGCCGACGCGTCCGGATGCGCGAGAGCCGAGGTCCCGGCCGCGCTTCGCTTCGACCTGGAGGTGACGAGGCGGTGCAAGAACCGCACGGTGCCCCAGAGGATCGCGAGGGTGTAGAGCCCGAGGATGACCTGCGTGATCGTGTCGGCCAGATCCGGGCTGTCCCTGGCGTCCATGGTGATGATGCTGAAAAGCAACCAGAATCCCCAGCCCTTAGCGACTTCCTTGCCTTCGGCCTTCATGTTTCTGCCCCCTTGTGTTCCTTCGAGAAGTCTACGGTGAGGCCGAGAGTCGGCAGGTCAGCGGGCTGCATCGGTACGCATACGGGCGCGGGCAGGGGGGCGGGTACGGGCGCAGATGTCGGGGGGCCGGGGCGGCCTTGGAGGTGTTCAGCGTCCTGGCCGGGGCCTCGTGGTGAGCTCTTTCGGACGATTCTGGCGGAGAGTCGATCATCCGCCCGGTCGAGCGCGCGCCCTCCGCCTATCCTCTACAAGCGTGTAGAGGTGCGGTCGTCGCGCCTCTCGACCGGCGGAGGTATGCCATGGCTTCGATCGATCTCGACAAGGTGCTGGACTCGGCGTGGGCGGGCAAGAGCCTCCCGGAGATCCTCGCCGCGCCCGTCGCGGCCCTGAAGGGCGTCTCCGAGCGGGACGGCGAGCTCCTGGACGAGGCGTTCGGCGTCAAGACCGTCGCGGACCTCGCGGAGCTCAAGTACGCCCGCTGGGCCCAGGCGCTCGCGGCCCTGGACGCCGCCAAGTAGTCCGTCTCCTCGTTCGGTGTCCCGCTCGGACGTGCGGGACACCGAGTGCCTATACCCAGTTGGCCCAGCCGAAGGTGAATAGGTAGGCCCGACGGCCCGCGTCCAGCGCTCGGGCGCCACGAAGACGCAGTGCCACCAGGACGACAAGGAACAGGCCGCCGAAGAGCCCGGCGAGGAGGGCTCCGAAGGGGAGTCCTGCGAGCAGTCCGAGAACGGCGCTCGCCACGATGACGATTCCAAGGCCGACATGCGCGGTCGGCAGGTCTGCCCTGACCGTCGCACGCAGTGCTTCGCGGGAGGCCCGGAGATCGCCGTCATAGCGTTTCCGTGCCATCTCCGGATCCGCGTGGGGCCCCTCAGGCCACTGCTCCGACATCGTCCCCTCCGATTCTGTTCGAACAGAGCGTAACCGCCCGCGTCGCACGATCGGGTGGGAAATGTGTCCCTGCCTGGCTTTGCGGCGGTGGGCGGCGGCATCACCGGATTAGATGCCGGTGATCGATCAGACAGAACGCGTCGGGCGCGCGGTGCCGGCCCTGCTCCTCCAGGTTCCGTTCCGCTTCATCCCGCTCCGCTTCGCGCGACGCCCCTCCCGCCATCGAAGCTCCTGTGAGGCCCTGTGTACCGCGCGACGTTCGACGACTCCGCTCCCGCGTCCATCGACCCGACCAAGCCGAGCATCGCCAGGGTCTACGACGCGTTCCTCAACGGCACGGACAACTACGAGGCGGACCGAGCGGTGGTCCAGGGAGTCCTGAAGGCCGCCCCCGAGGCCCGTGACCTGGCGGTGGAGAACCGGAACTTTCTGATCCGAGCCTGCCGATTCCTCGCCGGGCACGCAGGCGTGACGCAGTACCTCGACTGCGGCTCGGGCCTGCCGACGGCGGAGAACGTGCACCAGGTCGTACAGCGGGTCGACCCCGACTCGCGCGTCGTCTACGTGGACAACGACCCGGCGGTACTGGCCCACGGCCGGGCGTTGCTCGAGGAGCACGAGGGCAACGACAACACGGTCTTCGTCGCCGCAGACATCTTCGAGCCCGAGACGCTGCTGGCCGACGACACCGTGCGCTCCACGCTCGACTGGAGCAAGCCGATCGCGCTGCTGCAACTGGGCACGCTGCACCACTACAACGCCGAGCGGACCCGTACGCGCAAGGACGTCATGCGCGCCTACATCGACGCGCTGCCCTCGGGCTCGTACGTGGCGATCAGCCATTTCCTGGATCCCGAGGACGAGTACAGCGCGACCGCCCGCAAGATGGAGGAGCTGTTCCTGCACAGCATGATGGGCAGCGGCACCTTCTCCACCCGGGCCGAACTCCAGGAACTCTTCGGCGGCCTCGACATGGTGCCCCCGGGCCTGGTGCGCTGCGCCGACTGGTGGCCGGACGGGCCGCACCTCAAGGAGCTCAACGCGGCCCAGCGCAGCATCGCCGGCGGCATCGCACGAAAGGCGTAGCTCCCGAGCCCCGACCACGGGCGAGACGAGGCGAGGCGAGGCGACGGGGGACGCGGCCACGGGGACGAAGTTACGGGCACGAGGTCACGGACTCCGCGTGAACGCGGCGGCGTGGTCGGCGACCCACTGCCGGTACGTGCGCGGCGGCGTCCCGAGGATCTCGGACACCGCCGTGGTGACGTACGCGGGCGGCCCGACGGCCGCACCCCACGCGGCGAGCAGCATGTCGATCGCGGCGCTGGGCGCCGTACCCTCCCACTGCTCCCGGAACGCCTCCGGCGTGATCTCCTCGAACGCGATCCCGCGCCCCAGCACGCTGCCGATGATCTCCACCTGCTCGGCATGGGTCAGGGACTCCGGGCCGGTGAGGACGTAGTCGCCGCCGACGTACTCGTCCTGATGGAGCGTCCGCGCGGCGACCGCCGCGATGTCGCGATCGTCGACCGGTGCCGACGCGGAGGCGCCGTAAGGCCACCGGACTACGTCACCGGCGCGGATCGCCGGTGCCCACCAGGCCAGCGAGTTCGACGCGAACATCCCCGGCCGGAGGATCGTCGATTCGAGGCCGGTGGCCGCGATGAGCCGTTCGATGTCGGCGTGCAGGGCCGCCACGGGGTTGGGCTGCTGGAAGAAGGCGTGCGGGGTCCGGTGCGGGGAGGAGAGGAAGACGACTCGCCGCACGTGGGCCGCCAGCCGCTCGACGACCGCTTCCCTGGTCTGCGGCGGGGCGGTCCAGACGAGGAAGACCGCGCCGGCTCCGCTGAGCGCCGGGTCGAGCGACTCGGGCGCCGTGAGGTCCCCGACGAAGACCTCCACCTCCGCCGGCAGGGTCTTCGCCGCCTCGGGGCGCCGGGTGAGGGCCCGGACCGGCACGCCCGCGTCGAGCAGGCGGTCGACGACGACCCGGCCGACCCGGCCCGTGGCTCCGGTGACGAGCACGGGACAGGCGTCAGAAGGGATATCGGATGGGACGTTGGATGAGACGTCGGAAGGGGTGTCGGAAGGCGTGTCAGAGGGGGTGTCAGAGGGAGTGTTCATCTGTTTCATGCCCTCATGGAAACGTTACTCGGTAAGAAATGCAACCCGGTAACAAATGTTAAAGTGGTCAGATGAGCGAGTCGACCGGGCTGCGGGCCCGCAAGAAGGAGCGGACGCGCGACGCGATCGGGGACGCGGCCGTCTCGCTCTTCCTGGAGCGCGGCTTCGACGGCGTCTCGGTCAACGACATCGCGGCGGCGGCCGAAGTCTCCAAGCCGACGCTCTTCCGGTACTTCCCCACGAAGGAAGACCTGGTGCTGCACCGCTTCGCGGACCATCAGGGCGAAGCCGCGCGCGTCGTACGCGACCGCGCGTCCGGCGTCGAGCCGGTGGCGGCGCTGCACCGGCACTTCCGGGACGGCCTCGACCGCCACGACCCCGTCACCGGGCTCACTGATCACCCGGAGGTGGTGGCGTTCCACCGGCTGGTGTTCGATACGCCGAGCCTGGCGGGGCGGCTCACGCGCTACCAGCTGGAGGACGAGGAAGCGCTGGCGGGCGCCCTCGGTGAAGGCATCCAGGCGCGCCTGCTGGCGGCCCAGGTGCTCGCGGTCCAACGCGTGCTCGCGCGGGCCAACTGGCACAAGATCGCCGCTGGTCGCACCGCGGCGGACGTCCACCCCGAGGCCGTGGCCGACGCCGATCAGGCTTTCGGTCACCTGCGGTGACGGCTGACGCCGTCGGCCGCCCGGGTTCGCGGGCGGCCACCCAGGGCGGGATCGTCGGAACGCGCCTGCGCTGATTGGCGGGGCGCATGGCCCGAGGCGTGGACTCCCTCGATCGCGGCCGGTGGCGCGGGGGAGCGCGCCCGGCGCGATCGCCTCGGCGCCGTGCCCCCGGGCGGTGGCGAGGGTCGACGGGCCCGGGTGGGCGGCCCGGGGGCGGGGCCGAGCTCCGCGCGCCCCTGGTTACACATTGTAGTGAACTGATTGTCACATGTATACGGTGTGTGATCATGTGTGCGATTCATTACTTGGCTGCCCACGCGGGGCAGCGCACCCGATCACGTGGAGTAACCATGTCGCCGAAGCGAGTCTCACCTGACGACGCCAAGCCCCAGCCCGCCCCCACCCCGGCACCTCAGGCGCCGCAACCCACGAGCCTGAAGGCCGAAACGACGAAGGGTCAGCTCGCGGGCGGGCTGTCCGCCGAGGGTAGAGCGCGTCTCACCTGCAAGGGGAAGCCCGTGCCCTGGCAGGACATCGAGTGGTACGCCGGCAAGCGCGGTGAGCTCCTCGGCACCTCGCAGACCGACGCTAGGGGAATCGCGGAGATGGAGGGCGGCAGCGTCAGCGGCCTCTTCACCTCCATCATGGGCGAGATCGGCGGGTACTCGGTCAAGTACCTGGGCAACGACGAGTACCTGCCCTCCGAGGACCACGGACATGTCGTCCCGCTGTTCGACATCGGCAGCTGACGCGCGGGTGCCGCCCGGGAGGTGAATCCTCCTTGGCGCCCGTCTCGCGGGCGGGCCGTCACCACGCCGGCGACGGGCGGGCCACCGTGCCGGTGGCCCGCCCCCCGAGGCCGTGCCACACGCCATGAGCCCCCCGCGCCGTAACGGCATGACCCTCTCCCGACACTCGAAGGGAAACGCATGAAGAAGCTCACCTGCGCCGGAGCCCTGCTGGGCGCCACGATCCTGGCCACCACCACCGCGCTCACCCCCGCGGCGGCCGCCGGAAACCTCATCAAGAACGGCACGTTCTCCGACCCGAACGCCCCCGCAGGCGGCTACGTGGAGTACGAGGACGGCGAGAACATCGGCCCGTGGCAGGTCGGCGCCGCCACGCCCCGGGGCGGCGTCACCCTCTACAGCCGCGCCCTCACCCAGTACACGTACCAGGCCGTCGACATCGGACCCGGCACCCTCTCCCAGGACTTCGAGGCGGACTCCGGCTCCATCGTCAGCGTCACCTGGAAGCAGGCCCGCAACACCGATCCCGCCTGCGCCAAGGACATGGGTGACCAGTCCTACAGCGCCCAGGTCATCCCCCCGCCCAGCTCGGACCCCGTGGGCGACACGTACACACCCGTCGGCCCCCGCTTCGCCTCGATCAACAGGCCGCTGCAGTTCCTCGCCGGCGAAGACCACTTCACCCTGGAGTTCGCGGGCCGAGCCCCCGGCGGGTGCGGCCCCCTGATCACGGACGTCGTCGCCAAGGTCATCGGCTACGCCCACCCCTGACCCCGTCGGGTGAGCCCCGCCCGTCCCGCAGCGGACGCTCGCACGATCCGCTGCGGGACGACGGCGCGGCACAGTGCGCGGGACAGGGCGCGGGACAGGCGAGGGCGGCGGCAGGACAGGGGGTGCGGATCCGGCCGCAGATCGGGCGAGGCGCCGAGCCGTGCGCGACTTTGGCGCCATGTCCGTTTGCGGCTACGGTGGCGTACATGCGTGGCTGAATTTCGTCCTGATACGTGGCGCCGTCGAGCGAGTGAGACTCCGGCGCCCGTCAGGCATCGGCTGGTCCCCCCCCGTCTTCCCGCCGCGCCCGCGCCCGCGCACTTCCGCTTCCCCTTGCTCTTCCCCTGTCGGGGCGGACGCCTGCGGTCCGGCGATCCGTTCAAGGAGTTTCTTCGTGTCCGCAGTACAAGTGCCGCCTGTGGCCGTGGCCGATGCCGTGGCCGGCCGGCGTGAGTGGGCCGGTCTCGCGGTCCTGGTCGGGGCCTGCGTGTTCGTGTCGATGGACGTCAGCGTCCTCTTCTACGCGGTCCCCGCGCTGAGCCGGGACCTGGAGCCCAGCAGTACGGAGGTGCTGTGGATCCTGGACGCCTACGGGTTCCTGCTCGCCGGCCTGCTCATCACCATGGGCGTCCTGGGCGACCGCTTCGGGCGGCGCCGGATGCTCATGGCGGGCGCCGCGCTGTTCGGCGGCGCCTCGGTGGCCGCCGCCTACTCCGGCAGCGCGGCGGCCCTGATCGTGTGCCGCGCGCTGATGGGGGTCGGCGCCGCGATGCTGGCCCCGTCCACCCTCGCCCTGATCAGCACCATGTTCCGCGACCGGACCCAGCGGCGCACCGCGATCGCCGTGTGGTCCGCGGCGTTCGCGGCCGGTTCCGTCCTCGGCCCGGTCCTGGGCGGCGTCCTGCTCGCGCACTTCTGGTGGGGCTCCGTGCTCCTGGCCAACATCGTCGTCGCCGCCCTGCTGCTGGGGGCGGGGCCCGCGCTCCTGCCCGAGGCGAAGGACCCCGCCGCGGGCAGGATCGACCCGCTCAGCGTCGTACTGTCGATGGCCGCGATCCTCCCCGTCGTCTACGGGGTCAAGCTCACCGCCCTCGACGGAGCCGGGCTCCCCGGGCTCGCGGCGCTCGGTGTGGGCGCCGCGGCCGGGGCCGCGTTCGTCGTCCGCCAACTGCGGCTGGCCCACCCGCTCCTCGACCTCGCGCTGTTCCGCCGCCGTGAGTTCGGCGCCGGAATCCTCGCCAACGGCACCACCCAGTTCGCCCTCATGGGCCTGACCCTGCTCGCCGCCCAGTACCTGCAGGGCGTCCTGGGGCTGACCGCCCTGACGGCCGCGCTGTGGATGGTCCCCAGCGTCGCCGGTGTCCTCACCGGCCTGGCACTGGCCGGAAGGCTCGCCCCGCGGCTGCGCCCCGGGACCGTCGTCGGCTTCGGCCTCGTCACGGCCGCGGCCGGCTGCCTGATCGCCGGCGCCGCCGGCCACGGGCTGGGCCTGCTGGTCACCGGGGCCACCCTCACCGGCATCGGCGTGGGCGCCGTCGCCCTGCCGGCCACCGACATCGTGCTCGCCGCGGCGCCGCCCGAGCGGGCGGGCGCGGCCTCGGCCGTGGCGGAGACCAGCACCGAACTCGGCGCGGCCCTGGGCATCGCGACCCTCGGCACCCTGAGCACGGTCCTCTTCTCCGCCAGGCTCCCCGTCGAGATCCCGGGCACCGGAGCCGGATTCGGAGCTGGTACGGGCACAGGCACAGGCACCGGAACGGCAACTGGATCCGGCACCCTCACCGAAGCACTGCACGCGGCACAGCAACACGGCCCGGAAGCCCTCGCCGCCGTACACACGGCGTTCACCGACAGCCTCCGACTGACCCTGCTGGCGGCGACCGTGCTGCTCCTGGGCACCGCGACTGCAGCCTTCCTCGCGCTCCGCGCCGTCCGCCTCGGCGAGTCGGACGACGGAGAGCAGGCCGAGCAGGCCGGGCAGGCCGATCAGGTCGCCTGAAGGGGCCGACCTCCCCGTATACGGCCGCATCCGGACGTATACGGCCGTATCCGAGTCTCCGGCGCTGGTCAGGGCTTGCGCCCGCACCACGCCACGAGGCGGTCGATCGCCGGAGCGTCCGCGTCGACGTCCACGGCGGCGCCGAACGGCGCGCCCTCGCGCGGCCCGGCGGGCAGCCCGCGCTGCATGGCGGCGTACGCGATCGCCACGATCTCCGGGTCCCAGTCCGGGAGCTGGCCGGTCGCGGTGGCCACGTCCCACGTGTGGACGGTGAACTCCGAGGTCCACACGGCAGCGGCGGCGGCGCCCGGCAGGCTGCCGAAGGGCAGCGTCAGGGTCCGACCCAGGATCGCCGGGTCCGCCCACGCCGCCTCCACCTCACGCACCGCGGCGTCCCACGCGTCCTGCCACTCGGCGTCCGCGATGTCGTCGGCGACCGTGGGGAGGCTCGCCGCGTCCCCGCCGCGCCCGACCAGGGCGATCCGGCGCAGGACGGCGACGAGGTGCCCGGCCAGCCGCCGCACGGTGAACTCTGTACAAGGCGTCGGCCCGTCGAGCTGCTCGGGCCGGACCGCGGCGAGGGTACGTCCGGCCAGCGCGACGGCCTGCATCAAGGCCCGGCGAGGGTCATCGCCGGTGAGACCAGCAGGACCGGTGGGACCAGTGAGGCGATCGGTGTCCGTATTCGAGGATGTGGTGTTCTCGCTGTTCGTCATGCCCTCATCCTGGAAGCCAAACAGGTCATCTCCTGGCCTATTTGCCCAAGAGAATCGCCGGCATGAGAGCCGATCGCCTGGTGGCCACCCTGCTGTTCCTCCAAACGCGCACCCGCGTGACCGTCGCCGAGGTCGCCGCCGAACTCGAAGTGTCCCCGCGGACCGCGCGCCGCGACCTGGAGGCGCTGTCGACCGCGGGCATCCCCGTGTACGCGCAGCGTGGCCGCGGCGGCGGCTGGTCGCTGGTCGGCGGCGCCCGGACGGACCTCACCGGGCTGAACGCGGCGGAGATCCGCGCCCTGTTCCTGTTGGCGGGCCCCTCGTCGGCCACGCCCGAACTCCGCACGGCCCTGCGCAAGCTGGTGCGCGCCCTGCCCGCGCCCCTGCGGCCGGGCGCCGAGGCCGCTTCGCGGGCCGGGCACACCGACGGCACGGACTGGTCGCGCGCCGAGGTCACGGCCGCCGGTCCGCACCTCGACACGCTCCGGCGGGCCGTGGTGGACGGGATCCAGGTGAGGCTCGGGTACGCCGGTCCCGGCAAGCCCGTCGGCGTGCGCACCGTCCACCCGCTCGGAATCGTCGCGAAGGCGGGCCGCGACTACCTCGTCGCCGATACGGAGCGGGGCCTGCGGACCTTCCGGCTCAGCCGGGTCGCCTCGGCGGAGACGACCGGCGAGCCCGTCGTACGGCCGCCCGGCTTCGACCTCCCCACGGTCTGGGCCTCGTTCGCCGCGCGCCTGGAGGAACGGCTGTACGCGGCGACGGTCCGGGCGCGGGCGGAGCCGGGCCCGGGCACCATGGCGCTGCTGGAGAGGCTGTTCGCCGGACGCCTGCGCGTCGGCCCGGACCGCCCCGACGGGTGGACGGAGATACAGGTCGACGGCCCGACACCGGAGGTCGTCGCGACACAACTCGCCGGACTCGGCTCCCGCGTCGAGGTGCTGGACCCGCCGGAGGCGAGGGAACGGCTCGCGCGCCTGGCGGTCGAGCTGGCGGGCGTGTACGGCCCGCCGGCCGGCCTCCCTCAGTGACGGACCTTGATCGCGTGGCTGAGGGCGGCCTGCTCCTCGTCGGGAAGGCGCCGCTCGGCATGGAGCATGCGCAGGGCCATGGTGACGCGTTCCTCGTCCTCGGGCGTGCCGAGGCTGCCCATGTAAGGGGGCAGCAGCAGAGTCAGGGCTTCGAGGTCCGCGCGGGCGCAGAGCGTGGCGAGGAGTCCACGGACCGGGTCTTCGTGCTGCTGTGGCGCGGACCGGGCGGTGGCACGCAGTCCCGCTGCGATGCGGTAGCGGAGCCATTGCCGGTGGGGGCCGTCCGGGACGTCGTCGAGGTGCTCGGCGGCGGACTCGAAGTGTTCGCGGGCCTGCTCGATCTGGCCCAGGTCCCGGTGGGCCCGCGCCATGTTGCCGTGAAGCGAGGCGTAGAAGCCGCGGACACGGTCGTCGCCGACCTTGTCGGCACGGTTCAGGCACTCCTGGTTCCAGCGCAGCGTCTCCTGCGGAGTCGGCTGGTGCCGGGCGAGGTAGTGCGCGGCGACGCAGGCGTCGTAGTCGTCCTCGGCCGCCTCCCAGGCTTGAAGGAACAACTCCCGTGCTCGGGCGTCACGCCCTTCGGCCTCGGCCTGCATACCCTGCGCGCACAGGCGCACGACGGTGTTCTCGGGGACGGTCACGGTTCTCCTGAGGTCATGAGGTCATGAGGTCATGGGGGTGGGGTGGGTAGTGAGGAAGAGTCAGCCGGAGGCGCCGAGGGCGACGGGCATGACCAGCGTGGTGAAGCTGCCCTGGTCGGCGGAGCGCACCACGACGGGCTGATCCACGGCGGAGATCTCCAGCAGAACGTCGGGCCCGACACCGGCCTCCAGCGCGGGGCCCAGGACGGCGGGGTCGAAACCGATCCGCCGGGGCAGGTCTTCATGACAGACCGCGGGCAGGGTGACGGAGCCGGGGCTGGAGCCAGAGCCGGAGCGGGATCCGGAGCCGGGGCCGGTGCCGGAGTGATCGGCACGCGAGACGACCAACTCGTCGTCGGCGAAGCTCAGGGCGATGCGAGCGGCGCCCGCATGGCTGCCGACCGCCGCGCGCAGGGCCAGCCGATCCACGATCACGCGGTACTGGGGCGGGGCCAGAGCCGCGAGCATCTCGCGGTAGGCGGGGAACGGGTCATCGGCCGTCACCAGGACACGGGACTCCGTCCCACCGCGTGCCCGGGCGCCGTCCGGTCCGACCTGGAGGGTGACCTCGTGGACCCGCGCCGCCCATCGCCCGAACTCGATCAGGTCAGCCGCGCGTACCAGCAGGCGGCCGGGGCCCCCGTCGAATGACGTCGGCCTGAGGACGCGCATCGACAGGCGATAGCGGTCGGTGGCCACCAGCCGTACCTCGCCGTCATCGATCTCGACGAGGACGCACCCCAGCGCGGGGAGCTCCACGTCGGAGCCCACGGACGGCACCACCTGACGTACCGCACTGGCCAACTCCACCCCGCCGAACCGCACTTCCGTGATGCCGCTCGCAGCCGAGAGGGATCGCAGCACCACGGCGACGGCGGCCTCGGCCGTCCGCGCCTGGTCCCGCATCCTCTCGACGTGCCGCTCCAGCACCGCGCGGCCCTCGTGCTCGGGCCCGTCGAGCACCACGGTGACCTCGGCCAACGGCAGTCCCGCTTCCCGCAGACTGCGCAGGAGACGGGCACGGGCCTCCTGCGCGGGACTGTAGAAGCGGTATCCCGTCGCCCCGTCGACCCACGCCGGCCGCAGCACGCGGCAGTCGTCGTAGAAACGCAGGGCGCTCGCGGCGAGACCGACCCGCCGCGCGAAGGCGCTGATGCTCAGGAGTTCCGTGGTGCCGTCCATGGCCCCGATTGTCGACGTTCATCCAACTCGAAGGTCAACTCGCCCTGCGGCCGGGCCTGGACACGGAGCACGGCCGGGGCACGGAGCAGGGCCCGGACGAGGAGCCGTCCGGGCCCTGCTCGGATCCGTCCGTGCCGCAGGTTCGGATCCGCCCGTACCGCCGGTCAGACGTGCACCTCGACGGTCACCGCCTCGCCCACCCGGGCCGTCGCGGGGAGCGCGTCGAGGGAGACGAGGACGGTGTAGCGGACCACCTGGGTCGAGGACTGCTGTCCACCGCCTCCCTGCCCGGTGCCGCCCGAGCTCTCCGCGGCGACGGGCACGGGCGACACCGAGGTCACCCGGCCCTGGACCGTCGCACCCGAGGAGCCGAGGGTGACCGACGCCTTCTGCCCTTCGGCCAGCCCCACGACGTCGGCCTCGGTGAAGTCGGCGCTGGCCCGCAGCTTGGACAGGTCCGTGAGGGTGAGGACCGCGGCCCCCTTGGCCACCTCCTGCCCGACCTCTGTGTCGACCGCGGTCACCGTACCGGCGAACGGGGCGACGATCTTCGTACCCTCCACCGCCCGCTCCGCCTCGCGGTACGTGTTACGAGCCTTCACATAGGACGCGTACGCCTTCGCGTACCCCTCCTCCCCGGCCCCGTTCAACTCCTGGGACGCCGAGAGGTACGACCAGTGGGCGGCCGTCCGGCTCTCGACGGACTCGGCGGAGTCGACCTGCGCCAGCACGTCGCCCTTCCTCACCTTCTGGCCGGCCTTCACCTTGAGCGTCGTCACCGTGCCGCCGTTCGTGAACGACAGCGTCCGAGTGGTGGGGCTCTCCAGCGTCCCGGAGGCGGACGGGTCCGCGTCGGCCTCGACATCGGGGGCGGCGGTGGCGGGTTCCCTGGCCGGAGAGGCGACGGTGCTGCCCTCCGCCCGTACGGCCATGAGCCCGCCGCCCATCAGGACGGCGCCGAGCACGCCGTACACGGCGGCCGTCCGGCGCCCCCTCCCCGTCGCCGTCCCCGTCACCGTCCGGCGTCTTCTCGCTGTCGCCACCGGTCAGCCCCCACTCTGCGGGCCGTCGCCGCCGAGCCCGGCCGTACCGACCGTGCCGGCCGTCCTGGGGGTTCCGGTCATCCCGGTCACCCCTGCGTCCCTGCGGTCGGGGCGTCAGCCGGAGCCGAGCCCCGGCCGACGCCGCCCTGGGGCCGGAGGATGACGGAGTCCCCGGTCTTGATCTCGACCGTCCTGCCGTCCTGGGTGGTGACCTCCACCACCCCGTCCTTGATCTTGCTGACGGTCCCGAAGGACATGCCCTGCCGTCCCTGGCCGCCGCCCGGGCCGCTGCCTTGACCGCCTCCGCCCTGGCCTCCGTTCTGGCCTCCGCCCGGGAAACCCGAGCCGCCGCCCTGAGCCCGGCCGCCGGGCAGCTGCCCGCCGCCCCCCGGCAGCTGCCCGCCGAACGACTGGCCGCCGCCCGGCCGGTCGGCGGAGGCCGAGCCGTCGCCCTTCTCCGCGTACACGCCGCCGATGAACCCGCCGACGGCCACGATGCCCGCGGCCAGGAAGAGCGCCACGCCGGGCAGACGCCTGCGCGCGGGCGCCGACTTGAGCGCGGCGTCGAGGTCCCCGGAGAAGGGGGAGTCGGCCAGGATGTCGGTGCTCTGGTCGGGGGCTTGGTCCGGAGTTTGCTCCGGGGCTTGGCCCGAAGGTCGGTTCAAAGGTCGGTCCGAAGCCGGGTCCGAAGGGCGGCCGGAAGACTGGTCCGAAGATTCGTCCGAGGGTCGGTTCGAAGGTCGGTTCAAGGATCTGTCCTCACTCATGACGCAGCGCCTCGATCGGGCGCAGGGAAGCGGCGCGGTTGGCCGGGTAGCTGCCGAAGAAGAGGCCGATGGCGACTGATACGCCGAGCGCGAGGCCGATCGACCAGGGGGCGATCACGGGCCGCACGCCGACGATCTCGAAGCCGCTGCCGATGACTCCCGCGGCGACACCGAGGATGCCGCCGATCAGGGAGAGGATCGTGGCCTCGGCGATGAACTGGCCGAGGATGGCTCCGCGGGGAGCGCCGATGGCCTTGCGGATGCCGATCTCGCGGGTGCGTTCGGTGACCGTGACGAGCATGATGTTGGTGACTCCGATGCCGCCGACGAGCAGGCTGATCGCGGCGACGGCGCCGAGCAGGACGGTGAAGGTCTGGCTGGATTCGGCGACGGCCGACTGAAGGCTCGCCTGGTTGAAGACCTGGAAGTCCGTGGTGCCGTGCCGCTGGTTCAGGACGGTGGTCACCTCGGCCTGGGCGGCGTCGACGGCGCCCGGGGTCCTGGCCTGGACGACGATCTGGCTGAGCGCGCCGTAGCTGGTGAGCGTGCCCTGGACGGCGGTGTAGGGGGCGATGGCGGTGTCGTCGGCGTCCTGGAAGCCGCTCGACGACGAGCCGGACTCGGCCAGGACGCCGGACACGGTGAAGAAGGCGCCGTTGACGTTCATCTTCTTGCCGATCGGGTCGACCCGGCCGAAGAGTTCCTCGGCGACCGTCTGCCCGATGACGGCGACCTTGGCGCCCGAGGCGACCTGCTCGGCGGTGAAGAGCGAGCCGCGCTGCAACTTCTTGTTGTTCGCCTTGAAGTACGCGGTGTCGCTGCCGACGAACTGTCCGATGCTGTGGCTGGAGGTCAGGTACGTGGTCGTCTGCGCGCTGGCGTTGACGACGGGGGAGGCGCTTTCGACCGACGGCGCGTTCACCGGGTCGACCAGTGCCTTGGCGTCCTCGACAGTGAGTTTCTTGGCCTGGGTGCGCGGCCCGGTGTTCGTCTGCTGGCCGCCGGCCGCGCCGAAGCCGCCGAATCCACCGGGGCCGGCCTGGCGGGCGCCGCCGCCCTGTCCGGTGGTCGAGGTGGAGACGGTGAGCGCGCCCGCGCCCAGGCGGGCGATGCTGTCCTGGATCTGCCGGGAGGAGCCGTTGCCCACGGCCACCAGCAGGATGACGGCGCCGACGCCGATGAGGATGCCGAGGGTCGTCAGGCCGCTGCGGAGCTTGTTGGCGCTCAGACCGCGCAGGGCGAACCGCAGGATCTCGAAGGGGTTCATTGTCTGCGGTCCTCCACGATGTCGCCGTCGACCAGGCGGATCACCCGCCTGGTGCGCTTGGCGACCTCGTCCTCGTGAGTGATCAGGACGATGGTGCGGCCGGAGGCCGAGAGCCGGTCCAGGACGTCGAGGACGTCGAGGGTCGACTTGCTGTCGAGGTTGCCGGTCGGCTCGTCGGCGAGCAGCAGGGACGGGGCGGTGGCCAGGGCTCTCGCCACGGCGACGCGCTGCTGCTGCCCGCCGGACAGCTCGTTCGGCTCGTGGCCGGTCCGGTCGGAGAGCCCGACCAGGTCCAGCGCGGCGAGCGCCCGGCAGCGCCGCTCCGCCGCCTTCACGCCGCCGTAGGCGAGGGGGAGTTCGACGTTGGCGAGCGCCGTCATACGGGGTATGAGGTTGAAGCTCTGGAAGATGAAACCGATCTTCCGGTTCCGGAGGATCGACAACTGCTGCTCGCTGAGCCCGCTGACGTCCGTGCCGTCCAGGAGGTACCGCCCCTCCGTCGGCACGTCCAGGCAGCCCAGGATGTTCATCAGCGTCGACTTGCCGGAGCCCGACTGCCCCATGATCGCCACGTAGTCGCCCCGCTCGACCGTCATGCCGACGCCGCGCAGCGCGTGGACGGCGGTCTCGCCCTGACCGTAGACCTTGGTGAGACCACGGACGTCGAGTACGGGGGAGGGGACGCCGGCGGGTACGGGTACGGAGTCCGGTACGGGGGAGGGGGTGGCGGCGCTGCTCATCGGCCGCCGCCCGTGCCGCGTCCGCCGCCCCCGGGGACCATCCCGCCGCCACCGAATCCGCCGCGCTGCGTCTGGGCCCCGGAGCCGGTGCCGCTGGTACCGGTGGCGACCGTGATCCGGACCTGCTCGCCCTCGCTCAGCCCGGACGTGATCTCCGTACCCGAGCTGCCGACGATGCCCACCGTCACCGACTTCACCACCGGCCTGCCGTTCTCCAGCACCGTCACGGTGCTCTGCCCGCCGGCGCTCATGACCGCCGCGTTCGGTACGTACAGGGCGTCGTCGGCCTTCGAGACGGTCACCGTCGCGGCGGCCGTCTGCCCGATCCGCACCTGCGCGGGCTTCGCGTCCAGGACGATCGTCACCGCGAACGTGACGACGTTGTTCTCGGTGGTCGGCGTGCTGTCGATCGCGGCGACCTTGCCCTGGGCGGTGACGCCCGGCAGGGCGGCGAAGGTGACGGTCGCCGCCTGTCCCACCTTGAGCTTGGTGGCGTCCGACTCGGTGAAGCTGCCCGTCACCTGGACCTTCGCCGGATCGGCGAGCTCGATGAAGCCGCTCGACGAGGAGCCGGAGGAGCCGGAGGAGCCCGAGGAAGCGGAGGATCCGGAGGAGCCGGCGGATCCGGAGGCCCCCGAGGAGCCCGAAGCCGCGTCCCCCACGTCGCCGTTCACGGCGGTGACGGTCCCGGCGAACGGCGCGTACAGCACCGTCCCGTCGAGCGCGCGCTGGGCGGCGCTCACGGCGTTCTTCGCCTGCACGTAGCTCGCGTAGCCCTGCGCGGTGCTGGTGTCGCCATCGGCGGCGACCGCCAACTCGGCGCGGGCGGCGTCAAGTTGCTCCTGCGCTTCGGTCCGGTCCAGCTCGGCCAGCTTCTGCCCCTTCTTCACCGTGGCGCCGACCTTGACGTGAATCCTGGTCACGGTCCCCGAGCCGGCGAAGGTCAGCGCCCGCTTCGTAGCGCTCTCCACCGATCCTGACGCCGCCACGGAGGTCGTCAGGTCCCCGCGCATGACGGTCGTGGTCCTCGTGGTGGCCGAGGCGGTCGCCTCGTCGTCCCCCAACGACACGTAAGCGAAGCCGACGCCCCCTGCCAGCAGCACGGCAAGCGCGCTGTTGACCAGGAGGGCCCGGCCTCTGATCACAGATCTCATGGGCCGAAAGGGTGCGCTGCCCGGCTGTGAATCCCCCTGGCGTTTGCATATGAGTTCCCTATGAAGACGCGCCGAATCCTTGCGAAGGGGAGCCGCTCACCGTCGTCGCGCGCGGCTGTCAGTGGCGAAGGACATAATCGCCACCGTCATGATCACCGATCACCGATCACTGATGAGTGATTACTGATGCGTAATCACCGGTCACTCGATACCCCGGAGGCCACAGTTGTCCCCGCTCCACGACTTCTCCACCTGGGAGCCCCTGCTGCGGCTCCTGCGGGCAACCCACGCCCAGGCGCTGGAGGCGCCGGGCGGGTACGTGGCGGGGAGCGTCGGTCTGCACTCGTGGAGCGTGCCGACGGGGAGGCGGCGCAGGCAGCCCGGACGCGCTCATCTGGTCTCGGACATGCAGGAAGAGTTCGACGCGATCGAGCGAGTACGGGACGCCCTCACCGCGGCGGGGGGCACCGACGTCTCGTTCACGCTGGAGGTCTCGCCCGACGGGACGACCGAGCTCCGTCTGTTCGACCCGGGCTCCGCCGTCGATCCCGGCCTGGGGAACGCTCACCCGGGTGCGCTGCGCCTGGTCGAGAATGCCGTACCCGAGCCGTGGCGTCGCCTGCCGCAGGCCGTGCCGGGGGCGCGGCCGGCTCCGTCCGTGGACCTGGCGTGGCTTGAGCGAACGCTCCGCGAGCGGGCGCCCGAGGCGATCGGCGCCAACGACGCGGAGATCGCCTCCGCGGAGGCCCGCCTGGGCGTCGAGCTGCCCGAGGAGATCAAGGTGCTCTACCGGGTGATCCGGGTGCGGGAGGAGTGGCCGGACCTGGGGGCGGACGGGGCGGAGGCGATGCAGTGGGACTTGGAGACAATCGGCTTCGAACTGTTGCCTCTGGAGGACCTCTTCGTCGCCGGAAGCTCG
Organism: Streptomyces sp. NPDC048659; assembly: GCF_040650575.1. Classification (NCBI taxonomy): domain Bacteria; kingdom Bacillati; phylum Actinomycetota; class Actinomycetes; order Kitasatosporales; family Streptomycetaceae; genus Streptomyces; species Streptomyces sp. NPDC048659. The sequence goes on along the minus strand of NZ_JBEZHM010000013.1, from coordinate 34,961 downwards.
CGCCAACCGTTCCGCTGGGAGCACGCGTCGAACGAGGTCGCCGTCACCCCGCCCGACGCCGCCGTCCAGGGCCTGGCGGGCTCGCCCGGATGGATCGTCATCGGCGACACCGGCGGCGGGGACTTGGTGGCCGTCGACCTGACGCCGGGTCCTCGCGGCCACATCGGGCAGATCATCGTGCTCGACCACGAGCAGAGCATCGGTGCCGAGTTGTTCGCCGAGTCGCTGACCGACCTGGTCCGGGACCCCGAGCGGAACTGGTACTCCGGCCGCCGCTGGAGGGATCTGCCCCACGTGGCGCACGTCAACCACCAGAGCGTCCGGAGCGTGGAGGCCGCGGCCCACCCCGAGCTGGAGGTGCTCAGCCTCGGAGTCCAGGACGGCGAACCCCTCAGCCTGGCACCCGTCTTCGGACTGCCTCGCCTCCGCACCCTCTCCAGCTACCCCGGAGCCCTCGCGGACCCGCTGGAGATCGCCGGGCTGACCGGCCTGGAGTTCCTCGAACTCCCCCCGGAGGACTGGCGCGTCCTACTCGACGCCGACGCGGTCCCGCGCGGCCTGTCCGCCGCGGCCATCCTCGCGTACAGCGACCGGGATCCACGCGTGACCGTCGCCCTGGCCAACGAGATCCTCGCACTATGGGCCCGCCCCCTGATCACCGAGACCGTCGTCGAAGGACACCTCGGGCCCCTGTGACGGAACGAGTGGCTCGGCCATGGAGGGCCGATTCGCGTGGGGCGACGACCGTGGCGATAGGAGCGGTGACGGTGGCCGGCATTTCCGATGGCCTGCCTAGTAGGAGGGCTCGGTCGGGTGTGCGCCTTGGTGGCGTGTCCTCGCGGGGTTGTGTGCGTTGGTGGTGTGCGGCACCTGGGAGTTGGCCCGGGCCCCGGAGGATCCGGGGTCGTTCGCGGCGGAGATGTGACCGCCAGAGGTGTCGAGCCGGGCAGAGTCCCACCTCGGGCGGCGCCACCAGATCCTGCCGGACCTGATCCAAGTCTCCAGGTGTCCCACGCCACCAACGCGTACTTCCTGGGTGTCGGGACGGTCCTGAACCGCGTCCAGCTCGATACCGGACCGGGCGGTCAGCCGCCGTTCCTGGTCGAGACCGATTCCTGTCGACTGGTGACCTCGGACGTCGCCGAGGCGGTGGCCGCCGGTGTCGCGGGGCTGGGCGCAGGCGATGGCGGTTCTGCTGACGAGCTTCCGTAGGCGGTCGTCGTTGGCGCGGCGGATTCGCCGGATGACGTAGCGGCGGATCACGCGGCCCTGCTCCTTGTCGGCGTGTGCGCGGAACGGCGTACGCCCGGGCGCTGTCGCCAAAGCCGCCCCGGCCGCGCGTGCCTAGCCTTCCCGCTGACGCGACCACGGCGGAAGGGATCCCCGGAGATGAAGCGCAGGACGTTGGCGATGACGCTGTCGGCCCTCATGGTGGTGGGCGTGCTGGGCGGCGGCGCGCCCTCATCGGCCCGGGAGGAGAAGGCGGTCGCCGTGGCCGCCCCGAGCCCGGCAGTGGGGCCCCAGTACGACACCACGTATGTGTACGTCAGCCCCGGCTCGGTGGACGCGTTCGCCGCCAGTTGGGGGGCCACCTTCGGCGGGACGCACACGGCGAAGGTGCTCACGCACGTCACTCCGACGCCCAGCACGACCGAGTCGGAGCTCGTCTTCTCGCCGGTCGGCACCCTCTCGGTGTTCGACTTCAAGACGCCCGTCCCCTTCCCGTTCGGCGCGGAACGCACCGGCTGGCTCGTCGAGGACCTGGACGAGGCCGTCCGGCTCGCCCGGCGGGCCGGAGCGCAGCTGGTCGTCGCGCCGTTCGACGACCCCATCGGGCGCGACGCGATCGTGCAGTTCCCCGGGGGCGTCAACACCCAGCTGTACTGGCACACCACGAAGCCTTCGTACCCGCCCCTGGAGTCGGTGCCGGACAACCGCGTCTACCTGACGCCCGACTCACTCGGCCCCTTCCTCGCCTCCTACGGGCGCTTCACCGGCGGTCGCGTCGTCTCGGACCGTCGCGACGCGGACGGCGGCGAGATCGGGCGCCCGGGGGAGACGTACCGCCGGATCGCCCTGGCCTCCCCGTCGGGCGGCACGGTCGTGAGTGTCACCGACCGGCACCTGCCCTACCCCTCCGGGCGCGAGACCACCGGCTACCGCGTGGAGGACCTCGACATGACCCTGAGTAAGGCCCGCGCGGCGGGCGCGCAGATCGTGTGGGGCCCGTACACCGGCACCGCACGCAAGAACGCGATGGTCCGCTTCCCCGGCGACTACATCGCGGAGCTCCACCAGGAGCTGCGCTAGCTCTCCGACCGCATACGTTCGCCGGGTTGGGTGGCCGTGAGGTGGTGGGGGCCGGACTCGTGGCTGGGGCGTCCGCCTATGCTCGGCTCGTGCAGCCGCCCGATCGAAGCTATTCGTTGACCATGGCGTTCCCGGCCGAGCTCGCAGGCGATGCCGAGGCAGTAGCGTCGGTCATGCCTGCTTCTCGCCGGCTGCCGGCAGCGCCGTTTTCGGTCGTTGTGGAGGGCCAGCAGGTCTTGATCCCCTACCGCCTCTACAACGACGAGCCGCTGGCTGACGCGGTGGCGTCCCTTTCGTCGCGCCAAAGGCGGCTTCTGCACTGCCTTTACTCAAGGCACTGCGACGGGGTGGTCAGGCAACGCCATCTGGAGAAGATCGTTCGATCCACGGACCCGTGGGTCGTCCCCTTCGTCGTGGAGCTGGTCGGCGAGTACGTCTTGGAGATCATGATCGTCATCTGCGATGAGCTCCGTGATCTCGCCGCGCCCGGCACCGGCGGCCACCTCGCCTACGGGCAGTTCATCGTGGAGAACCCAGCCTACTTCGCGAGCATTCAACGGCGGGTCGTGAGCTACTGGAGTTGCTACTACCGCGGCACCTACGCGAGTTTTCAGGGTTACCCGGGGCGCACTCTTCTTGACCTTCTGCGGTCAGCCGCCTCCGACAGAGCCGGGCATCCCTGGCCCAACCTCACTCCAGGCGCTGGCAGAGAGGACGGCGGCCGCTAGGTCCTGGCCGGGCACTCCGCGCCGTCCTCGGGCACGCTCCCACGGCGCCCGGCTGCTGGCGAGGCCCATCGACTTGACCGGGACGCGTCAAGGCGATTCACTCCCCTCACGCACAGGTCCGGACCAGTACTCGAATCGAGGTACCCATGTCCGCCCCCTCCCGCATCAGCCGGTCGTTACGACTGGCGGCTCTGCTCACCGCAGCCGTGACCGTCTCCCTCAGCTGGACGACGTCCACGGCGGCCACCCCGCGACCCCACCGCCTGGAGGCCGCCGAGAGCTCCCAGCCCGCCGCCCAGCCCACCGCCGTCACCTTCGAAGACAACTTCGACGGCCCGTCCGGCGCCGCCGCCGACCCCGGCCGCTGGAACGTCGAGACCGGAGACAACGTCAACAACCACGAGCGCCAGTGGTACACCCCCGGCGCGTCCAACGCCGCCCTCGACGGCCGGGGCAACCTGGTGATCACCGCCCGGCGCGAGAACCCCGGCAACTACCAGTGCTGGTACGGCCGGTGCGAGTACACCTCGGCGCGGCTCAACACCTCCGGCCGGTTCACCTCCACGTACGGGCACGTCGAAGCCCGGATGAAGGTGCCGCGCGGCCAGGGCATGTGGCCCGCGTTCTGGATGCTCGGCCAGGACATCGGCCAGGTCGGCTGGCCCAACAGCGGCGAGATCGACGTGATGGAGAACGTCGGGTACGAACCCTCCACCGTCCACGGCACCCTGCACGGCCCCGGCTACTCCGGCGGCGGCGGGATCGGCGCCGCCTACACCCTCCCCGGCGGGCGGGCCTTCGCCGACGACTTCCACACCTTCGCCGTGGACTGGTCTCCCGGAGCCGTCTCCTGGTCGGTCGACGGACAGGTCTACCAGCGGCGCACCCCGGCCGACCTCGGCGGTCGGCAGTGGGTGTTCGACAAGCCCTTCTTCCTCATCCTCAACCTCGCGGTCGGCGGCGACTGGCCGGGGAACCCGGACGGCTCCACCCCGTTCCCGAACCAACTGGTCGTCGACTACGTCCGCGTCACCACCGCCGACGGCGGCGGGGGCCGCACCGGCGCCTTCACCGGACTGGCCGGCAAATGCCTCGACGTGGCGGGCTCGCAGACCGCCAACGGCACCCAGGTGCAGCTCTACACCTGCAACGGCACCGCCGCGCAGCGCTGGACCCTGCCCGGCGACGGCACCGTACGCGCCCTCGGCAAGTGCCTCGACGTCAACGCCGCCTCCACGGACCCCGGGACCAAGGTCCAGCTGTGGGACTGCAACGGCACCGGCGCCCAACGCTTCGACTACAACGCCACCACCCGGGACCTCGTCAACATCCCGGCCGACAAATGCGTCGACGTCCGCGACCAGAACCCGGCCGACACAACCCCCGTCCTGATCTGGTGGTGCACCGGCAACGCCAACCAGAAGTGGACCTTCACCGGCTGACCCGGGCCCGGACGCCCGTACCGCGTAACGCGTAACGCGTTTCGCGTACCGCCTACCGCGTACCCCCGGACATGCCCGAGGCCCCCGCACCGTCCGGCGCGAGGGCCTCGGGCCCGTCCCCTTCCCCTACGGAGCGGCGTCGGCGGCAGCCCGGAAGGCCACCGTCAGCCGCTCCACCGCGCCCGTCAGGTCACCCGTCAGCAACAGGTGGTCCGCCTCGGCGAACGGCTTTGCGACCGCGGGGCCGAACCGTCCGTCGATCCGCTGCGCGGCGATCGCCCGGGCCCGGTCGGCCACCGCGCGCCCGGCCGGCGAGTCGGCCCCGGCGGTCCGCTCGACCACCGCTGCCGTCACGGCCAGGGCCCGCAGCGCGGCCTCCCCGCCCCGCGGAGCCGTGCCGAGCGTGGTCAGCCCCCAGCCGTACGGGAACTGCGGATCGTAGACGGCGTCCCCGACGTTGACCGGGAGCTGCGCCTCCGAGCGCGGCCAGGTCACCGGCAGCCGGCCGGTGAACGCCCGCTTCCCGTACAGCACGTCGGCGACCCCGTCGCCCTCGGTGCCCGGCAGCCAGGACGCCACCAGGGCCGTCATCCGGTCCAGCCGGTCCCCGACGAGCTGCGGCCGCCCGGACACCACGAGCACCGCGCAGCGCATCGCCGCGCACACCCGGTCGACGGCCGACCGGTCGGCCGCCGAGAGCTCCAGGTCGTGCCCGTTGCCCACATCGCCGACACCCTCCGCGTACGGGGTCTCGCCGACGACCACGACCCCGGCGTCGTACCCGGTCAGCGGCGCCGAGGCGTCCTTGGAGTACGTCACCGAGTTTGGCGAGGCGGCGGCCGCGCGCATCCCCTCCAGGATCGTGGTGCCCGTGGTGATCCGCCCAGAGGACCCCTGCCAGGAGACCGTCCAGCCGCCGCTCTGGTTGCCCAGGTCGTCCGCGTTGGACCCGGCGACGTACACCTTCTGATCGGGCTTCAGCGGCAGCAGCCCGCCCGCGTTCTTCAGCAGCACCTGCGACTTCGCCGCCGCCTCCCGGGCCACCGCCCGGTGCGCCGCCGAGCCGACCGCGCCGAGCCCGGACCGGTCGGCGTACGGCTTCTCGAACAGGCCGAGCCGGAACTTCTGCTCCAGGATCCGCGCCACCGCGTCGTCGATCCGGGCCGCCGGGATCCGGCCCGCCGCCGCCTCGCCGACGAGCGTGCGGTGGAACTCCCGGTACGCGGTCGGCACCATGATCATGTCGAGCCCCGCGTTGACCGAGGTCCGCACGTCACTGGCGTAGTCCCCGGGGATCTGGTCGATGGCCTGCCAGTCGCTGATGACGAAGCCCTTGAAGCCCATCCGCTGCTTCAGCACCCCGTTGATCAGCTCGGCGCTCGCGTGCATCTTCACCGGCCCGGCGTCGTCATCGAGGAAGTCCACCGAGGAGTACGAGGGCATGACCGTCCCCACCCCGCGCCGCACGGCCTCCCGGAACGGCGCCAGGTGCACCGCCTCCAGCTCCTCCCTGGTGACCCGGGTGACACCCTGGTCGATGGTGTACGAGCCGGTGGTGGAGGATCCGTACGCGGTGCCGCCGTCGCCGACGTAGTGCTTCGCCGTGGCCAGCACCTTGTCAGGCCGGTCCAGGTCCCGCCCGTCCGGCGTGCCCTGCATGCCGCGGATGACCGTCTCCATGGCGGTGACCAGCGCCGGGTCCTCGCCGAAGGCTTCGTAGGACCGCCCCCAGCGCTCGTCGTGGGTCACGCACAGGCAGGGCGCGAAGTCCCACGGGACGCCGGTCGCCCGCACCTCGGCCGCGGTGACCGCGCCCGTCCGCTCGACCAGCGAGGGGTCGCGGGTCGCGCCCAGGCCGATGTTGTGCGGCATGATCGTCGACCCGGTCAGGTTGTTGTGCCCGTGGACGGCGTCCACTCCGTAGATCAGCGGGATCTGCAGCCGGGCCGCCCGGGTGCGCAGTTGGAAGCCGTCCACCATGTCCGCCCAGCCGGCCGCCGTGTTGGGGGTCGGCACCGAGCCGCCGCCCGAGAGCAGCGAGCCCAGCGCGTACGCGGCGATGTCACCCGGCGCCTTCAGCGCGTTGCGCTCGGCCTGCGTCATCTGCCCGGCCTTCTCCTCCGGGGTCATCCGCGCCAGCAGGTCCGCGACCCGCGCGCGCACCGGCAGCCGCGCGTCGAGGTACGGCAGCCCGTGCGCGTCGATCACGACCAGCGGGTCCTCCGCGGGCGCCCGCGCGCCGGTCACCGTCAGCTTCACCGGGACGGTCTCGGCGGTCTCCCCGGTCCGGTCCTTCACGGTGGTCACGGTGAGGGTCCGGGAGGTCCCGGAAGGCGTGCCGGCCGGGAAGGTGAGCGACCCGGCGGCGGGCCGGAAGTCGTCGCCGGGGATCGCGGTACCGCCCCCGGCGACGTAGTCGACCGTCACCGGCTCGGTCAGCGGACCGGAGCCGGTGGTGGCCACAGACAGCCGGACCTCGGCGGAGCCGCCCTCCTTCACAGGGTGAACGACCGTGTCGGTGACCACCTTGGTCCGCACGACCGGGTCGGCGGCCCCGTACACCTGCATCCCGTCGATCATGAACTCGCCGGGCCGCCCCACCGGGAACGTGAAGGCGTACCCCCACATGGCGTTCAGCCCGAGCACCTGGTCGATCCCGCCGACCGGCTGGTAGTCGGTGCGGTACTCGAAGCGCGAGAACGGGATCTCGACCAGGTGCCAGCCCTGCCAGTCGTCCGTGAACGAGGTCGTCCACAGCTCGGACGCCTCGCCGTTGGCCCCGCCGTCCTTGATCTCGAAGGCCACCCGAGGCCCCGAGCCGGGCGGCAGCGGGGCGGTGTTCTGCCCGTACCACCAGAACCGCAGCCCCGCCCGCCCGCTCCAGTCGTGCGCGGGCCGGTCGAAGGCGAAGTCATGACTGAACCCGCCCCAGCCGCTGATGTCGTACGAGCCGTGCAGCACCCGCGCACCCTCGGGCGCGTCGGCACGCTCCCGGAGCTCGAGGCGCGGCTGGTCGTCGCCGTCGCTGCCCCAGGTGAAGATCCCCTCGGCGGGCGGCCCGGCGAACGGGACCTCCCCCTCGAACCGGTCCACCGCCGTCGGCGGCGGTTCCGCGGCGGCGGCCGAGGTCTGGGAGAGCGGGAGCAGGCCGACGAGCACACCGGCCGCGGCCAGCAGAGCGGTTCCGAACCGGCGCCTGGCCGGTCTCACACGTACGGATCTCACGAAGCGCCTCCGAGGTCTGGACCACCGGACGAAAGTCACGGCGGAGTCAACTGAACCCCCGGGAAGCCGTCAAGACTTCACACCACCCGTGACCGAATGGCGTCACCGGCACCGGCTCAGCCTTGTCGGCCTTCGGAACATGAACGCAGCCCTTGGCCTCATCGGCCCTCGTGGCGGGTGCCGCGACCGCCGTGGTGCCGGTGGCCGTGGGTCGCTTCGGCTACCGGCGACGTCTTCAGGTCGAGGTCTCCTCGGTGCTGCGGGGCAGCCGGCACGGCACCGTGCGCGTCACTTGCGGCCTCGACGAGGGGGAGACAGCCCGGCCCCTCGCGGGCGCGTCAACGAATGGCTGTGACCAGGGCCTTCAGGACTCGTAGGGGCCGCCCCGGAAGTACATGCTTCTGTGCGCTCGGGGATGGTCACCGCGCTCGTGCGCGGCATCGGAGCGGTCGGCGGGTGTCACCCGTTCGGCCAGCGCCCGCAGCGTTTCCAGTCCGGCCAGAACCTCCGCGCGATGGTCCGACACCTTCATCCACGCCGGCAGGCGAGCGAACATCGACATCGTCGACTGCGCGCCGCCACGCTCTCGCAATCGCGCCCCGACATAGGCGGACAGCTCGTCGACGTGCTCCTCGTTATAGGCCCACAAGATGTGACCGGCGCAGCGGGTCTGCAGCCACAGGGGCCGCCGGAAGAACGGATCCGCGCTACCACCGACGCGGGCGGCATCCGCCTCGCCCGCGCCGTCGTGTTCTCGAAGGTGCCCCGCAGGGACGGGCTCCGGGTTCAGACGCCGGCGCACTCGTCCACGACGGCGCAGGCAAGGCGGATGCCGCCCGCGTAGTTGGAGATGCCGTCGTCCCCGCGCATGTGGGGCGCGTCCCGGAACCAGGTGTGACACAGGCCGTCCTCCCGTAGGAAGCGGTCGGCGCGGTCGCCGCCCAGGGCGGAGTCGGCGTGGGCCAAGGCGCCCATCACCGTCGGCTGGTCGTAGGCGAGATCCGGCCGACGTAGGTAGCGATCCAGGTAGGCGGCGAGCAGATCGGCGTCCTCGGCCGTGCCGAAACTGGCCAGGGCCACAGAGTAGCCCCCAGCCGCACAGCAGACCTCGCTCTCCAGCAGCAGCGCCCCCACCCGCTCACGGACGTGCTCACGGCGCGAGACGGCGGCGAGCCAGGCCGCGGTCCGCCGCTCGCGCCAGCCCTTAATCTCGCGGGGCACAGGCAGGCGCCGAGCCGGGAGCGCAGGTGAGATGCCCGCCAGGAGCGCACCGAGTGGGCGGCCCTCCGGCGCGCGGTCCCTCGCGTTCGGGCTGCCTGTGAGGGATCCCGGAAAGTGGCTTGTTTCGCTCGCATAGCGCGCGATCAGCGGGGAGATACATACCGCTACGTCGGGTAACTGTATGTAGCCATCCGTTGAGATGGCGGTCCACCCGTACGGAGGCCAACGGGATTGCGCCCAGAACAGCACTTCGCCTGCGGGCCGCCCGCTCGCGCCCCCAGGATGGGGCGAGCGCGGGAGGTACGGGGACGCCTTCGAGGCGGTGCTGGAGCGGTGAGCGCCCTGACGGCGTGCTGGACTTGTCGAGTCGTCCTGGAGGAGCCATGAAGAGGAGCAGCCCCTTCGGGCCTGGGGCAGAGCGTCCGTTTCAGACGGCGTACATGTCGGCCCAGCTCGTGCGAGAGCTGGAGGAGTTCCGCACGAAGGCCAGAGACCTCATCGAGGGCTACCAGCACGACATCGACCGTCTGGAACGGAAGGTGGCCGCCGAGACGGAACGCCGCCGCGAGGCGGAGCGCAACGTGGAGAGAGCCAACGCGCTCCTGCGCCAGGGCAGGAACCTGGAGAAGCGAGTGGAATCGCAGCTGTCCGACCGGACGTTCGAGGTGCGGAAGGCGCCCGAGGCACCAGAGGCGGAGGAGCTGTCCCGGCGTCTGACGGAGAGCGAGGCGGACCGGGCCACGCTGCGGGCCATGCTGGAAGCGAGCGAAGCCGAGCGGCGCGCGGCCCTGCGCTCCCGCGACGCGCTCGCCGCACGCCTCCAGCCCCGCCACGACGACGAAGGGCCCGACGACGCCGGCGCACGCGCGCTGCGGCAGCGACTCGAAGCGTCGAACTTCGCCGGCATCCTGGAGCGCGCCCGGCAGTACTGTGCGTGTCTGGAGATCACCGCCGACCCCGGGGACGCGCGGAAGCTGGACCACCACAGCAAGGCCCCCCGGTGGCGGGCCCGTCTGGCCGACGCCCTGGCCGTCATGCAGATCTACGCGGAGGCCAAGAACCTCGCGCGGGCGACGGGCGGCGGCAGTGCGGGTGCCGTCTTCGCCAACCTCCGCGCGTACTGCGCGGCCCAGAGCACCCCGTTGATCAGCGAACAGAAGATCTCCCACTCCGAGAGTCAGTACGCCCGCAGCAGCCCGCGAGGACGGTCCGACCGCACCTTCCGGGTCCCCACGGAGATCTCACCGACCGGAACGGCCGTCATGGTCGAGCACATCCGCATCGGCGACGGCGAGCCCCCGGCGCCACGCCTGCATTTCCTCGACGACACCGACAACAGCGGCCTGGTCGTGGTCGGCTACTTCGGCGACCACCTGATCAACACGCAGACGAACTGACACCGGGACAGCGGCACACCAGGCCGAACAGAGGCGGCCGGACCGGGACCACGCCCGTTCCGGCATCTCAGGGTCGATCAGGGCGTGGCCGGGAGGGAGCGGCGGTCCTGCGCCGGAGCATCCAGACCCCCACGGCCAGGGCGGCGAGTACGCCGATCACGGCCCACCCCGCTGTGCCGAGGTACGCGCCCAGCCGCTCGGCCGAGGCACCGGCGAGGGCGCCTCCGAAGACGTACAGGGCCGACCACGTGGCCGCGCCCGCCAGGGAGGCGGGCAGGAAGTGTGCGTAGCGCACGCGGGCCATCCCGGCTGCCGCGGGGGTCAGCGTCCGGATCACCGGCAGCAGGCGGGTGAGGAACACGGCCCACGCGCCGCGCCTGCGCAGGGCGAGGACCGCACGGTCCCATTGCGCGTCGGTGACGCGGCGCAGCAGAGCCGCCCCGCGGAGCCGCTCGCCGTAACGGCGCCCGAGGACGTACCCCACGTGATCGCCGAGACTGGCGGCCAGGGCGACGACGACGAACAGAGCGATCAGCAGCGCCTCGCCGTGCACGGCCGCCCCGGCGACGAGCACCGCCGTCTCACCCGGCACCACGATGCCGATGCCGAGGCCCGACTCGACGGCACTGAACACCCCGGCTGCCCCCAGCACGGCCGCCGGCGGCAGATCACCCAAGGCGTCCAGGACCTGCGCGAACCATGACACGTGCCTTGCCCCTCCACTACTCGCTCCGCTGGTTGCGGCCCTACCAGTGGACCCCGGCCGTCAGCGGAAACGGTCACCCCGCAGAACGAGATCACCGTCCGACCCAGGTCGCATCTCCATTGACGGGGTCATGTAAATGATCACGGATCGTGTGCGTCAGTCGCAGTAGTGATTCAGGACGTGCGGCAGGTGCCGAGCCCAACGGTCGTACGTCATGTCGTCGGGCGCGGTCAGCGTGCAGTCGTATGGAACGTCGTCGGTGCACTCGATGAACAGCGTGCACTGCAGGCTGGCGCTGTCGAGGGCGTGGTCGATGCTCGCGATCTCGCTCCAGGGGAAGCCGAAGCTGATGCCGTTGAATTCGAGCAGCCTGATCTCGACCCCATGGGCATCGATGACCATGGCGCGTTCGTCGTCCTCGGCGTGGAAGAATCCGGCTTCCTCGGTAGGCGTTGCCACGAGGGTGGGTGGTGGGGCCACGAGCGTGGGCGGGTGCGAGGCGTCCACGGTCCCGGTGAACGCGTCGAGCAGTTGCTCAGTGCTGGGTCGCCGGGCAGGGTCCTTCTCCAGGCAGGCGCCGACGATCCCGCAGATACCCTCCGGAACCAGCGAGAGGTCCGCTTCCGCGTGCACCGAGCGGTACATCAGCATCATCGGTGTGCCCTCGCCGAAGGCGCTGCCGCCCGCAGCCGCCACGAGGACGGCGCCGAGGGCGAACACATCGGCTGTGCCCGTCACTTCCTTGCCCTCGGCCTGCTCGGGCGCGAGATAGCCAGGGGTGCCGAAGGCGTGTCCCGTCGTCGTGAGCCGGGTGGACTCGACGGCCCGGGCGATGCCGAAGTCCACGACCCGGGGACCGTCCGGCGCCATGATGATGTTGCCCGGTTTGAGATCGCGGTGAACGAGCCCGCACCCGTGCACCGCCTGTAACGCCTCCGCCAGAGCCGCGCCGAGCTGTCTCAACTCACGCTCGGTCATGGGTCCTTCGGTGTGTATCAAGTGGGCGAGCGTCGGGCCGGGTAAATACGCCGTGGCCAGCCAGGGCAGCTCTCCGTCCGGATCGGCATCCACCACCTGCGCCGTGTGGAAGCCGCCGACCCTGCGCGCCGCCTCCACCTCGACACGGAACCGGGCCCGGAAGGCCGTGTCCCCGGCCAGCTCCGGCCTGGCCACCTTCACCGCCAGCAGGCGCCCGCCGCGCGACCGGGCCAGATACACCGTGCCCATCCCGCCCGCACCCAGTTCCCGCACCACGGCATACGATCCGATCCGCTCCAACTGGCATTCCCCCGCTCGCACTTCACGTCGCCCTGTAGCGACCGCTCGCCCCGCAAGGCTGGCCGGCCACAGGAATTATTCACCCGAGCCCACCGTGTCAATGGAGCGGCGAGGGTGCCATGACACCCGAGGGCCGGCGGGCCGGCCCCGTGGAGGTGGGTCGTGTCGGGTGGGCGTAGGGGTCAGGCCAGGTCCAGCACGGCCTTTCCGGGCAGGCGGCCGGCCCGTACGGCGTCGATCGCCTCGGCCGCCTCGCTCCAGTCGCCCCGCCACGCGATGTGCGGGCGCAGCGCGCCGGACGCCAGCTCGGAGGCGAGCCAGGTCAGGTCGGCGTCGATGCCGGTGCCGCTCATCAGGAAGAAGGTGACGATCGACCGGTCGTGGCGCAGCGGATCGGACAGCAGGCCGCCCGGTTCGAAGGCGGACGCCGCCGAGGAGGCCGCTCCCGCGGTCACGAGCGTTCCGCCCTCGCCGAGGGCCTGGTAGGCGGGAGCGACGGACTCTCCGCCGACCAGGTCGAGCACACCGTGGACGGGAGCGGAGAGGTCGGCGGGGCCGGTGACGACCTCGTGCGCGCCAAGGGCCCGTAGCCGTGCCGCGTGGTCCGGGGTGCGGGTGGCGGCGATCACGTGGGCGCCGCCACGTGCCGCGAGCTGTACGGCGTAGCGGCCGACGGCCCCGGAGGCCCCGGTGATCAGAACGCGCCTGCCCAGGATCGGGCCGAGCTTCCGCAGCGCGCGCAGCGCGGTCGCACCGGCGACGGGCAGGGTGCTCATCGGCCCGAGGTCGGCGCTGTCGGGGACCGTGCCGATCAGCGCGGTGTCGACGGCGCGCAGCTCGCCCCAGGCCCCGCTCATCCCGAGGGTGATCACGGGGGTGCCGGCGGCGGGCCCCAAGCCGTCGGCGGCGGCCCGCTCCACCACCCCGGCCGCGTCCCAGCCGATCACCGCGCCGTCGGGCGCGCCGGGGAGCACGTAGCGGAACTCGGCCGGGTTGAGCGAGACCGACCGGACCCGGACCAGGGCCTGGTGGGGCGCGGGGACGGGGTCGGGCGTTTCGGCCGGACGCAGCCCGCCGGTGGCGGCGCGGTCGACTACGAGGGCACGCATGGGGATCCTCCTGCGAATGAGGGTGATGAGGGTGATGAGGGTGATGGGGGGAATGGGGAGAATGGGGTGGGTGGGGGAACGGGGTGGGTGGGGGTGATGGGGTTGAATGGTCGGGAGCCGCGCGGGACGCGGCTCCCGGGGCGGCGCCCGGCCGGAACACGCACCGTTCCGGCCGGGCGCCTGTCACTGCCGTACGGGTCCTACTGGCCGTACTGGCCGTACTGGCCGTACTGGCCGTACTGGCCGTATGAGACGTACTGGCCGTACCGACCCTCCCGTCAGCCCGCCGCTCGCCGTCAGATCTGCGGCTTCGGGTGCGGCGGGGAGACGTCGAAGGACGAGTGGGCCCCGCCGAGCGCCCGGGACTCGGGCAGCCACGACGAGATGATCAGGCTGGTGCGGTCCATCAGCCGCTCCGCGCCGAGCTGCTCGGGCAGGAGGCGGCCGAAGGGGTCCAGGCCCTCCAGGTACTCCAGCCCCTTGGACACGGCATCGGCCGGATCGGCGTCGCCCGTCTTCTCGGCGACCGTGATGATGCCGATCTGCTTCTCCTCCGGCTGGAACATCAGCCAGACGCTGGACAGGCCCAGGCTCTCGGCCTCGTCTCGGATCGCCGGCCACACCTGCGCCAGGAGTGCCTCGGCGTCGGCGCCGGAGTACCCGTAGCGCTCGAAGCGGTTGACGTGGTGCGCGGTCGCCATGGGCTTGAAGTCGTGCGCTCCCGTCACCTTCCAGTAGTGCTTGTCGACGCCCGGGAAGCGGGACCAGAAGTGCACGCCGGGCTCCGGGAAGAGCTCCTCGTTGGTGAAGTGGTCGTAGTCGAGCACGCTCTCCCACGTGTCGAACAGGTAGCGCCCGCCGATGTGCTTCACACCCGTCGCCGGGTCGAAGCGGAGCGGCGTGTACTTGTGCCGCATGCCCGGGCGGATGTCCATGTTGGGGCGCTCGCGCTCCAGCATGTCGACGATGTCCTGCGTGGAGTAGCGGTCGTCGAGGGGGAAGTCGGAGGTGAAGGCGGCCTCCGCCTGGATCGGGCCTGTCTTGTAGCCGCGGACGTCCATGGCTGGATCGTTCCTCTCTTGTTCACGGTAAGTGGCCATGACCGTGCGGTACGGAATCGCAAACGGACCGCTCGGTCATGTTCTGAACCGTAGCACAAGCGGACCGAGTGGTCCGCTTAGCGTTTCGGAAAAACATGACCAATCGGTCCGGTTCGGTACAGTGGTCCCATGACCAGAGCCGACGCCGTACGCAACAGACGCCTGCTGATGGACGCCGCCGCGGCGGAGTTCGCCGCGAACGGCATGGACGTGTCGATCACCCGCATCGCCACGCGGGCGGGCGTGGGCAAGGGCACGGTGTTCCGTCACTTCGACACCAAGGAGCAGCTCCTCGCCGAGGTCTTCAGCGACCGGCTGGAGGAACTGGTGGCCGTGGGCCGGCGATTGGCCGAGGCGGAGGACGCCGGGGCGGCGCTCTTCGAGTTCATGACGGCCGGTGTGGAGATCCACGTACGCGACCGGTCGTTCTGCCAGGCCGCCGCGGCGCTGTCGCCCAGGGAGCCCAGCGTCCACGCCTCCCGCGAACGCCTCGCCGAGGTCGCGGACCTACTCGTCGGCCGCGCCAGGGAGGCCGGAGCGGTACGCGGCGACGTCACCGGCATCGACATCGTGCTCCTGCTCAGCGCCGCCGCCCAGGCCGTCCTCATCATCGACGAGGACCCGCAGGGCACGCTGTGGAGGCGCTACCTCGGCGTGATCATCGACGGCCTCCGCCCCGAGGCGGCCCACCCGCTCCCCGTCCCGGCCCCCACCCTCGCCCGGTTCACGGGCTGAATCATCGACGAGGACCCGCAGGGCACGCTGTGGAGGCGCTACCTCGGCGTGATCATCGACGGCCTCCGCCCCGAGGCGGCCCACCCGCTCCCCGTCCCGGCCCCCACCCTCGCCCGGTTCACGGGCTGACGGCGAGCGCCCGGACGGCGGCGGGAAGAACCGGACCGACCCGGGCGGGCTGTGCCGTGCAGGCCCGTGCTCAGGCCGAGCCGGCGGGCGGCGGCGTGAGGCCGCTGGAGCGGGCCAGCCACCGGCCCGCGTCCCGGGTGACCTGGATGGGCCGGCCGAAGCACGCGGTCATGTGCTCGGGGGTGAGGACGTCCTCCACCGGTCCTCGGGCGAGGACGCGCCCCTCGCGCAGGAGCAGGGCGTGCGTGATGGCGGGGGAGAGCTCCTCCAGGTGGTGGGTGACCGTCACGGTCGCCAGCTCCGACCGGGACTCGGCCAGGTGACGCATGGTGTCGATGAGGTCTTCCCGTGAAGGCAGGTCGAGCGCGTTGAACGGCTCGTCCAGCAGCAGCAGTCCCGGATCCGCCATGAGGGCACGGGCGATGAGGATACGGGCGCGCTGTCCGCCCGAGCAGACTCCGTACGGCCGGTCGGCGAGGTCCTTGATCTGGAGCTCGCCGAGCAACTCGTGCGCGCGCTCCCGAACTTCGGTGTCGTACGTGTTCCACAGTGGCTGGACCGTTCCGCTGTGGCCGGTGAGGACGGTGGTGTGGCCGGTCAGTTCCGGCGGGACGCGTTGCGAGGTGGAGACGTGGCCGATCAGGGCGCGCAGTTCGCGTACGTCCACCCGGCCGAGCCGGTGCCCGAGGACGTCGACCGTGCCGGTGGTGGGGAACGTGGTGGCGCCGACGATCCTCAGCATGCTGGTCTTGCCCGCCCCGTTGGGGCCGAGCAGGGCCCAGCGCTCGCCCGCCCGGACCGTCCAGTGGATATCGTCGAGGATGACCTGCCCCGTGGTGTGGCGGATCATGCTGACACCGTCGAGGGCGGCGACGACGCGCCCGGAGCCGCTGTTCCCGTTCATGCAGTGGGTCATCTCCTTCATGCCGAGAGGGTGTTGCCCAGTCCGGAAGGAGAGTAGCTGTAGGCGGCACTGATCTGCCCGGGTGACTGCATCGTGGACACGCCGCACCGTCCGGCCCGGGCGCCCTCAGGTGTAGGTGACCGTGACGCGCTCGAACCCGAGGGCCCGCAGGAGGCCCTGGAGCATGGCGGTGGTGTTGCGTTCGGCCCGGGTCGTCAGGTCGGACTGGCGGGCGGCCTCGCCGATGCGCTGGGCGGCGAGCACGTTGACGGCTCGCTCGCTCGCCGGGTTGTCGGAGACCAGGTCCTGGAGTCGGTCGAGCAGCCCGCGCTGCTTGGACACGGCGTACGAGCGCTCGGGGTCGAGCGCTGGTGTCGCCAGCCGGGCGTGGGGCAGGCGCAGGGTCGCGGTCGTCCGCTGCTGGTCGACGGTGACGGAGCCTTCGCCGAGTTCACCGAGCTCCACGTAGGCGCTCACGCCGCCGGTCGCCACGTACAGGGTGCGGGTGCCGCGTATGGCGTCCGGCAGGAAGCGGGCGTCCTGTTCGAGGTCGACCACGATCTGGAAGGTCCCGGCCGCGCCCTCGTAACGGTGCATGTCCTGGACGGCCTTGAGGACGGCCGGCCCGGAGCGGTCCTTCGTCTCGGTGGCGAACAGGTCCAGCCCCGGCCACCGCAGGGCCTGTCCGACCCCTATGAGGACGACGGCGACCAAGAGGAGGGTGATCGCGACCGCCGGCCACCGTCGACGGCGGGCCCTCTCCGGCCGGCTCTCGTGGGTCGGGGGTCTGTTCACGGTGTCTTCGTCTTCCATGCAGCGCTGGTGCCCGCACCTCAAGCTGATCATTCCCAACTGCCCCAATATTCAGTGCCATTGGGGCTCGTGTGATGCGGTGGGGCGGCTGTGCATCGAATCCTCGCCGCGTCGGCATGGGGGCGGCCGGGCCGGGTAGGCGGGCTTCGTCGGCGGGGCCGACCGAGGCCGACCGGTGGCGTACGAGGGGACAGGCCGGAGGGAGGCAGTCTCCGGGGGGCAGTCCGGAGGGGGGCATGCCTGAGGGGGAGCAGGTCCGACGGGGACAGGCTCGACGGGGACAGGCCCGACCGGGGCGGCCCCGCAGAAGACGCAAGGAGGCCGGATGATCGACTGGAGAGCGCCGCGAAGACGGGTCGCCGGGAAATCGCGCCCGCGGCGCGCGGACGCCGCCGGTTCCAAGGCGCGCGCCGCTGCCCGTACGGGTCCGGGCCGGGCGGTCCGTACGCTGGTCGGGCTCGTCGCCCTCGCCGGCATGGTCGCCTTCGCCGTGGTGCTGGCGAAGCTCACCCTGGGGGAGTCGGCCGCGTCCGTCCCCCTCGTCCACAGCAACCTGACGCCAGGCAGCTCCATCGAGGCGTACCTGCGGCAGCCGGCCTTCGTCGAGACCGTCAAGCAGCTCGGCGGCAACGTGGCCCTGGGGATGCCCTTCGGCGTGCTCCTGCCGCTGCTGTCCCGCAGGACCCGGGGCTTCGTCCGCGTCGCGCTGGTGACCGTATGCACCATGCTGATCGTGGAGTTGATCCAGGGCGCCCTCATCATGGGGCGCGCGTTCGACATCGACGACGTCCTGCTCAACACCACCGGCGCGCTGCTCGCCTACCTCCTCGTGGGGCGCCGCCTCGGCCGGGCCGTCCACCCGCGCCGCCGGACCCGGTGGTGGCGCCGGGTGCCGGCGGAGCCTGCCCACGAGAAGTGAACGTGAGGCGAGTGCTGAACGTGCTGAACATGCTGAATGCGCTGGACGGGATGGCGGCGGCCGGGGTCAGCCCGTCTTCCCGGGGGTTCCCGAGGCGTGGGCGGGGAGCCGGAACCGCTCGGGCACGCCCGCGGCGCCGGTCACCAGGTCCGTGGTGAGCTCGCCGATGAGAGGCGCGAACTTCGCCCCGTGCCCCGAGCAGGGGGAGCACACGACGAAGGGGCCGACCCGGTCGAGGAGGAAGTCCTCGCTGGGTGTGAAGGTGTAGAGGCAGCTGGTCTCGGTGCGCGGCGTCGGGTCCAGCCCCGGCAGCCACTCCTTCACGTACTCGACGAGCGTCTCCCGGGTCGCCGCCGATACGACGCCGTCGCGTCCGGCGGCGGTGGTCGGCAGGCCGCCGTAGTGCTGGCCGATCTTGCGGTCGTCCTGCGGGCCGCCAAGGGGGCCGCCCGCGAGGTGGTAGATGCCCGCTCCCCACTCGTGCACGACGCTCGGCCACGCGGGGGACGCCGGGTCCCGCCGGGGGAAGTGGAAGGTCTCCTGCTGGGTGACGTTCAGCGCGGGCAAAGAGAGGTGCCCGCCGAGGATTTCGCCGGTCCATCCTCCGGCCGCGACGACCACGGTGCCGGCGAGCACCTCGGCGCCGTCGGCCTGCAGCACCCGGACCCCGCCGTCCGGGGTCGGGTCCAGTGATGCCACGGCGGTGTCGTGGCGTACGACCGCTCCGCGCCGGACGGCACCGTCCTGGAACGCGGTCACGGCGGCGCCGGCGTCGACCGTACCGCCCTGCGTGTGATGGACCACGAGACCCTCGAAACGCATCCCCGGCCAGCGTTGTTCCGCTTCCGGCGCGCTGAGTATCTCGTGTTCCACGACCGAGGCGGCGAGCTGGGCGGCCACCGACTCGGCGTACGCGCGCGAGCCGAAGTCCACGTTGCCGAGCATGCGGAGCAAGGGCGCGCCGGAGTCGAGCTCCAGCTCCCGCCACAGCTCGAACGACCGCCCGGTGAGCTCCGTGTACAGCGGTTCCTGGTAGCCGCGCCGCACGATGCGGGAACTGCCGTGCGAGCTACCCCTGTTGTGCCCACGGCCGTACTGTTCGAGCAGCAGCACCGACAGCCCTCGGCGGGAGGCCGCCCAGGCGGTGGCGGAGCCCATCAGGCCGCCGCCGATCACGACGAGTTCGGCGCGGATTGCCATGACTGCCTCCGGGGGAACGTACGGCGCCCGGCAGACCCGGCCCGCCGAACCTGTCTTCGACTGCCGCGAGCTTACGGGCCACCGGCGTTCCATGGCGGCCCTTGCCGCCCGGATCCGGCTACTCCCTCGCCACACCTCCCACTTGTCACGGGCGCAGAGTCGGCAGACGCCCTGTCACGGCTGCCGGAGAGCCGGAACGTCCCCGTCCCCGGCCGCGCCCCGCGCGGGACTGAGCCCTTCCACCGCGAGGCGGAAGAGGCGGCCTGCCTGGGCATCGGGGTCCGTGTGGTGCTCGGTGGCCAGGGCGATGCCGACGGCGAGGGTGAGCAGGTCGTGGAAGGTGACGTGCGGTGCGACAGCCTTGTCGCGAATGGCCCTCTGGAGCAGGGGAGTTGCGGCCGTCTCGATCCTGCTGCCGCAGCTGTCCGGGGAGGGCTCTTCGGTGGGGGGCTCGTAGCTGAGGATGTGGGCGAAGCCGCGGGCCGAGACGGCGTAGAGGACGAAGGCGTGGAGCCATTCCAGGAGCGCGGCGCGGCCGTCCTCGGCCGCGCTCAGGCGCCGGGCGTGCTCGCACAGGGCCTCGATGCGCTCCTGGAAGACCGCTTCCAGAAGGGCGCGGCGCGTGGGGAAGTGGCGGCGCACGGTCGCCGAACCGACTCCCGCGGTGCGGGCGATCTGCTCCAGGGACGCCTCGGCGCCGTGCGCGGCGACCTCGGCTTCGGCGACGGCGAGGATGCGCTGGTAGTTGCGTCGGGCGTCCGCGCGGTGACCGGTCATGTTCTCCCCATTGCTAAACGGCGGACCCCGCCATAGCTTAGCGACAGGCGAAACGGCGGGCCCCGCCGTTTTGCTTCTCCGACCCGTGAGGAGCCGCAGCCATGCCGTCCAGCCGCGATACCGTCCTGGTCACCGGCGCCACCGGCCAGCAAGGCGGGTCCACGGCTCGCGCACTTCTGGCCGCCGACGTGCCCGTACGCGCGCTCGTACGGGACCCTGGCTCGCAGCGTGCGCGGGCGATCGAGGCGCTGGGCGCCGAACTGGTACGGGCGGACCTCTCCGACCGGGACTCCCTCGGCCCGGCGGTCGAGGGAGTCCGGGCGGTCTTCTCGGTGCAGATGCCGCCGATGACCGGGGCCGGCGTGGACTTCGCGGACGAACTCGCGCAGGCCACCCACCTGGTGGACGCGGCGAAGGCGGCGGGAGTGCGGCAGTTCGTGCAGTCCTCGACCAGCGGCGTCGGTGAACACACCCGGGTCGCCGGCTGGGCCGAGGGGCGCTGGGCGGCGATGGAGGACTACTTCCACACCAAGCAGGCGATCATGGAGGCGGTACGCGGCGCGGGGTTCGCCCGCTGGACGGTGATCAAGCCCGCGTTCTTCATGGAGAACCTGCCCCTGCTGGCGCCCCGAGGGCCCCGCGGCGGACTCCTGACGGTCCTGCGGCCGGACACCGAACTGGCCCTGGTGGCCGTACGAGACATCGGCGCGGCCGCGGCGCACGCCCTCCGCGACCCCGACCGGTTCCACCGGGTGGAGCTGGAACTGGCCAGTGAACTGCGCACGATGGAGCAGATCGCGGGGACCCTGTCCGCCGCATGGGGCGTACCCGTGACCGCGCCCTCCATGACCCTGGAGGAGGCGCTCGACGCGGGCATGCCCCCGTGGGGAGCCGGACACGAGTGGAACAACGCGGTCCTCCAGCCCGCCCGGCCCGCGTTCGCCCGGGAGTTGGGCATCCCGCTCACCACCTTCGCCGAGTGGGCGCACACGCAGCCGAGGCCCGTATCCGGCTGACGGGTGCCGCTGGGGGTGAGGTTCCGGGGGCGACCGCCCAGCCGTCGCCCGGAACACCGAGAATGCTGCCGAGTGCATGATCGGAAGTTCCCGGAACGGGTGGACACATGACTGAAACCACGGGCACCGTCTCGTCCTTCGCCGCCGGCCTGTCGGCCGCGGAGTTCCTGGCTGGTGTCGAGGAGGCCGCCGAGCGGTTCGACGCGGCGACCTACCCGCAGCGGGAGCTGCCCGCCGAGGACTGGGCCGTCCTCACCCGGGCGGGGGTGCTGCTGCCGGTGCTGCCGACCCGATTCGGGGGTCGCTCCAGCCACGTCGAGATGTGCCGGGTCGTCGAGGTGCTGGCCGAGCGCAACCTCGCGGTGGCCGTCCACACGGCGGTCGTCGCGGCGCTGGCGCTGCGGCCCGTGGTGCTCTGGGCGGAGGAGGAGACCCGGCGCGAGGTGCTGCCCCTGTTCGCCGGCCCGGCCGCGCCGAAGGCGGGCTTCGCGTCCACCGAACCCGGCTGCGGCTCGGCCATGTCCGGGCTGACCACCACGTTCGAGGAGACCGGGGGCGGCTACCGCCTCCGGGGCCGTAAACACTGGCAGGCGCTGAGCGCCACCGCGTCCTGGTGGGTGGTCGTCGCCAAGCGGGACGGCGACGCCGGGCGCGAGTACGGATGGTTCGTCGTCGAACGGTCCGACGGGTTCCGCACCACGCGGCGGTACGAGGCGATAGGGCTCAATGCGATCGACTACGGGGTCAACGAGATCGACGCCTTCGTCCCCGCCCGCCGGCGGATCGACATCGGGGCCGGGGACCTGAGCGCGACGGTCGACGTCTATCTGGCGGGGCGGGCCCTCATCGGAGTGCTGGCCTGCGGATTCCTGCGCCGGATCGCCCGCGAGGCGCGCGCCTTCGCGGACGCCCGCCGGGTGGGGCGCGCGCCGCTGTCGGCGCTCGGCTTCGTCCGCCACCGGCTCGCGTCCGTCGACGCTGCCCACACCGTCTGCGAGGCGCTCAGCCACCACGTTCGGACCCGGCTCGACCTGCTGTCCGATCTCACCCCGTCGTTCCCCCTGGTCCTGGCCGTCAAGACGGTGGCCAGCGAACTGATGGTCGCCGCCGCCCACCACTACCAGCAACTGGCCGGCGGCGAGGGCTACCGGAGCGGCTCACCGACCAACATCGCCGCCCAGGCGTTCCTGGACTCCCGGGTTTTCACCGTCTTCGACGGCACCAACGACCTCCTCAGCCAGCAACTCGCCCAGCACTGCCTGGCCCGCGCGGACGGCCGCCCGCTGAGCGCCGTACTCGCCTCCTGGCCACCCACCGCGCCCGCCGTCGCCGCGCACGCCCTGGACCTCACGTTCCTCGACGGCGGAGACGGCCAGGAACACCTCGTCCTGGCGGGCCGGGTGATCGCGTACGTCGTGGCCGCCGCCTGCCTCCAGCGGTGGGCCGAGGAGACGCGGGCCGACGCCCGGCGGGCCCGCGCCGCGGCCGAGTTCCTCAAGGCCGACATCGACCGCGTACGGGTGGAGTACGACCTGCTGGAGCGGCTCGGGGGCGATGCCTGAACCCCCTTAGCCCCGGGCCCGGTCGGGCTCGACCCGGCCCGGCGGCCCGACCGGCCCGGCGGCCCGACCGGCCCGGCGGCCCCGCCCGTAGCTCAGCCGAGCTACCGGGCGGCCCCGCCCGCAGCTCAGTCGAGCTACCGGGCGGCCCCGCCCGCAGCTCAGTCGAGCTACCGGGCGGCCCCGCCCGCAGCTCAGTCGAGCTCGATGACCGGCTCGTAGAGGTCCATCCACACCGCCAGGTCCAGCGCCCGCTCAAGACCGCGCCGGGATGCCTGGGTGATGCGCGGGGCGTCGTGTTCGGCGGCCTTCCTGAGCCGGGCGGCGTCGACCAGGCCGAAGACCGGGTGCGAGGGCCGGGCCAGCAGTTCCTTCGCCTGTTCCTGGAGCGCGACCGCGTACAGCGGGTCCTGGGTCGACGGATAGGGGCTCTTGACCCGGTCGTACACCGAGCGGGGCAGGACGTCGGCGGTGGCCTCGCGCAGCAGGCTCTTCTCCCTCCCGTCGAAGGACTTGAGGGACCAGGGCGCGTTGTAGACGTACTCGACCAGCCGGTGGTCGCAGAAGGGGACCCGCACCTCCAGCCCGACGGCCATGCTCGCACGGTCCTTGCGGTCGAGCAGGATCCGCACGAACCGCGTCAGGTGCAGATAGGAGACGGTGCGCATCCGGAACTCGAAGTCGCTCTCGCCGTCCAGCCGTTCGACCTCCCCGGCCGCCGTGTGGTAGCTGTCCGCGACGTAGGAGTCGAGGTCGAGGGCGGCGGTGACGGCGGGGTCGATGACATCGATGTCGTCACCGAAGTGCTCCTGGTGCCGTACGAGCCAGGGGAAGGTGGTGCCCCTGCGGGCCTCCTCGTCGAAGAACTGCTGGTAGCCGCCGAAGACCTCGTCGGCGGACTCGCCGGAGAGGGCGACGGTGGAGTGCCGGCGGATCTCCTTGAAGAGCAGATAGAGCGAGGTGTCCATGTCGCCCATCCCCGAGGGAAGGTCCCGGGCCCGGATGACCGCCGTCCGCACCTCGGGATCGGCCAGGGCCGCGGGATCGAGGACGATGTCCTGGTGTCCGGTGCCGGAGGCGCGGGCCACGTCGTGCACGTACGGGGTGTCGGGGGTGGCGCGCAGGTCGTCGGCGACGAAGTGCTCGGTGCGGCCGACGAAGTCGACCGCGAAGCTGCGCACCCGCTCTCCCCGCTCGGCCAGTTGGCGGGCGGCGATCGCGGTCATGGCCGAGGAGTCGAGGCCGCCGGAGAGCAGGGTGCAGAGCGGCACGTCGGCGACGAGCTGGCGGCGGACGATGTCGTCGAGGAGGCCGCGGACGTGGGCGATCGAGGCGTCGCGGTCGTCGGTGTGGGCGCGGGTGCGCAGCGACCAGTAGACGTGCCGGCGCGATCCGTCGCGGTCGACGGTGACGACCGTACCGGGCTCGACCTCCCGCATGCCCTCCCAGACGGCGTGGCCGGGGGTCTTGACGAAGGCGAACAGCTCGCGGAGACCGTCGAGGCCGACCTTCCGAGGGGCCAGGGGGTGCGCGAGGATCGCCTTGGGCTCGGAGCCGAACAGCACACCGTCCGAAGTGAGCTGGTAGTAGAGGGGTTTGATGCCCATCCGGTCGCGGATCAGGACGAGCCGCTGGAGCCGCTCGTCCCATATCGCGCAGGCGCACATGCCGTTGAGGCGCTCGGCGACGCCCGCGCCCCACTCCAGATAGCCGCGCAGCACTACTTCGGTGTCGGAATCGGTGGTGAAACGGTGCCCGCGCGAGGCGAGTTCGTGGCGCAGCTCGGTGTAGTTGTACGCCTCCCCCGAGTAGACGACGACGGCTCGGCTCCCGTCCGCCCGCTCGGCCGCCATCGGCTGGCGGCCACCGGGCAGGTCGATGACGGCGAGGCGGCGGTGACCGAGGGCGGCGGGCCCGTGCACCCAGGTCCCGCGGGCGTCGGGCCCGCGGCAGACCATCGTCTCGGTCATGGCGTCCACGGTCTCTTGCTCGGAACGCAGATCACGGTCGAACGAAATCCATCCGGCTATGCCACACACGTCATGCCCTCCTGAGTACCGGTGTCGCCGGTCCTGACGCCGGCGCCCGAACCGCCTGTCGGCTGGCCGCCGGGCGGTGCGGAACGGGGCGGAACGGGACGGCGGCGGTCGGGGTGGTGAGCCCAGTGCAAACCGATGTACAGGACACCGGTTGTATCAAGCACCTAATGAGAGGGTCGTCCTCCGTCGCCACCCCGTCAACCCGTCCGACATCCGCCCCTCGCGGCCGTGTCGACCCGTCTATGCGCCTCCGGTGAATCGCCGCCCGAGGCCCTGAACTGCACCTCTCAGGGCCTTCGCTCCTCCCTGGGGGAGGGGGTGGGCGGGGTGGATGGGGTGCGCCATACGTGACCGTGGCAGAGGCTTTACTCAAGGCGCGGGCCCGTTTGTCCGGCGCCCGGAGCCGCCCCCGCAGGGCGGATGTGGCGTACGCGTAGCCGGTGTCGGTGGTCGAGCGGAGTTCGGAGACCGGGCGGAGTTCGAGGCGAGCCATGGCGCTACTATATGGCAACGGTTTTCATTATCAATACGGGCTCGTCCCGAGAAAGGTAGGTGGCCTTGTGTCCGCCCGCTGCCAACTGACCGGATCCCACCCGGGATTCGGCAACGCCGTCTCCCACTCGCACCGGCGTACATCGCGCCGCTTCGACCCCAACATCCAACGCAAGCGCTACTGGCTCGCCGGTGAGGGGCGGTACGTCCGTCTCACGCTGAGCGCCAGGGCGGTCAGGACCGTGGACAGGATCGGAGTCGAGGCCGCTGTGGCCCGGATCCGGGCGCGAGGGGGCAGGGTCTGATGGCGAAGAAGCGCGAGATCGTGCGGAACGCGTACCGCAAGGCGGTCGTCGCGCGCTACACGATCCGCCGGGCCCTGCTCCAGGAGATCGCTCGATGGCCTTCGTCCACCGCCGCCGCCGAGCGGGGGGCCGCCCTCGCGGAGCTCCGCGAGCAGCCGCGTGACGCGAGCGGACGCGGACTGATTCCACCCGGTGTCGCCGCCCGCGTCAGCGTGTGCCGGGCCTCGCCATGGCGTTGATCCGCAGGGGGCCCAGCGCCGTACAGCCCAGATCGGCGAAGCCGAAGCGTCGGTAGAAGGGCACGTTCGCGGGGTCGGCCGTGGTCAGGAAGAAGCCGTACGGGGCGGGTGTCGTCGCGAGGAGGTGGCGGAGGAGGAAGCCGCCCGCGCCCCGGCCCGCGGCGTCGGGCCGTACACCGAGGAACTCCAGGGTCCAGGCGTCCGGCGGGGCCGCGGATTCCGTGTGCCGGAAGTACCGCAAGGTGCGCCCCAGGGCGGGCGGGCCGCAGCGGAGGAGCGTGCGCGCCGACCAGGACACCAGCGCCTGCGTGGTGGGGCGGGCGCGCGGCGGGGTGAGGACCGCCGCGGCGACGGTCCGGCCGTCCGGGGCGGTCAGGGTGTGGCGGGAGGCGCCGGGGACGGTGGCGTGGGTACGGATCGTGGTCTCGAACCATGCGGCGCGGACGTTCCGTGACCCGCCGCAGATCCAGGAGACGGCGGGCTCGTGGGAGAAGGCCGCGGCGAGGGTGTCGGCGCAGGCGCCGGGGTCCGGCGCCGAGGCGACGTGCCAGGGCGAGGAGCGCTCAGCCATGGAGCTCCCTCTTCCTCCGCAGCGGCGCTTCGGGGACGAGGTGGCAGACGAGGAGCTTGAGGAAGAAGAGCGGGGCGAACCAGGCGAGGGCGGCGGGGACTTCGAGCCAGAAGAGGTTCACCAGAACGGCCGCCATGAGGACCGCCATGGAAGCGGGGCGCTTGAGCTGGAGGGGGGTGAACTCCACGACGGCGGCGCCGGCGAGAAGCAGCGCGCCGTTGCCGAGCGTCCAGCGCCAGTCGCCCGAGAGGACGACCAGGCCCATGGCGAGGAGGTGGAGCAAGTGCGCGGAGACGAAGAGGAGTCGGGTGCGCCGGGCGCCGGGGGCCGGGCGGTGGTACCAGCGCTTGGCGGCGTTGGTCGCGTTGGTGAGGACCCCGCCGATGAGGTCCAGCCCGATCAACGCCACGACCGCGCATTGCGCCGCCGACCAGGCGTGCCAGAGCCCCGAGGTCCCCACCCCGACGGCCAGGAGCGAGCCGCACAGGACGAGCCCCGCGGCCTCCACCGCCGACTCGGCGCGGGACTTCCCGGGCCCCATGAACCGCTCCAGGCGGCCCGCGAGTCCGGGTGGGGCGTCGGGTATGTCCCAGACGACCTCGACGTCAGCGCGCATCGGTCTTCCTCTCGTCCGATTCGGATTGGGGCTGAGATGCGGATGCAGATGTGGATGCGGATGTGGATCCCGCCCAGCTCCACAGCCCGCGCAGCAGGCTCCACAACTGCCCGCTCGCGTCGCCCTCCGCCGGGCCCGCGGGACCCTGCGAAACCTTCATGCGGGCGAGGGCCCAAGTGTCGGCGGCCCTCACGACCGCCGCCGTCACCGTCACCAGCAGCCCTCGGTCCACGTCGGTGCGGATCACTCCCAGCCGCTGGCCGTTCGCGACCATCGCGTCGAACCACGCGAGCCACGGTTCGTTACCGTCCCGCGCGTGCCCGATCGCCGCGTCGGCGAGGGCCAGGTCGTCCGGGTGCTCGTGCAGATGGGCGGCGAGCGCGCCGGCGCCCGCTTCGAGGCGTGCCCAGAACCCGGCCTCGTCCCCGACCGGGCTCCAGGCTCCGAGCGCGCCGAGCAGGCGCCCGAGCACACCGTCGAGTACGGCGGAGAGCAGGTCCTCCCGGCCGTCGAAGTAGTGGTAGGCGGCGGTCTTCGAGAAGCCCGCCGCCTCGATGATCTTGTTGTAGGAGGCGCCTTCGGCTCCGTGCTCGGCGAAGTGGCGGCGCGCGGTGGCCAGGATCAGGTCCTGACGTTCGGCGGGGAGGCGGTAGAACCGGGGGAGGGGCATAAACTGACAGTACGCACTGCTGGGATGTACCGCCAGTACACTCGGGAGGATGCCGCGAACCCCGCACTGAGCGCCGACCGTCAGGCCGAATCCATGGGCAAGCGGCGTGCGGTGCCGCTCGGCGGCGGTCCTCACCGCGCGGCCCATGTGGACCCGGGTGCGCCGAGGGCGATCTAGGAGTGGACGGGCACGGAGTGGCAGGTGATCGGCGTCGCCGAGAACCTGGCCGCGGCCAAGGCCCTGCTGTATCCGCCGCCGCCCGGGCAGGCGAAGCCGGCGGAGTGGGACCGGCCGGCGATGGGCAGGCCCCGGGGCCGACACCGAAAGCCGACCTCGGCGGAGGAGCGTGACCTGTAGGCGGCCCAACGCGGGCCGACGGGGGCGCGCGCAGGCCCAGCGCACTCCACGAAGAGCGAAGTGGCAGGGGCGGGCCGTCGAGCTCGCCTAGCGTGTGCGGCATGAAGACGCTGATCATCGGTGGCGGCGGGTTTTTGGGAACCGAACTGCTGCGCCAAGCACAGGAACGGGTCTGGGAGGCGGACGCCTCGTACCACTCCCGCCCCGGCGTCGCTCGGGTCGGCGGCTGGCACCGGCTCGATGTCCGAGATCGCGCGCAGGTGGAAGTGCTCCTGGCCACGGTGGCGCCTCGCGTGGTGATCAACGTGACGAGCGGCGGTGCGGACTGGACAGTCACCGCGGACGGCTCCGTGCATGTCGCCATGGCCGCGGCGATGCTCGGAATCCGCCTGGTGCACGTCTCCTCCGACGCGGTGTTCTCCGGAATCGGCAGGACTCGGTACGACGAGACCTGTGCCCCCGACCCGATCACGCCGTACGGGGCCGCGAAGGCCGCCGGTGAGACCGCGGTACGGCTCCTGTGCGCGGACGCGGCTGTCGTCCGTACCTCGCTGATCATCGGCGACGGAGGTTCCGCACATGAACGGGTGGTGCACGAGCTCGCCGCCAACGAGCGGGTGGGCGCTCTGTTCACGGACGACATCCGCTGCCCCGTCCACGTCGCCGATCTCGCGGCCGGCCTGTGGGAGCTCGCGTTCTCGGACCAGGTCGGCGTCTTCCACCTCGCCGGCTCCGATGCCCTCAGCCGCTACTCGCTGGGCGTGCTCATCGCTCGCCGCGACGGCATTCCGCTCTCCCGGCTGCCTGCCGGCAGCCGCGCGGACACGCGACTGCTGGGCGCGCTGGACGTGCGTCTCGAAAGCCGCGCCACAGAGGACCGACTGGGCATCAGACTCCGCGGCGCTCGGGAGTTCCTCGTCGCAAGGTGACGACGGTGGGGCGACCAGCGGACGCCACCGGCCCTGCGAGAGGCAGTACCGGCCAACGGCGACGCCGCTATCACCATGGCGGTCGGCGGGGGACGTCCGGGAGCCGTCGCGGCGCACGAAGGGGACGTCCGCGTCGCGTTCCCAGCGGTCGAGGTCCGTCCTCATCGACGCGGGAAGATGCGTGCGGAGCCGAGGCGCCCGATCACGGGCGCCATGCCTCGGCCGCCTCCGGCAGGCGGTCGGCCACGCCGTCGGCCAGCCGCTCGAACTCCCCGCGCAGGAACGGCGCGGCCAGCCGTGCGAGGCCCCTGAAGGTGAGCGACGCGCGGTACGTCAGCCGTGTCGTCGTCGCCTCGTCGGCGAACCGCAGGTCGTCCAGCGCCGTCACGGTCTCGTTCTCGCCGCGGAACACCAGGTGGAAGGGTTCCCGGACGCGGAGTTCGTACCGCAGCTCGGTCGTACGGCCCCGGAACCGGGACGTGTTGAGCCACCGGGCGCCCTGCCGCACGGGCCCGTCGTCGAGCCGCACGCAGCGCACGGTGCCGGGGTCCCACTCCTCGGCACGGGCGAAGTCCTCCAGGTAGGCGACGACCTCCGCCACGGGCCGTGACACCACGAGCACCCGCTCCACACTGATCACCGTACGGCCTCCTCCGGCTCCCGCCGGTCCGCGCGTCGGCACCGGTCGTCCTGTGTTTCCGGCCGGACCCCCGTACTGGATGCACTTGAGGGCCCGGGGGCCGGGGCCCGGCCGCGCCCGCCCCGGTGAGCCGGCGGCGAGTGGCTCACCAGCCCCACGTGCCGGGAGCGCCCTTGAAGGGCCCCTCGATCTCGCGGGTGATCCACCCGCCGTAGAAGTCGCCCTCCTGCGCTATCACCGGCTCCCCGTCGACCGCGCATCCCACCGCGGACGGATAGAAGGCCAGGTGGCCGCGGAGCGCCTCGTACGGACCGAGGGGTTCTTCGTAGCTCCACGCGGCACGCGGGACGACGAGCCCGCCGACGACGACGTCCCAGTAGGACGCGGCGCCCTTCCACTCGCAGTCGGTGCGGCCGGGGCGGGGACGCAGGAACTCCGCGCGCACGTCACGGCGGGGCAGGTAGTACGTCGGCGGGTGACTGGTCTCCAGGACCCGCAGGCAGGCACGCGTGTCCGCGACGACCCGGCCGTCCACCGTCACCGTCACGCGGCGGTCGTCGCCGACCAGCCGGGGCGGGCGCGGGTAGTCCCACACGCTCTCCGTCGGCCGGTCGCCGCGCCGGGCGGTTCGCCGGACGCCGTCCGGCGAGTCCTCCGAGCCGTCCATGGTGACCTCCTCGGCTCGCGGTATAGCTCCTCTGCCCTTTACTTCCGCCGCGCACCGGCCGGCGGATGCGGGGGGTGGGGGCAGCCAGGCCGACGCATGCGCGCGTCCTCGAAGCGGAGCCGCTGTAGACCCCTGTGGCGAGGGCGAGGTGGTACGTGTCCGCGCCGGAGGGCGGTACGGGTGAAGGGCGGCCGTCGCCCCGCGCCGCGTCACCGGCGGCGCGGGGGAGGGAGCCTACGGGGTGAACACCTTCACGGAATCGTCCGCCCCGTCGTTCCGATTGATGCCGATGAAGAAGTCACTCCCGATATGGGTGATGTCCTCGATCTCATCGAGGAGATTCCTCCCCGGAATACCGATGTCGCTCTCCACGTCGCCTCCGGACCAGTTGTACTGGTATACCCAATTCCAGCCGGTCTCGGGAGTCGAGCTGTTGATGGACTTGGTGTTCCAGATGTAGTTCTCGGAGCAGTCGATTCCCTGGTCGGAACGATTGTCGTGACTCGTCAGATCGGTCTTCACGAGCGTCCATCCGCTCGTCAGCGAACCGGCGCCGGGGTGGGTCCACAGGTTGCCCGCGCGGCGGGCGGCGTACTTGCCGGCGCCTCCGGCCGCCGTCGCGCTGTAGCAGAGGCCGCTGATGTCGCCGATGGGAAGACGGACGACCTCGCTCGCGCCGATGGCGCCCGACGCGTTCAGGCGGACGATCGTCACGTCGTCGCTCGGGAACGCCGACTGGCTGCCCTGAGTTGCGATCAGGGCGGGCCCCTGCCCCTGGTAGTCGGGGTGGTAGGCGAGGTCGTTGCCGTGGCCGAGCGCCGGTATGGAGGTCGGCGCCCCGGCGCAGGTCCAGCTGGTGCCGTCCCAGGTCGAGCCGTCGCGCAGCCACCTGGAAAGGACCGGCTCCGCGCCGCCGGCCTTGGTGAAGACGATGTACAGCTGGCCGCCCGGCCCCGCGACCATGCCCTGCATGACGGTGCGGCCCGCCCGGCACGCGCTGCTGGTCGGGATGGCGAGCCGTTCCTCGCCGCTCCTGTCGGTGGCGGCGGATGCGGGCGTTGTCGCGGTGACGGCGATTCCTGCCATGACCGCCAGCGCGGACGCGAAATGCAGCAGCTTCTTCACGCGATTCCCCCTTGTGTTTTCGTTGTGTTCGGCGAGGAGGCTAGCATTTCGCGTGTATCTTGCATCCGTAGCGGCTTCGGCTCATTGCCTTGGCGGTGAATGTGGCGAGAATTCACCTCCCCCGGAGCGAACGTCACCCAGAGCGGCAAACCCGGGCAACGGGAACTCCGGGCGTACGCCCCTGCTGCGGGAACACGCCACCTGCCCCGGGCGACCGCGCCGGCCTAGCGTTCTAGGCTGTGTATCGAAAGCGGATCATGGGCTGTGAATAATCACGGTTCATGGGTCGGGGAGACCTCACGGACGAGCAGTGGGCAGGTCTGGAGCCGCTGTTGCCAAAGGGCGCCTGGGCGGGGCGGCCGCCCGTCTGGCCCCGGCGGCAGCTGATCGACGGCACAAGGTTCCGGGTCCGGACCGGTGTTCCGTGGCGGGACGTCCCCGTCGAGTACGGCCCGTGGAACCGGGTCTACGACCCGTTCCGCCGCCGATGGCAGCGCAACGGCACCTGGCACCGGATCCTCACCCGCCTCCAGTCCCTGGCCGACGCGAACGGCGCGATTGTCTGGGACCTGAGCGTCGACTCCACGGTCTGCCGCGCCCACCAGCACGCGGCCGGTGCCCGTAAGCAGGGCGACCTGCGGAAGGAGCCACCGGGCGGTATCTTCACCGAGCCCCGTGATCATGGCTGGGGCGGACGCGCGGCGGGTTCACCGCCAAGCTCCACCTGGCCGTCGAGCAGGGGCAGAAACCCTGTCGATCGTCGTCACGGTTGGGCAGCGCGGGGACTCGGACAAGGCCGACCAAGCCCGCAACCGCCGAAAGCGCGGCTCCCGCGGCGGTCGGCCGCCGCATTTCGCCCCGGCCGACTACCGCCAGCGCCACGCGGTCGAGTGCGGGATCAACCGCCTCAAGAGACACCGCGCCGTCGCCACGCTGTACGAGAAGCTCGCCGTCCGATGCGAGGCGACCGTGCTCGTCGCGGCCATCAACGGTGCTTTGGCCGGAGGTAGCCTCCCGTCCTGGCTCACCAGTCCCGGCCGGCGGTCAGCTGCTCCGCATCCGCTTCCGTGAACTCGTATGCCGACGCGACGAAGCAGAACTCGTCACAGATGCACTCCCGCGCCACTGTCTCGATCTCGCTGCCGGCCGCCGCGAACTCGCCTTCCAGCAGGTTGAATCCCTCCGTCGCAGCCTGGGTGAGTGCATACAAGCTCTCCAGGTCCGACGGCCGCTCGGCCTCGATGCGCTCGCACAGCCGCAGCAGGATCGCCTTCCCATTGTCGACCACGTGATCAGGGAAGTACGAGTCGTCGTACATCTGCCGCAGGAACGCATGGCCCGCTACCTGCTGGTTTGTGATCGGCATGGCACTTCCCTACCTCCGCGAAAAGCTGACGGTCCGATCATGCGCAGCACCACTGACAACGAGGCCCCCATGGACGCCAGACCTCACGCGACCAGGACATTCGCAAGAGGCCCTAGGAGCTGTCCGGCCGATCATGCGGCTGTCGTCTGATCGGATCGTTGTCCTGCGTATGGGGCGAGGTGAACGCGGGCTCACCGGCAGGAACAGCCGCAGCCGCCAGGCTCGGCGGGGAGCGGTACAAGAAGCGCGACACCGTCGAGAGGGCCATCAACAAGCTGAAGAACTCCCGGGCCGTCGCGACCCGCTTCGACAAGCGCGGCTAATTCTTCCTCGGCACCGTAACCGCGGCCTCGCTCGTCGTCTGGCTGCGGTCCTGGCGCGCTCTGAGACTGATCACCATCCCAAATCGGCGGGGCGCTGGTGCCCGCACGGCACCGGGTCCCCGTTCTTGTCGACGACCTCGGACGCGTTCGCCGAGTTCACCAACACCGTGATGCCTTGAACATGGACAACCACGTCGAACGGTGACTCCTCGGGTTCGAGTTCCGTCACAACAGTGAACTGCTCGCCGGGGCGCATCCAGTAATCAGTTCCCCAGGGCTCTACCCACAGGCAGAGCATGTCCTCGGTCTCGTTTCTCACGCTGGTCTTCGACACACCAGAACCCTAATGAGCAGCATGATCGGCCGGATAGTCCTAGACGGCGTGCCGTTCGAGGTAGATCGACGTGAACACGGCGACCTTCGCTCGTAGCGCCCAGGCGTCGAAAGGCTTGCTGATGTAGTCGACCGCTCCGGCGGAGTAGCCGCGGGCCGAGTGTTCGGAGTCCACGCCCATCGCGGTGAGGAAGATGATCGGCACGTCACGTGTCCGGGGGCGGCGTTTGATGTGGGCGCAGGTCTCGTAGCCGTCCATCTCCGGCATCTGGACATCCATGATGATGACCGCGAAGTCGTCGTGGTCGAGGAGCGCCTTGAGGGCCTCACGGCCGGAGGAGACGGTGACGAGTTCCTGGTCGAGCGTGGCCAGGACCGCGGTCATCGCGAGCAGGTTGTCCGGCTGGTCGTCGACGATGAGGATCTTCGGCATCACCTGCCGGCAGCCCGGCGGCACCGCCGCGGGCGGCTGCTCCACCGCGTCCAGCTGCCGCTCCAGCAGATCACAGCGCCCCTCCGCCGCGTCCCGCTGCGCCCGCGCCAGCCGAAGCGCCGCCCCGAGACGGACGACCTCCGCCTGCAGCTCATCACGTTGCTGAAGCAGACCGGACACGTCCGGATGCGCCGCCGCGAGCTCATCCGCACGCCGCTGCTCCGCCACCCGGTCGGCCTCCAGCTGATTCAGACGCGTCTCCAGATCGGCGATCCGCTCCGTCCGGTCCAGCAGCGCGTCGCCCAGAACGTCACCGCGGACACTGGAACGCCGCGAGACACGGTCCGCGTCGGCGAGCTGCTGCTCCAGGATCTCCAGCGCGTGCCTGGGGGAGGAGGCCGCGTCCACGGCCGCGCCGTACAGGCCGCGCAGGAACTCGATGGCCTCGGTGGTGACCGCCGTGCCCCGCGTCCCGGCGACATCGGCGAGCAGGTCGCTGATCACCTGCCAGGGAGGTAACCGGGTCCCGTTCAGATAGCGCGAGACGGTACCCGGATCCAACTCACGTCGGGCCGCGTACCGGCGTACTGACACCTGAAGTCCCTCGAACAGCTCGCGCAGCGCCTCTGCCAGCGCACGGGACGGGTTGCTGAGGTCGTCCCCGAGCGGCCTGAGCTCACCCACGGTGCTCACCCCCGTCGGTCCCGGCGGGAGTACGCGGCCGGGCCGCGGGCTCCTCGGTGCCGACGAGGTGATTGAAGAACGGCACGGCCAGCCCACCAGCCGCCAGACCGGCCAGCACACTGCGCGCGGTGCCCTCGCCGGCGAGCGTCGTCAGAACCCCCGCCGCGATCCCGGCGAGGACGGCGAGCAGGATCACCAGCGTCGATCTCGGCGACAACAGAGGACGGTCCACGCTCTCTCCATTCACGCAACCCGCATCGGGGCAACGGAAGTTGACGGTCCGTCGAGCTCGTGCCCGGCGGGAGACCAGGATGGAGGAACAACGCGGTGTTGCAGACCACGACCGGCGCCCCAGCCCCGTTGCGGACCCCGACTCGTCCCGCTGCGACACCGTTGCGGCTGGTCAGGAAGCCGCCGGGGACCACCACTCCCCAGTGTTGCCGCGCAACGCTGCCGACAGCGCAACGCAACGCAGCGCCCGCGCCTCGGCTGCTAACCACGTGGTCAGGGCCCCGGAGGAATCCGGGGCCCTGCCGGCCCACCAGGCCCAGCTGCGCCGGATCATCGACGACCCGGAGGCGTCGGGCAACGACAAGTTCGTCGC
>NZ_JBEZHM010000012.1:0-170919 GCF_040650575.1 Streptomyces sp. NPDC048659 | reverse complement strand
GGGTGATGGCGGGGCGACGATCGCCAGCAGCACAACCACCGAAATCGAGAGTGCCACGGCGGTTCCCCTCCATACTTCTTCGGGTCGGACCTTGGTCCGGGTTGGGGCAACCCGGACCGACCGGAATGGGGTTGACCTGCGGTTATTTCCGGTCAGTGGTGCTCGGGGTTTCGGACGGCCCCTTGGGGACCGTTCCGTCGAGGCGGTTTACAAGCTCCGTGAGCCGTCCGTTGCTGATGGTGTGGCCGGCGGCGCGGAGGGTTGCCCGGATGGCCTTTCGGGTCTGCTCGCCCTCCATCTGCTCGACGATCCGCACGAACTCGTCGAGGTCTCCGGTCGGAGGGCGGCCGACCTTGCGCGGACGTACCGGGGGCTCGACGGCAGTGGCTGCCTCGGTGGCGCGGTCTGGGCCTTCGGTAACGGACGGGGCGGGGACGGGATGCGGGCGGGGACGGTCCCCTTCCCGCGGGTGCTCGGTCACCGCAGGTCCGGCTACCCGAAGATGGCCAAGGTGCGCCTTACGGTTCGGGTAGGCGAGGTGCTGGTGGATCTGGCGCATGAGGACGCCGAAGGCGAGGAGCGCTGCGGTCGGGGGTATGGCGGCGACGACGTAGTCGAGGACGGGGACGTCGGCGGGATCACGGGTGCCGGTGACGCCGGCGACGTTGAGGGCGATGGAGCCGAGGGAGCCGGTGGCTGTGAGGGCGATGGCCCACCAGTCGGGCTTGCAGCGCAGGCCGGCCCGGAGCATGAGGAGTTCGCCGGCGACGACGAAGGCGTCGAGGGTGGCGGGCCAGGCCCACATGCGGGCGGGGGAGTTGCCGAGGCCGTGTTCTCCGGCGACCTCGGCGAGGTGGGCGTAGGAGAGCCAGAAAGAGACGGCGGTGAGGGCGATGATCACGGCACCGGCGGCGAGGAGGACGTACCAGTCGGCGCGGTGCGGGGCAGGGGAAGGCGTGGGCAAGCGGAGACGCTCCAAGGGCAGGGCAGGGCAGGGCAGGGCAGGGCAGGGCAGGGCAGGGCAGGGTGGTGAGACGTCCGTGGTGAGGGGCCGGACGGCTGGGGGAGGAACCGTGGCGTAGCGGCGGGCGTCAGGCGGCGGGTCTGGTGCGGCGGCGGTCGGGGCCGTCGAGAGTGACGCGCTCGGTCATCTGGGCCAGGCGGGAGGCGACGCGGTCGCCGAGGGCCGCCCGCAGCGTGTCGGTGGTGAGGTTGCTGGTGATCAGGGTGGGGCGCAGGTGCTCGTACCGGTGGTTGATCAGCCGGTAGGTGAGCTCCTCGGTCCACTCGCTGGTCTTCGCCGCGCCGAGGTCGTCCAGGAGCAGCAGCGGGCAGCGCATCAGGCTCTGCAGGTCACGCTCGCTGTCGAAGCCGGGGCGCGGGCGCAGCCGGGCGTAGAGGTCGGCGGCAGTGACGGCTTCCCAGCGCAGGCGGACCCCGGCGGCGAGCAGGCTGCGGATGGCGCCGTACGCCTGGTGGGTCTTGCCGGTGCCGGTCGGTCCGACGATTCGCAGCGAGGGGCCCTCCGCGATGCCCGGTGCGCCGCCGGGGCCGGGGCGTCCGGCGCGGGTGATCTCGTCCGCCCAGGCGGTGACCTGGGGGTGGTCGGCGAGGGCGTGGCGGTAGCGGGCGGGGATACGTCCTTCGGCCAGTTCCAGTGCGGTGACCGGCTCAGGTGCCGGCTCCTGGGCGGCGGCGTCGGGGGCGATGCCGCGCTGGGCCAGGATGTCGCCGAGTCGGCCGGTGATACGGGCGGGCTGCTGCGGATCGCGGGTGAGGGTGGTGGTCAGAGTTCACCTCCGTAGGCGGCGACGGTGTCAGTGGGGTTGGTCCACGGCCGGTGGGCAGTGGTGGCGGCGGGGGTGGCGTTCATGGCCTCGTGGACCAGGCTGGGCAGGGTGCTCGGGTGCAGGCCCTTGGCGCGGTGGCGGTCGAGGCCGGCGCGGATGTGGTCCGGGGCGATGCCCTCGGCGAGGAGCTTCTTCACCTCGTGGCCGAGGTGGCCGAGCACGTCCTGCGGCGGGCGGTGGGGGCATCCGGCGGCGTACTCGCCGATCAGGTCCTTCGCCGAGACCGACTGGGGTGCGGGGGCGCTTGCGCCCCCCAACGGGGTAGATCCTAGATCCCTGTTCCTAGGTCCTAGATCCGGACGGTGAGGGCTCACGGAGGGCTCGGTGAGCCCTCCCTGCGGCTGCGGTGAGTGCTCACGGAATTGCCTCTGACCTGCGGATTCGTTGTTCACGGAGGACTCCGTGAGTCCTCCCTGACGACTTGCGGAAGTCTCCACGAGAGCTCCCTGCGCCTGCGGTGAGGGCTCACGCGGAATCCCGAGATCGTGGTGCGGGCACGGGGGCGTCCGGACACCGCTGGGCCGGTTGATCTTCTGGTGCTGGGCGAAGCTGACGATGTGCAGGTACCGCTTGCCGTCCCCGCCCTCGTACCGGCAGATCAGCCCGGCACCGTGGAGCTGGATCAAGTCGTCCTCGACCGCCTCCGGGCCGTGCTCGCGGCGCAGCGACCACAGCTGGCCGGCGATGACGGCGGCCTGGTCGCGAAACCGGCCCTGGTCGTCGGCCTGGGTGAGCAGCCCGAAGAAGGTCCGCTCGGCGGACAGCGACACCGCCGCGAGGGACTCGGACGAGAACGCCTCGGGCTTGATGGTGCGGATACGGGCGATGGCGATCGACCACCTTTCAGGGAGAGGGCCGGGGAATCCGGCGGTGCGGGGGGCATTGCCAACACAGCCACACCTGGGGCGCAGAAGTCCAGACTTTGCACTGGAATTCCGTACAGCCCGGCGGCATGCCGCGTCGGCGAATCCCGCAACTGTAGGGGCGAATTCCCGGTCACCGAAATCGCTGCGAGAAATCGCCGGGTGATTTGCATCGCTCACGGCAGACAGGAATGCCCTTCCGGACCGGCCGGCGCGCAAGCTACAACACCACCCATGCCGCCATGCCCCCTCGCCATCGGATCCGCCGGACACGCCGCCGCTCACGCCATCGAACGCGCCCGCACCGCCCGCGGCTACTCCCAGCGTCAGCTCGCCGCCCGGGTCACCGCACTGGGCCGGCCCATGACCTTCACCGCGCTCTCCCGCATCGAACGCACCGTCCGCCGCTGCGACATCGACGACCTCGTCGCCATCGCCACAGCCCTCGGAATCGCCCCGCAGACCCTCCTCGCCGGCCCCCTCATGCCCCCAGGGGCGGCCGGGGTGGGCGAAATATAGCCGACGATCCCCGGTTAGCGAAACCGGGGATTCTCCGGATGATTGGGGGTCCCGGAACGCTCGTCGTGCCGGTCCCTGCCAGAAGTCTGCCCACCTCCCCAGAGGATGCCTTGCTCTATTTTCCTACGCGCCGATTTCATATTCCCCGCCGCGCACACGTAGCCCCGCTCGCTTCCTCTTCTGCTCCGCTCGGAGATCCTGGCCGTACGTAGAAGCCCTATTCGACGATCTCGCGGAATCGGCTGGGCTTGTTGCCTCCCGTCCCAGTTAGATCTCTCCATTCCCGTCGCTCTTTCTCACGCAAAGGAACCGCCTATGGCCCCGCGCCTGCTGTCCATACCCGCCGTCGCCGCCGCCCTGGACGTTGACCGCCGCACGGTCTACCGCTTCATCGCCGCCGGCGAGCTGCCCGTCGTCGACCTGCGCACAGGACCGGCTCGCTCTCGCGTTCGCGTCCCCGCCGCGAGCCTGGACGACTTCATCAACAGCCGGGCGGTCTCCTCGCCCGCGCGCCGCCACTGACCAGGACCAAGTCCCTCCGTACGCGAAACAGGAAGGAACGGAACCACGTACCTCCGGAAGCTGAACTCCGGCAAATGGCAGGCGACCGTCCGCAACCGGGCTGGAGACCGGTTCAGCGAGTCGTTTCCCCTCAAGGCACAGGCCCGTGCCTGGGGCGCCGAGATGGAGACCCAGTTCGCCCGCGGAAGCATGCGGGACCCCCGAGCCGGCGAAATGGCGTTTCACGAGTGGCACGCCCGCTGGTGGCAGGCCCGTGTCGTCGAGCCCCACACGCTGCGCGGCGACGCCTCCAGCATCAAGAACCACGTGCTGCCCCATTGGGCCGACTGGGAGATGCGGGCCGTCACCCGCATGGAGGTCCAGAGCTGGATCCGTGGACTGGTCGAGAAGGGGGTCGGCGCCTCGGCGATCAAGAGGGCGTACAACCTGCTGTCGTCCATCATGCGTGCGGCCGTCGACGATGATGTCATCGCGGTCAGCCCCTGCAGGAACATCGACCTGCCGCAGATCGCGATCAAGCCCCCGCGATGGTTCACCCTCGACCAGGCGCAGAGCATCGTCGACGAGCTCCCGGCGCCGTGGCGCACCATGTGCCTGCTCGGCTTCTACACGGGCCTGCGCTGGGGCGAACTCGCCGGCCTGCATCGCCATCGGATCGACCAGCGCCGTTCCCGCTTGTTCGTGGTGGAGGTCAACACCAAGAGCGGCATCAAGGAGTACCCCAAGAGTTCGAGGAGCCGCCGGGAGGTCCCGCTCCCACCGCACGTCCTGGACGCCCTCGAACGGCACATTCACCCGCTCGACCGCGACGCCCTGGTCTTCACCACCATCACCAAGGGCCGCGCCGGTCGTCGGCTCGACGACGGCAACTGGCGCCGCCAGATCTGGTGGCCGGCCATCGAGAACGCCCACTACTTCGGCACCGACGGGGAGCAGCTTCCCGTCCCGCACTATCCGCCCCACTCCATGCGCCACACCTGCGCCTCGTGGTTCGTCCAGAAGGGAGTCTCCCTCTACGAGGTCCAGCACCTCCTCGGCCACGAGAGCTTCCAGACCACCCAGCGCTACGCCCACCTGCAGCCGGACGCGCACAAGGCAGTGCTGGCAGCTTGGGAGCGTTTGGACGTCCCGCTGAACTTTGCAGCGTAGACAACTCGTCCTGTCCACTGGCGTGCGTCGGATGCGCGCTGCGCCTACGTACAGGGCGAGCTGAAGGGCGGCCTACAGCTATGGACGAGCTTGTTTCTCCAGGTAGCCCATGACCACTTGGTGCGCCCGCCACCCGTCCGGGAACTTCGGTGGTACGTCGAGGTAGACCGGGCTGCTGCGGGGATGCCGGTCCAGGAGGTCGGTGATGCCGGCGCGGGCCACGACGATGCAGGCGAAGCGGTGGCGGGAGAGCAGGACGCACAGGCGACCCGTCTCCAGATGGAAGGCGGAGGCATCCTGACGGCCGGAGAGCGGGTGCCAGACCAGTGTGACGTCGAACTCGCGGCCCTGGAGACGGTTGGCGGTGTCCACGGTGATGTCCGTGAAACCCCGCTTCTCCAGTCGCGACCGTACCGAGTCCGCCTGGATCGTACGGGCGGCTCCGATCGCGATGCGGGACTCGATGAGCGGCTCTCCGTTCACCAGCGCCCCTCGCTCCAGCAACCGGGCCGCCGTTTCTGCCAGGGCTTCGGCCACCTCGGGGTCATCGTC
Source organism: Streptomyces sp. NPDC048659 (assembly GCF_040650575.1). NCBI lineage: Bacteria > Bacillati > Actinomycetota > Actinomycetes > Kitasatosporales > Streptomycetaceae > Streptomyces > Streptomyces sp. NPDC048659. Next base: position 165,464 of record NZ_JBEZHM010000012.1, on the reverse strand, counting down.
GAGGGTGTGCCGAGGCGGAAGCTCAAGCAGACCCCAGCCCGACCCGGCCGCGCAGGCGAGGACGGCGTCCGACGGTGTTGCACGGTGAGGTGCGGTGCCGTAGGTGAGGACGCGGTCAGCCGCCTTGGTGCCGGAGATGAAGGAGTAGAAGGGATAGAACGCCTTCTGCACGAGAGGGGCTGCCATCTCCGGCAGCCGCCAGGAGACCGGGAGCTCGTGTCGCAGCAGGTCGGAGTTGTGCGCCAGCGCCACGTCGACGGCGTTGCGCAGCGGGTCCCAGGTCAGTCCCTGCCAGCGGTCGGTGTCCACTGTGGCGAAGGGGTCCAGCTGCCCGGGATCGCCGACGAAGAGGACTTGTGAGTCCTTCTCGGAGAACAGCGGTGCCGTCGCCAGCAGCGCGTCCGACCGCATCTGGTAGGCCTCGTCCACGATGGCCCAGCGCCATGGCGCGCACTTCTCGCGGGGGACGTGCGACCACTTCTTGGCAGTGGAGACGACGACCGGCAGCTCGCGGAGGGCGGGTGCCTCGTTGCTGCCCCGCACGTTGGCGTGCCGGCGCACCCGTTCGGGCAGGACGAAGTCCTTCTTGTGGAGGCGGCCGACGGGGAGGTCCGGGTATTCCCGGGCGATGTTGTCGACCAGGTCGTCGACCTGTTCGTTGGTCTGCGCGACGATCATCACCTGATGGCCGGTCGATGTCAGGTGGCCGGTGGCGCGCTTGACCAGCGTGGACTTTCCCGCGCCCGGTGGAGAGTCCACCACGATGCCGCGTCCGGTGGCCGAGTCCAGGCCGGACAGCACGTCGGCGACCGCCCGGTCAGCGAGGGCGCCGGGTGACGTGCCGCTGTCGGGTTCCGGAGTGGCTGTCATCCCCAGACCTCTTCCGCGTCCTCGTCGGTGGGTTCGTACGGCTGTGGCGGACCGCCGTGGGTCCAGGGGGTGTCCTCCTCAGCCGGGAGCGAGGACGGCATGTTCTTGGGATCGATCGACGTGAAGGTGATCGTCTCGCCGAGGTCGGCCATGGTCCCCTCAGGCGCGGGCGGCTTGCGCTTGTTGCCGAAGCCGCCGTTCAGCTGGATCAGCACAGCGGACCCGGCTCCGTCGGGGGCGACGTCTAGGATCTCGGCCTTCTGCCTCGGTCTTGCCGGGGACTTGACCGCCGTCCCCGCCGCCATGGACACGGGAATTTCGCAGTGCACGGTGATCGTCGGGCGCCACAGCGGGGATCCGGGCCGCGCCCCGGGGATGGTGCGCTCTTCCTCCCGGGCCGTGACCACGCCCGTGAACGCCTCGCCCGTCAGTTCGTACTCCGCCATCACCAGCGGATCGTCATACGCGCGCTCGGCGTCGTACCGCTCCTGAGCCTCCTCCATACGGGCGAGGCGGCGGGCTGCGCCCACCGCGTGATCGCGGCGGGCCTGTGGGCGCCCGTCATCGTCCAGATAGGTCGCGTACTCGCCGAACAGACGCCGGTCGTATGCCCGCCGTTCGGCGACGTGGTCCCCTGCGGGAAGCTCGCGCAACAGGCGGACGCCGTGCCACATCAGCTGCCAGGTCGGCAGCATCTGGGCGTGCAGCTCGCGGTCGATGGTGCGAGCGGCGGCGTCCCGCGCCCGCTCTCCGGTTGCGCCGTCGTACTTCGTGATCAGTTCATCGAGCGTGCGGTCGAAGACCGGGTCGGTCGTCGGCCCGGCGGGCGGCCACGCCGCGGGGTCTTCGCGCTCCCGGGCGGTCTCGGCCCCGGTGCGTCCGGCGGGGGGATCGATCCAGCCGAGCAGGGACGCCAGGTTCGCGTTCTCGGTGGGGCTCTGCCCGGTGGCCCAGTGGGCAGAGAGGGACCGCGTCATGGCCTGGAGCAGGGCGGAATCCGGGAACTCGGCCCGGTCGGCGAACCAGGTCAGCCACTTTCCGAGCAGGGGTACGGATGGGGAGACGGCATGCGGACCATCTGTCGCGCGCAGCCGGGTCAGACGGCCCAGCAGCCGGACGTACGTGATCCCCCCAGCGTTTGGGACGAGGAGCTGGGGTGCACGCAGGGGCCGCTCCCGCTCCTCCTTGTCCTTGCCGCGCCCGACCGTGTACGGCTCTTTCGGCGCGGCGCGGCATTCCTCGAAGTAGGGCAGGAGGAGGTCCGCGAGGCTCTCGACGAAGCCGAAGCGCTCGGTTCGGTCGTGGGGGCGGCGAACCGTCAGAAGCACCGGGTGGTCGGGATCCGTCCCGGCGAGAGCTGCGAGTGGCGCGCAGGCCTCGCCGGCGAGGGTGAGCGGGATGAGGACGAACGGGGTGTCGTCCACATGCTCGTGGCGCACGGTCGTCAGCCGCTCGGCGTATTCCGACGTGGATGCCCGCAGGGCGGCCACCGTGGCGATGACGCTCACGCGGTCGCACCTCCACGCAGTCGACGGAGTCGTTCGGCGGCCCGCAGCCGGATGATGACCGCTTCCTCGGCGGGGCCCGGGGCGCTGGTGCCGTCGAGGTGGCGGAGGGCGGTCCGGGTGGAGTCGATGCCGGGAAGACTGTTGCGCACCACTCCACCCAGTCGGGCCGGGGAGGCGCAGTCAGTAGCCTCGTCCCGGCAGTAGCGGGACATCTCGCAGAACGAGAGGCAGTCGGGGGTGAAGCTTGCGTCCAGCTCCCGCATCGTGGCGTCGATCTCGGCCTTCGGCCGTTCGGTGTCGAGCGTCGCGTCGGGAGAGAGGGCGTGGGCCAGGTCTTCGGCCCGGCGCAGACGCGATAACTGGAACCGCAGGGCGTCGAGTTCCTGGCGGAGGTCGATCAGCTTTCCGTAGGGCCGGTTGGAGAAGTCCTTAGGGCAGATGAGAAGGAACCTGTGGGCGATCGCCTTGGGATCGAGGCCGAGTTCGGTGAAGGTCTGTCGCAGGGCGAGGACGCTGACCGCGGCCTGTTTCGTGGTCTGGGCGACCGCCGAGGGGTTCGCCTGGCCGTCGATGGCCGGAAAGGAGCGGATCTCCACCACGTAGAACTGTCCGCCGGTGCGGTGGCTGAGGGCTTGCGGTATCACGTGGGCGGTCTGACCGGCGACCTCCAGGGTCAGGACGGGGCGGTCCAGAATCAGCCGCTCGTCGGCGCCGGCCGCCAGGCGGTTCAGAAGCCGCCGACTCTCGCCCGCCCGCACCGCGAGCGAAGCGTCGCCGCCCACCTCGGTCAGATCGGCTACCGCGGCTTCCTCGACGGGGACGTCGAGTTGCTCCCGGAGCAGGCGGATGAGCTCCGCGTAGCCGCCCCATTTGACCAGGGCCTCGAAGCTCTGCTCGCGCCGGATCGCGAAGGGGGACTGGCCGAAACGCGGCTCATGGCCAAGGCGTTGGGCGAGCAACGCCTTGTCCACGCCCGCTGCGTCGAGTACGGCGCGGCGGGAGCAGGCCGGGTTGGCCGTGAGGGCGGTGATCTTGCGTGCCGTGTACTCCTGCGGGGGCCGCGGTCCGCGCAGGACGGCGAGCCTTCCCGGAGAGGGGGGAGAGGGGTGCTGCGGAGGCATCTTCTCTTCTTACGCGGAATTCTGTGGCGGCACCGGAGGAATCCGGTAGTCGGTCAGATGGTGAAGCCGGCTGAACCGCGCAGGGCATCGTGCAGGGGCGGGGCCCCGAAGAGCTGCTGTACTTCTGTGAGTTGGCCGCGTGCGCGGTCGGCGGTCGTGCGACGCAGGGAGTAGTCCGCCTCCTGGTGCACTGCGGCCTCCGTGCGTGCTGCGGAGATCACGCGTTCGGGGTCGATTTCCTCGTCGTCGTACGCGCCGGGGATGTTGAGCGCGAAACGGCGCAACAGTTGGCGGGCTGCGCCGGAGGGCGCGTGCCCGGCGACGTCGAGCCGCAGGATCTGCTCGGCGGTGCCGATGGCGTGGACAAGGAAGTCGGCACGCGGGCTCAGTGGGCCGACGATGCGCTGCTCCAGGGGCCAGACGGATACGGCGAGGAGACCGCGGGCGGGGGTGAGCCGGTCGTGGGTGAGGGCGGCACAGATGTAGTAGGGGCGGGCGTAGCCCTGTGCGGTGAAGGACCTTTCCTCGTCCCGGCGGAGGGAGGCGAGTTTCGTCGCGACCAGCGGCTCGGTGAAGAAGGCCTGGTATACGGATGAGATCAGCTTGGGCGACGCGGGAGCGCCGAGCAGGGTGAGTGCCTGGTGCACCTGCTCGCGGACCGGGACGGCGCCGTGGGTGGACTGCTTCCCGTGGGCCTGGAGCCGGAACGAGGATACGGTCCCGGCGGTGGTGGCAGGTGCCGGGGACTCGGCGGGTGAGGAAGGAGCCGCGGCAGGTGGCGCGGCCGCCTCCGCCTCCTCGGCGTCGAGGGCTCGCTCCCACGCGGCCTCCGCCTCGCGCAGTTCGGCGCGGATGCGGGCGGTGGCCGCGTTGTCGCGGGCGCGTCGAGCCTCTCGCAGGAGGGCGCGCAGGCGCGACAGGCGTTCCTCGAGCTCCTCCAGCGATGCGGTCATGGGCGCACTGTACCGTCGATCCCTTTGATTTCCAAGGTTCTCCAAAGAGTTCCAAAGTTGTGCGCTACGCTCGGCGGCACGGCCTCGGGGTTCACGACGGCCGGCCTAACTCCGTGCTTCGGCCGGGAGGGGGAACGACATGACGTGCGACGTGCCGTGGCGTGTGCCGCAGTGGATGACGGGGGACGAGGGGCCGGTCCGGATCGGGCCGGGCACAGGAGGGGGAGCGGACGAGCCGCACGTCTGCCTGGCCCGCGACGCGGCGAAGGCCCGGCCAGGACTTCGGGCGCGGGTGCCGTCGCAGCTTCCCCGGGAAGAGCACGAGACCTTCACGCTCGGTCCCGTGTGCGCGGCACTGGACCGGATCGAGTTCGGCGGCGCCACGGTGGACGAGGCGCTCGGAGCCCTGTCCGGCCACCGGCCTGCTCTGCACGAGGGGCACCGGACCTACGTGGAGCACGCGGTGCGGCAGTACACGAGCCAGGGGCCGGACGCCTTCGTGCCCGTCCAGCCGTACTGGGCGGTGCGCAAGGACAATGGTCGGCGCTGGGAGCTCTACGCATGGTGGCGCCGCTACCAGTCGGCCGACGGCACGGTGCGCGAGTACCGGCGGCTGAGACACGGGGACGCCCGTGCGTCGAGCCGGGGTGAGATCGCGGTCGCCGCGTACACCGCGGCGTTCGGAGCCGACGCGGCGTGGCCGCGCCGCTGGAACCAGGAGTTCGTGATCCACGGCTCTCCCGGGCCCGTCGCGAGGGTCAGGATTATCGAGATCGGCCTGGGCGACGGATCGCGGACCGTTCAGTTCGACGGAACTGCGGAGGAGGCCAAGGCGTACTACGAGGCGCACGGCGGCCCCCACGTGAGGAATGTGGTCAGGGGCGGTCCGGAGCGCCCCGGGGCGGCCTGCTTCGACTGCAAGCAGTTCACCGGGTGTGAGGCGGTGCCCCGGTCTCCGGGGGTACTGGCACTGCCCTCCCGCCGGTTACCGCTGCGGAAGGTGTCCATCAGCGACCTCAGGTACCACGCCGCCTGCCCTGCGCAGTCCCTGCTGCGCTCCCTGCACCTGCCGAAAACAGGCGAGTACAGCGACGCGGCCAAGCTCGGCCAGGCCGTGCACGGTTGGGTCGAGGCGCTCCACCGCCGCACCGGACCCATTCCCTGCACGCGCGGCGACATGCCCCCGCCGGGGGAGAACTGGACCGCCGGCCGGTGGAGGGTCCCGGACGAGGAGGCGGAGACGGGCCGCGCCATGCTCCTGCAGCATGTGGACTCGTGCCCCTTCCAGCTCCCCGAGGCCATCGAGCGGGTCGAATGCGAACCGACCCGGGTGTTTCACGACACGGCGGCCCAGGCGCTGGTCGTGGCCAAACCCGACCTGCTCTACAGGGAGGACGGTTCCTGGGTATGGCGGGAGCTCAAGACCACCCGCACTCCTGCCCGCATCGGCAAGGATCCGTTGGACGCGTATCCGCAGCTCGCCCTGGCCGTCGTCCTGCTTGCCCAGGGGGAGCTGGGCGGTGACCCCTCCGGATCGAGGGTGGAACTGGAGGTCCTCCGTCCCGATGGATCCGACCCCCACGTCATCGACCCGATGGACGCGGAGCGCCTGGCCAAGGCGCGAGCGGTGCTCCGACGGTACGCCGGCCCCTGGCGCGAGGACCGTGCGTGGGAGGCACGGCCGGGCGGGCACTGTCATCAATGCCCGGTCTCGCGGTGGTGCCCGAGCGCCCAAGCCCCTGCCGACGCGGAGGAGAAGGCATGATCACCCAGGCCCCACCGAACTCCGGGGCAGCCCGATCCGGCCTGGTCTCCCGACCGTCCGCGGGCTCGGACGAACCCCTGCTCCGGGAGATCGCCAGTGCGCTGGTCCGTCTGTCCCGGCAGCGCGGCGTGCCTCACCCGATCTATCCGGCCCAGGTCCAGAACGCCTACAACCGACTCGTCCTGCACTGCCTGCGACACGGAGTCGAACCGCCGGGCAGCATTCCCGAGATGGTGCGCTGGGCCTGTGAACGACCGCTGACGGGCTGGCCGCTGGACTTGCCTCCCGAAGCCCGTGGGGCCGCCGGCACGCTCGTGGATCCCCAGACGAGACTGCCGCACCAGCTCTGCCTCGAGTGGGAGGTGGCTGCGGCGGACCCCGCCGCGGAGATCTTCGAGAACCAGCGCATGCTGGAGGCACTCACCGTATGCCGGGCAGCAGGCGATCCTGCGGCGTACACCGCCTTCCGGTCCCTGCTGACCACCCGGCCCGTACTCACCGGCGCGGAGCTCGCCCTGCTCGGCGGGGACCCGGAGTGCGGACTCCTGCTCCACCACGTCATCAGACAGTGCTACGAACCCGTCCCTGCGACCTATCGACGCGACGGCGGGTACCAGCAGTGCGGACGCTGCCGCTGCCTGATGGTGCCACTGCCCGGCGGAGGTCACCGCTGCGAGCTGGACCGCTGCCGCCGTGACGCCACCGCGGCTGTCCCCGTTCCGGTACGTCCCGACCGCAGCGGGCTCCACCAGCTCAGCCGCCCCCTGCGGATGTTCGTCACCAGTCCGGGCCTGGCAGAGAACGACATCGGGTCAACCCTCAAGAGACGCTTCGGCATCGACGCTGAGATGTGGCCCCAGTTCGACGCGTACGACTTGCGCGTCCCGCTGCCGGGAGGCCGGTACTGGGCCGTGGACGTCAAGGACCGGGTGAACCCGGTTTTGCTCGCACGCACACTCACCCGCTTCCGGGCCGACCCGCCCTTCGACCGAGCCTTTCTGGTCGTGCCCCGCTATCGATTCCGCGAGAACGAGGCGTACGGACGACAGTTCCGCCGAAATCTTCCCGAAGATCTGGCAGGGAACATCACCCTGCTCGACGACCGGAGCTTCCTGCGTCTCGTGGCCGAGCAGATCGCCGACCGGACGGAAGCCGCCGGATCCTCTCGCCGCCAAGGAGACCACCATGCGTGATCGCAGCAGCTGGCACCGTCGTTGCTCCCGCCAGCTCACCGATGTATGGCCGGATGACCTCGGTGCGTTCCGGGTCGCCGATCTCCTCGACGTCGAACTGGGCCTCTATCTGCTGCAGAGCGTGGCGCCCACGCGCGCCGCACTCGACGTGTGGCCCCTCCTCGGCGGATACCCCCACAGCGAAGCGCTCGGGGACGTCCGCTCCGACGAACAGCGGCTGCGCATCCTGCGCGCCCGCCACCACCTGTGGGTCCTCAGACGCGGACACGCTTGGTCTGAGGCGCTGGAGTCGTACCTACGCGTGCCGCAGCAGCTGCGCGGATACGACCTCGAAAGCGTCGACGCGGTCCCGCGTCGACGCGTACCCGCCCGGGCAGCGCGTCGTTTCGAGGTGCTCGAAGAGCTGCTCACCACAGGACCCGAGTTCGCGACCCGCCGTGTTCCGCTCGCTGGGTCGGGCGAGCACACCTTCCGGGCCCAGGACCGGCTCCACTCGGTCGAGATCACCGACGACCTGCTGCTCGGCGCCCTCCCCAGGTCGCACGCCCTCGACGCGGCACCCGCCGGGCGCGGGGAACCCGTGGACGTGACCTGGGAAGAACTCGAGTCGGCGGCCGCAGCCATGGACGCGAAGGAGGAGGTCATCGGTGGCTCCCGAAGCGGATGGCGCGGTCGACTGAGCCGTGTCCGGTTACTCGTCCGGGACGAGGCCCTCGGTCGGTTCACGCGGGGCGAGCGCCTCAGGATCGACCAGCTGCTCCACCTGGTCGGCATGGTCGGTGCGGGCAAGTCGACCCTCCGCGACATCCTCACCTACCACCTGGTCACTCGGACGTCGCGCCGTGTCACCCTGGTCGTCGGCGACGTCGCCGAAACCCTGGCCGTCGTGGAGCTGTTCAAGCGGCTCGGGGTAGCGGCGGCACCCATCCTCGGCCACTCCACGCGAGAGCGGAACATCGGACGCCTGCACCGCCGCACCGCGGTGGCGGGCGCCGACACCATGCTGGGACACGACCACCCCGGCTTCGCATACCTGAGCAGTGCCTGCCCCGTGGACGTGCTGCGCGGCATGGAGGCACGCAGGCCCCTCGGCATCAGGGAAGCCCCGTGCCTCGGGCTGTACCCCGCTGTGGACCAGGAAGAGACCCCGGACGATCCACTGGTCGAAGCGGAGGACCCGGCCGGCCGAAGGTCGCGCCCCAAGCCCCAGCGGAAGCTGTGCCCGCTGTGGAACCGCTGTCCGAGACATCGCGGCGCCCGGGACCTCGTCGATGCCCGCGTCTGGGTTGCGACCCCCGCCGGGCTGGTGCACAGCTCCGTGCCCCAGCACCAGCACGACGAGCAGATCCGTTACCTGGAACTCGCCTGCCGACTCAGCGACCTGATCATCGTCGACGAGGCGGACCGCGTGCAGATGCAGCTCGACACCGTGTTCGCCCCGGCCAGCACCCTCGTCGGCACCTACCCGAACTCATGGTTCGACGAGGTCGCCGTCCACAAGTTCCAGCAGATGGCCCGAGACGGGCGGCTCCAGCTGTCCGAACGCGACGTCGACGACTGGACGAACGCCGTCAACACCGTGAGCGCCGCCACCGACCGTCTCTATTCGCTCCTGGTCAAGGACGGGGAGCTGCGGCAGTGGATCAGCGTCGACTACTTCAGCGCGTTCACCCTGCACAACCTGCTGATCGACAGCTGGTTCCCCGGACGGGACGCGGGCGACCAACCACCGCCCGCGGCACGGCTGCTGGACGAGGCGTTGCTGCGGTTCCGGGACGACCCCCTGCACGAGCACGAGAGCACTGGTGACGGCGACCAGGTGACCCCCCTGGTCAACACCTTCGTCCACCTGGCCCTCGAACTGCTCCACGCCCCCCAGGGCGCCCGCACCCGGGAACGGCTCCGCTCCACCCTCACTGCTGTCGTGGGCCACGACTCCGGAGTCCTCGACCGGATCGACGTACAGGCCCGACGCTTCGAGTTCACCCTGCTCCTCGCCGCGCTCCACAGCCGACTCGACTTCATGACCATCCTGTGGCCGCGCGTCGAGGCCGCACTCCACCTGGAGAACGCGTCGAACGTCCTCTCCCGCAGACCTCCGAAGGACTACGAGGCGGTCATCCCCGAATCACCGATGGGCAACGTCCTCGGCTTCCAGTTTCGCCTCACGGACTCCGAGCGCGACGGTGACCGCAGCGGTGAGCTGCGCTTCTTCCACTGTAACGGTGTGGGGCGCGAACTCCTCATGCGAATGGGCGACCTGTGTCGGGTGGACAGTCGACCCGCCCCCCACGTTCTGCTCATGTCCGCGACCAGCTGGGCCGGCACTTCCAGCCGGTACCACCTGCACGCCGATGTGGGAGCCGTGCTTCGCCCGCGGGACGAGGAGGTCGAGGCCGTCCTCGGCACCGAGTTCCGCAAGGAGTTCCTCCACTGGCCGGGCAGCGAAGGGCCGCGGCCCCTGCGGCTGTCGGGCTGCCCCCCGAAGGAGCGGCCCCAGGCGCTCGTCGAGATGCTCCGGCAGCTCGCGGTTCCTGACCGCAGCCTGCCCGGCGCGTCCAGCATGCTCGACACCGAGCTGGACGAGATCCCCGACCAGGATCGACGCCGCATCCTGCTCCTCGTCGGCAGCTACGACGAGGCGCGGCGCGCGGCCGAGTACCTCAACGGGATCCCCGAGTGGAACGGCCGTGTCGTCCAGCTCGTCTCGGACGACGCGGACGCCGACACCGCCTGGGCCCGGCTGCCGGAGGACCCCGCGGTGCGCACCCTCACCCGAGGTGACGTGCACTCCTTCGCGAAGATCGGCGGCGAACTCCTGATCGCGCCGCTGCTCGCGGTGGAACGAGGGCACAACATCGTGCTGAGCACGGGCAAGGCCGCGATCGGCAGCGTCTACTTCCTCGCCCGGCCCCACCCGCGGCCCGACGACATCGCCCTCGCCATCCAGTCGATCAACGATTGGGCGGTACGCCAGCTCCGGGACACCGGAAGGGTCTTCACACAGGCGACGCTCGCGGCTGCCACGCCGCACCAGGCCGCCATCGGGTTCCGTAGTCGCGCCCGCCGCCAGTGGAACCGGTACCTCACCCGCCGAATGGCCTGGTCCAGTCTCCGGGACGACGAGAAGGTCGCCTTCACCTGGGACCAGCTGGTCGTGATGTGGCAGGTGATCGGCCGCCTCGTACGTGGCGGTGTGCCTGCCAGGGTGGCCTTCGTGGACGCCGCCTTCTCACCCCGCGAGGCGGGATTCGAGGCTGTCGACACCCCGGACACCAGCCTGCTGGCGAGCATGCGCGCCGTGCTGGCCCCCTACTTCGACGAGCCCGGCATCGTCGCTCAAGGTGCCGAAGCTCCGCCGGAACCCTCTCCGATCGACAAGTCGCTCGTCCGCGAGCTGTACGAGCCGCTCTACCGCGCCCTCGTCGACATGGGCTGAGACCGCGGCTGCCCATCCGCACCCCGAACCTGTTTACGCACCTTCCTCCGATCAGGAGACTCACAAGATGGCGTACCAGCACGTACGGACCGCCTCGTACATGCCTGACCCGACACAGGGGCCTTTCCCCGTCCTACGACACACCCTCTCGCTGCCCGCTCACTGGGAGGAGCCGCTCGGCCAGCTGCGTGACCATGGCCGGCCGGAAGGCCGATGGCACGGCCCACGCCGCATCCCTACCCGGGAGATCAACCAGCTGATCCGCACCACCGCCCCGGACGTCGTCACCGTGGCGTCCAACGCCACCTTCGGAACGGACTCCCCCTGGCTCTACTGCACCGAGCCGTTTCCCACCCCGGTGACCAACCTCTACGCCGCCACCTGGCTCAGAAACCTCCCCCGCCATCCCAATGATCCGGACGCACGGCGTCTGCTCGCGGAGTGCTTCCGCGAGCTGGACACCGGAAGCCTGACCTGGCGCGCAGACACCATCGACCTGCTCGAACAACAGCCTTCTCCCGGTGGCACCGCCAAGCCCACCCGTCTGGTGTACCGACTGCTCCCCGACGAACTGGCCGCACGCATCGCACGTCAGGGTGCCTACGAGCACGGAGGCCGGCAACTCACCTTCCACCAGGTCGCCGGCGCCGGCGGCGGGTACGACGCCGGAAGCAGCAGCGCGGAACTGATGTCGTGGCCGCCGATCGAATACCGACCCGCGGGTAGGGGCGGCGAGCGCAAGCCGTCGTACTACGCGGCCACCCTTCGCGTCGGCGTGCGCACCGTCCCGTTCTCGCCGGTTCCTCGGATTCACCTCAGCGCGGGAATCCGCCGGTTCGTCACCGGAAAGGTCTGGATGCCCTTCCGCAAGGGGGTCTCGGTCTACCTACTGCCAGAGATCTCGCTCGTGCCGGACGCACCGGTGTCCCGGCGACTCTCGGTTGCCATGCTGCAGTGGCGCAACGGAACCACGGATTGGAGGCAGGGCGGCCCCAGTGGCATGCTCGCCGCCGTCGCCGCGCTCGACGGGCTCCCGTCGGCGGATCGACTGGTCAAGGAGGCCGACCACTGGATCGGGGACGGGAAGGACGGCATCAGGCTGGCGGTCGGCCACCAGACCGCCATGGGCAGACACCCCATCGGGACCGGACTGATGCCCAGCGAACGCCGCCGTCTCATCGAGTGGGCCGAGCAAGCGCTGGCCCCCGAGTTCGTCCCCGCCCCGAAGGTCCAGCGCAGCCGGTACGGTCGCCCGCCTGTCAGACAGCTCACGAAGCGGCCCTCCATGCCAAAGAACGCCACCGCCGAAGAGCTCGCCGCCCTCCTGGAACGGACGGAACGGACCGCGGCGGACAACGCGCGGGTGCGGCGTGCGGCGCTCGCCGCGACGCTGGACGGCACCGATCTCGTCGGCTTTCTGGTTCACCAGACCGACGACCAGCGGGACAGGCTCGTCGCCACAGCCGAGAGCGCGCTCGGTCTCACAGAGTTTCGGCGTGAACGAGGACCGGAGACATGGGTGTGGGAGGCCGAGGAGCTCACCGTGCGGCTCCACGCCCACCCCCTGGGCGAGCTGGGATCCCCGCTCGGAGCGGAGGACCGGCCGCCGCGCGCGGGACAGGAACACGACCAGGCCATCCGTGAGCGGCGCGGACGGGTCGCCGAGGCGATGACCCGCCTGAGGGAGCAGGTGCCCGGGGCTCGGATCGCCCTTGTCGAGCTGGAAGGAAGCGAAGCGTTCCAAGGTCCCGCGAGGCGTACCGACCCCAAGTACGCGATCCGGCTCGGGTGCGCGGACGCAGGCTTGGTCACCCAGTTCATCCGCCCACTGGACACCGCAATGGACACGGCTGACGCCGAGAAGGACGCTGCCCTGCGGGCCGAAGCGGCCTGGGCGGACGGCCTTCGTCAGACCGGGATGCGCCTGGTGCCCCAGCACACTCTCGGCGATCGCATCCCTTCCGGTCTGAACCAGGTGGCCTTCCATCTGGTCGAGCGCCGGGTCGACGGTCCCACGGGCAGGGCACAGTTCACCCCGATCGCCGTGCTGCTCCGGCCGGACGCACCATGTGTCCTCGGACGGACCGCGGACACCTCCGAGTGGATGCCCTACCCGGACCTGCTCCGGATCCTGACCGGACGAGTGCGGGGGAATGACCTGAGGACCTCGGCGCAGCAGTCGGCAGTCACGGCTGCCTTCATCAGGAGGACCCTGGCGAGTCTGCGCGGCACGCCGACCCTGGTCCTGTCCCACGCACAAGACGTGCGCAAGCGCTGGCCGTGGCTCACCAACGGCGGGCTCGAGGTGGATCGGATCGGCCTCGACGGGGGCCCCGCGCAGCGAATCGGTCTCTACGGCAAGCACCTCCGGGTCGTCAGGGTCGCTGACAGCGGCCGTGACGAGACGCCCCAGTGGTGGGCGGAACGGGAGGAGCGCGAGGAAGAGCTGGCCGGGCAACAGCGGGGCGGCTTCGGCATGGGACTGTGGGTGCCCGACGAGCCCGGAGCCCCCGGCCGCGTCTTCTACAGCACGGCGGACAAGGCGAGCACGCAGACGAAGTTGACGAACGACGACGCGAAGCTGACTCCTCACGTCAACCCCGCCGGCCGGAGCGCCCACCGGCCGACGGTGAACGCGTGGAACCCCGAGCTACTGGAGCTCACCCTGGCCTGCCTTCAGCCCGGCGACGACCCCGAGGCATGGGCCGCGTTCGTCCACCAACAGCGCATCTGCAAGGACGATTACCGGGACGTGCTCGGCCTGCCGCTCGCTCTCCACCTCGCACGGCTCGCGGACGAGTACGCGCTGCCGCACGACGAGGAGGAGGCGGTGGATCCGACGGCGGGGCCGGTCGCGGTGCCCGTCCCCGGAGACGGGTCCGGGCAGCTCACCTTTGACTTCGACACGGACGAGGACAGTGAGGACCAGGCACATGGCGACGTGTAGTACGGAGGCGGTGGAACAGGCCGTTCAGTCCGCCGAACTGCTCCTCGCTCAGGAGGAGATGCGGGACGCGGTCGACGTACCGGAATCGAAGGGAGGCGCGGCGACGGCAGTGGCCGTCGCACATCTGGGCGGGCTGTTCGAGGGCCTGCCCAGGATGATCCGTCACGCCTTCGACCGGACCCGGGACTGCGACGTCAATCTGTCCAGCGATCCGCTCCAAGGCCTCTCTGAGATCGTGCAGAACGCTGAGGACCTCGGAGATTCCGGAGTACGCCTGCTCACCAGGGAGAGGGATCTCCTCGCCGGAACGGTGCCGGGCACCGTGCGGATCATCCTGGAGCCACTGAAGCACCTGCCCTACCGGACAAGTGGCAACGTGCTGGTCTCCGGCATCCGAAGTGCGCAGAGCCTTGCCTACCCGTTCGAAAGCACGGAGCAGGCCTCGTCATGACAGCTATCACAACGATGACAGCAAACCGAGGCCGGGACCCGGGGCCGCCCCCTACCGTGGAGATCGAAGTGCCGCAGGGGTGGCGGCGGAGGGGACGTACCAGCATGCGCAGGGTTCCGCCGGAGATGTTCCGGTTCACCACGGGGGAGACGGCCGACTTGAACGGGGCCGTGCTCGAGGCTTTCGGGGTGGCCGGCGAGCACCTGGAGACCGCGCTCGGGCTCGACGGCGTACGGGAGCGGCTGCGTGCGGTCGGCTGGGTCTCGGACCTCGAGGACGAGGAACTGCACGAGACGCTGAAACGGCTGGTGAAGTGGGAACTCCTCGACGTGGTTCACAACCACGCCCAGAACTACCGCACGGCCGAGGAGTACGAGCGGCGCAACCTGCACTACTCGCTGACCCGTCGGGGCGAGGCCGCGCTCGCCGGGGTGCGACACGCCCTGGAGGTGCTGGCCTCCACAGGGGCGCTGCAGACCGCGGTGCTGGAGGCGATCGCCGACCGGCTCGACGAGCTGACCGTGCTGTCCGGCGAGCCTGCCGCGGCCGACCGACGGATCTTCAGCACCCTGCGGGAGCTGGAGGGTCATCTGGAGGGCCTGGTGGAGAACACCAAGGCCTTCAACGGCCAGTTGCAGAGGCTCCTTCGCACCGAAGGAGTGGATCTGGACGTGTTCCGTGAGGTGAAGGCCGCCACCGTCGCGTATCTCCAGGAGTTCCTGGTCAATCTCGACCGGCGCGGCGAGACGGTGGCCGCCGCCGTGGCCCGCGTGGAGGAGCGGGGCATCGCGGTGCTGCGTGAGCGGGCCCTGCGCGGTGCCGAGCTGCCTCCGACCCCGGGAGAGGACCCGGCAGCCGGCTGGCTGGAGAGCCGGCGGGCGCGCTGGGCGGGGCTGAGGGCCTGGTTCCTGCCGGGCGACGGGGCGCGACCCCGGATCGAGCAGCTGCACGACATCGCCCGGCGCGCCATCGTCTCCCTCCTGCAGGTGCTGGAGCGGATCAACGAGTCCCGGCGCCGCCCCTCCAGCGCCGTACAGGACTTCCGCGAGCTCGCGCGCTGGTTCGCTGCGGCTCCCGACGAGGAGGACCTGCACCGGCTGTGGTCGGCCGCCTTCGGCCTCGGCCCGGCCCGCCATGCCCACCTCGCCCACCCGGACCCGGAGCTGATCCCCTCGTCCCACTCCTGGTCCGAGGCGCCGCCGGTACAGGTGTCGGCCCTGCTGAGGACCAGCGGACGGACCGAACGCTTCACTCGTACGGCCACGGTGCGGGACGTTGCGGCGGTCAGGGCGGAACGCGCCGAGCGGGCCCGGGCGGAGCGAGCGGAGCTGGCACGCGCCTGGCAGGCGCTGGAGACGGACGGCCCGGTACGGCTCTCCTCTTTCAGCACCCTCGACCCCGCGGCCTTCGACCGTCTCCTCGATCTGCTGGGCCGGGCGCTGGCCGCCCGGCCGGACGCGGGTGGCCGGCGACGGGCCACGACCGGCGACGGCCGGGTGGAGGTGGCGCTGTCGCCGCCCCCCGACCGGCGCACCGCCGTACTGCGTACCGTGCAGGGGACGATGGCAGGACCGGACTACGTCATCCACGTCACGGCCGTGGGCGGGGCGATCTCCTTCCCGGCAGTCCGCGCCGCCACGGGACAGGAGGCCGCAGGATGAGCACCCTCGCCAACCAACTGGCCTCCGCCGAACGGGAGGAGGTCGCCCGTGCCATCCGCCTCCTTCTGGCCCGCCCGCTGCTCACCGAGGCAGCCGACCCGACCGGTTTCGATCTGGTGCGCCGCCGCCGTGACCCGCTGGCTCGTTGGTTCGACTACACCTGCGGCTGGAATCTGGTCGTGGAGCCCCGCCGGGGCTACGCCCGCCTCGCCAAGGTCCGCGTCAACCCCGACGGCTCCCGCCCCGCTCGCCGGGCGCGTTCCGGCCGGGCCCCGTTCGACCGCCGACGGTACGTCCTGCTGTGCGTGACCGCCGCGGAGCTGCTGTCGATGCCGATGACGACCATCGGCATGCTCGCCGACCGCGTCGTCCAGGCCATGGCGGCCGACCGCGCGCTGGCGGGGTTCGACCCGGTCCACCGGCCGGAGCGCATGGCGTTCGTCGACGTCCTGAAGCTGCTGGAGTCGTACGACGTACTGCGTGTGGTGGACGGCACGACCGAGACGTACGTCGACTCCGCGGAGGCGAAGGTCCTCTACCGCGTGGACAACACGCTGCTCATGCGGCTGCCCGCCGCACCGGTCGGCGCCTCCCGGCTCGCCGTGCCTCCGGAGGAGGTGCCCGCGCGGTTCGAGGAACTCCTCGCCGACCTGGTCAGGGAGCGCCGCTACGGAGGCGCTTCTGCCGACGATACGCACGCCGAGACCGCCGCGACCACGGACGCCCAGCGCAACCTGCGGCTGCGCCATTCGGTGCTGCGCCGCCTCTTCGACGATCCCGTGCTCTACCGGACCGACCTCGCCGACGACGAGCTCGCTTATGTCACTTCCTTGACCGGCCGCCAGATCCTGCGCCGCTCTGTCGAACAGGCCGGTTTCCTCCTGGAGGAACGGGCGGAGGGCTATCTACTCGTCGACCCGGACGCCATCGCCACCGACGTCCGCTTCCCCGACGACAGCTCCACAGCCCGAGTCGCCGCGCTGCTCCTCCTCGCACCGCTCTGCGCCACGCCCGCGGGCCTGCTGCCCGAGCAGCTGGCCGAAGCCGGAGCGGAGCTGCTGCGCCGCTTCCCGGGCTGGGCCAAGGCGTACCAGTCGGAGGAAGGCCCGGCTCGCCTTGCCGACGACGCCGTACGGATCCTGCTCGACGTCGGCCTGGCAGGCAGGGCCCGAGACCGTGTCGTCGCGCGACCGGCCGCGTACCGCTACCGCCTGACGGAGACCACCGGCCCAGCCCCGAAGGACGATCCGCCAGCCGTGACCACCGCCGGCAGCGTCGGAGAAGGAGACAAGCAGTGAGCGTGACGGAACTCCCCCTCCAGCGACGGCCCGAGGAGACCATCGAACCGTCACCCGTTCACGAGGCGGACACCGGCTGCGGACGCTGGCAGCCCCATCGCGCGGGCATCCTCAACGTCTGGCGCTACTACGACGAGACCTTCACCTTCCACCAGGGTCGCCTGCTGCTGCGCGGTCAGAACGGCACCGGCAAGTCCAAGGCCCTGGAACTGCTGCTCCCCTTCCTCTTCGACGCCAGCCTCCGCCCCAACCGTCTCTCCACGTTCGGCGGTTCGGAGCGCACGATGCACTGGAACCTGCTCGGCCAGGGAGCGTCCGGAAAGACCCGTGTTGGGTATGTGTGGATGGAGTTCCGCCGCGTCGGAGACGACGGCACCGAGCACTGGTTCGGCTGCGGAGCCCGCCTGCACGCGAGCGTGCACACCACCACGGCGCACGCCGACTACTTCACCACCACCGCCCGGATTGCCCACCCCGACGGGGTTCACCTCGTCAACGACACCGGACAGCCCCTGACCAAGGCGGCCCTCAACGAAGCCCTGCGCGACCGCGGCGAGGTACATCCGGCAGCCACCGACTACCGCGCCACTGTGCGGCGCGAACTCTTCGCGGGCATGGGCGAGCAGCGGTACGAGTCCCTGCTCTCCGCCTTGCTCCAGCTCCGCCAGCCCAAGCTGTCCGAACGGCTCGACCCCTCCCTCCTGTCCACCCTGCTGTCCCGCGCCCTGCCCCCGCTCGGCGAAGGAGAGATCACCGAGCTCGCCGAGGGCTTCGAGCGCCTGGACCGACAGCGGGACCACCTCGACCGGCTCGACGCCGAGGTGACGGCCGCCGAGAACGTCGCCTCCCGGCAGCGCGCCTACGCCCGTCGGGTCCTGCGGGCCGGCGCGGCAGCGCTGATCTCTGCGACCACCGAGATGGACGACCTCACCCGGAACGCCCGCGTCAGCGCCGAGGAGTACGAGAAGGCGTGCGAGGAGCGCGCCTCCACCCTGGCCCTGCGCGAGGAGCTGGAACTGCGGGCGCACGCCTTGGACGAGATCATCGAAGGGCTTCGGGAGAGCGACGCCTACCAGAAGGGGGAGGAGCTCGACCGGCTCCGCCGCGGCACCGAGGAACAGGTCGCGGCCGCCGCGGAGCTGCATACCGCCGCCCGGTCCGCCGAGGCCGAGGCGGAGGAGGACCGGAAGCACGCCGACGAGGTCGCGGGACACGCCCGCTCGCGCGACGAACACGCCCGCGCGACTGCGGACGAGGCACACCGCTCGGCCCGGGCCGCAGGCATGGAATCCATTCACCACGAGGTGAAGACGATGCTGGACGCGGAAGGGGAGGTGAAGCCCCTCGGCAACGAGTCGGCGAACACCCCGGTCAGGCCGGGGAGCAGGCGGTCCGATGCTCCTGGCACCGCCGCCCGCCGACTGCTCCGGGGCGCGGTCACCGCCCGACGGCAGCAGGTCGCCGACATCACCGACGCGATCGACGCCCACGACCGGGCGGTACGCGACCGGGGTACCGCCGAGGGCCTGCTGGACGAGGCCCGAACCCGGCTCGCGGACGCGATCACCCACCGCGACACGACCGCCGCCGCCTGGGACGAAGCCCTGGCAGCCCAGGCGGAGCGGCTGCTCGCCTGGGCCCGGGACTGCACGGAGCTGCGCATCCCCGACCTCGATGAACTGGCCGCCAGGGCGGCCGTCGAGGCAGACGTGCGCGAGCTGGTCGAAACGGTCGCACGACCGCTGGACCAGGAGATCACCACGGAGCGGGCCGGAGTCCGCACGGCGCAACAGGGGTTGGAGCAGGAACGTGACCTGCTCGACGCGCGGAGGCGCAAGCTCAGCGGCGAGACCGATCTCCAGCCCGTCGCTCCACCCACCCGCACCACCGTCCGCACGGCTGCGGCGGGCGCGCCGCTGTGGCGGCTGATCGCCTTCCACGAGGACGTCCCGCTCCCCGTACAGGCCGGGGTGGAAGCGGCACTGGAGGCGTCGGGCCTCCTGGACGCATGGGTGAGCGCATCCGAAGGGCTCACCCTTCCTGGGCACGACACCCGTGTCGAGGTCGGCCTCGCCACGACCGCCCCCGGCTCCAGCCTGCTGGACGTGCTGAGGCCCGAGGAGGACATTCCCGTACCGGCCGGCACGGTGACCCGCATCCTCGCCGGCATCGCGTACGGCACCACCCTGCCCGGCGGTCACCCTGCGGCAGTCTCCTCCGACGGCGCCTGGCGCCTCGCGCCGGCCACGGGTTCCTGGAGCAAGCCGGAGCCCGCCCACATCGGAGCCCTCGCCCGGCAGCGGGCCAAGCAGCGTGAGATCGCCGAACTGACCGAGCTGATCGCCGAGAAGGACGCCTCCCTGGCCACCCTCGCCGACCGGCTGCCGGAACTCGGAGCCCGCGCCGCCCGGCTGGCGGAGGACCGCACCGCCCGGCCCGACCACCGGGAACTCGACGCCTGCCGACGGGACTGGGACCGGGCCGAGGAGAAGGTGGCCGCCCGGGACGACGCCGTGCGTGACGCGACCGAGCATCTGGCCACACGCGAGGGTGACGTGGCCGGCGCGCTGCGCACGCTGAGCCGCAGGGCCGCCGAACACGGACTGCCCACGGACCGCGACCGGCTGCGCGAACTCGGCCGCGACGTGGAGAGCTTCCGCGACCTCGCCGATGCCTGGACGGACGCCCGCATCGACGCGATCGCGGCCGCTGAAAGGGCTGGTGAGACGGCCGCACGGGCGGACCGGTCACGCCTTCGCGCGGAGAAGCAGACCGCCGACGCGGCCGCTGCGGAAGCGAAGGCGTCTGGTATGACGGCACGCCTGAAGGCGGTGGAAGAGACGGTCGGCGCGGACTACCGGCAGATCGTCGCGCGCGTTGCGGAGACCCGTGCCGAACGGATCCGCTGTGGCAAGGAAGCCCGCCAGGCAGCCGAGCTCCTCCTGGGCCTGGAAGGCCGCATCGGAGAGCTGAGGGCCACCAGTGGCCAGGACGCCGACCGGCAGGAGAAGGCAGCCGAGGCCCGCGACGGCGCGGCGCGGCGGTTCCGGCACCTGTGCCTGGTGGGTCTGGCCGAGGACGCGGGCGTCGTACCCGAACTCGACGCCGGGGACGGCACCAAGGCCACTCTGGAGGCCGCGCGCGCCATGGCGGCACGGTGGCCCCAGGTCCCGCACGCCCCGCGCCACCTCGGCGACGCCGCCACCCGCCTCTCCGAAGCCGTCCACGAGGCCCGCCGCCACCTCGGCGTCCGCGCCGACCTGGAGCTGGAGCCCGACGACGACATCCAGCTCTTCACCGCCAGCCTGGAGGGCGTCCGCGTGGGGGCGACCGGTCTGCTCGCCGCGCTCACCCAGGAGCGCGACCGCAGCCGTGAGGACATCAGCACCGCCGAACGGCGCCTCTTCGACCAGATCCTCACCGGTGACATCCGCCGCCACCTCGCCGCCCGCATCCGCCGGGCCGGCGAACTCGTCGCGCACATGAACGGGCACCTGGAGCGGGTCCGTACCGCCTCCAACGTCGCCGTCCAGCTCGTTTGGGACGTCCGCCCGGACCTCCCCGACAGCACCCGCACCGCCCGCCAGCTGCTCCTGAAGGATCCCGGTCGGGTCACCGAGTCCGACCGGGAGGCCCTGCACGCCTTTTTCCGTGCCCGCATCGAGGAGGCCAAGGGCAGCGACACGGCCGCGAGCTGGGAGGAGCACCTCGGCGAGGTGCTCGACTACACCGCCTGGCACACCTTCACCGTTCGCCTCGACCGGGCGGACGGGAGCGGCTGGCAGCCCCTGACCAAGCGGCTGCACGGCGCGCTCTCTGGCGGGGAGAAAGCCATCGCACTGCACCTGCCCCTGTTCGCCGCCGTCGCCGCCCACTACGAGGACGTGCCCCTGGCCCCCCGCCCGATCCTCCTCGACGAGGTCTTCGTCGGCGTCGACACCGTCAACCGCGGACAGGTCTTCGCCCTGCTCACCGCACTCGACCTGGACCTCATGATCACCTCCGACCACGAGTGGGGAAACTACAGGGAACTGCCCGGCATCGCCGTCCACCAACTCCTGACCGACGGAGACGACGCCGTCACCAGCGCGCGCTTCGTCTGGAACGGCACCGGAATGGAGGAAGGATGACCTTGCGAGATCACCCCGTGTCCAGCGGGACGACCTCTCGGGAGCATCTCGCGTCGGGTGACGCGACCCTTCGCCGCCCCGAACTCCATCCCGTCTGGCAGACGGTCCACGACCGTCTCTCCTCCGGCCGCCCCGTCACACGCGTACGTCTCGGACTGCTGGACGAGACCCAGCGCGAAGCCCTCGCGGACCTCCTCGGCCTGGACCGCCTGCCGGACCCCCGGCCCTCCGTCGCCCTGGCCCGCCTGGAGGAGGCCGTCACCGAGCTCTCCGGCCGCACAGTACGAGAAGTCGTCGCCGAACTCATCGGCCCGCTCGGCGACAGAGCCGGTGAACGCCGCCGCCAGGAGGACGAACGCGCCGGTCTGTGGGCCTGGCTGGCTGGTCACGACACGGTACGGGCGCAGCCGGTGCTAGCCGACTGGGCTGCGTCCTGTCGAGCCGCGGGATTGGTCGGCGGCTCGGCGGAACGTACCCGTACGCTCCTCACCGACACGCTCAAGGTGCTCGCCGAACTACCGGGCCAGGCCGAACCCCTGCCCGTCTTCGCCGCCCGAGTCCTGAACGGCCACGCCCACGCTCTCGACGACGGCGCACCCGTCTCCACCCTCGTCCTGCGTGCCCTGGCGACTCTGTACGACATTGCTCCGCCGCAGTCCGCAGCGGAACGGCGCGCCCTGTGGTCCCGCGCTGGCGTCGCCGACGACGAGCTGTCCGCCACCGTCATCGCCGGAGGACTGCGCCCCGGCGGCGACGGCCTTCTCGCCCGTGTGGCCCGCCTGTGCACGGAGGCCGGCCAGGCCGCCAGCCTGACCCTCGCCCACGTCAGGAACCCGGGCGAGGTGACCCTGCCCGCCGCCCTTGCCCCACCCATCGTCCACGTCGTGGAGAACCCCAGCGTCTTGGCTCTAGCCCTCCGTCGCTTCGGTTCCAACTGCCCACCGCTTGTCTGCACGTCCGGCTGGCCCAACAGCGCAGCTATCCAGCTCCTGCGCCTACTCGCGGACCAAGGCGCTGCTCTCCGTTACCACGGTGACTTCGATGGCGAAGGCATCCGCATTGCCGCATACGTCATGGAGAAAACAGGGGCGCACCCCTGGCGCATGACGGCGGCAGACTACAGATCCGCGATCGTCCGCAACGCGCACGGTCCTCGACCGGGGCGCATCACCGGAGCACCGTGGGATCCCGAGTTGGCCGAAGCCATGGCGGAGCACGACATCGTCGTGGTCGAGGAGCTGGTAGCCGATGCGCTGTTGGAAGATCTCGCTGCTGCGGCTCGCCAGGAGCACCCCGCTGGCTGTCCGTGACGCTCATTTGACGCTCCAAGCGACCGATGGGGCGCTCAGAGGAGCCGTATACCGGTGCTGACCTGCGACTATGTCGACTGCCGTTTCGCGTGACATCTTTCCGATGACGCACCATGTGGAGTGCGTGGCGATTCTGGAGCCTGCTGACAAGGGGCGCTGATCTGGCGTTTCTCCGACGCATCGTCAGGTCGGGCAGCCTGTCTCCCGAGCGACCGCCAGTGGCAGGGCGCCGGTCGAGGCCGGATGGTCGGCCACGGCCGGCACCGTTCCCTGCTTGGCCTGGAGTTTCGCGAGCAGTTCGCGGATCTTCGGCTCGGTATTGGGCAGCCGCTGGTCGAACGCCTTCTTGTCGGGCGCGGTGATAGGGGTGGCGTGGTGTTAGCCCCTGCCCACGCCCAGGCCGAACAGCATGTCCATGTCGCCGGTGTCGATCACGTGAAGGGCCCTCCATCACGTGATCGTCCGGCCTCGCCTGGGCTCCGAGCTGCCACACCCACATTACGGAGGCACGAAACAGGTAACGGGGGGTCTGTGACTCGCGCAGCTTGATCCAGCCACGATCGCCGTAGTTCCGGTCGACAGCCGTGGTGACGTTTCGCGGCACGTCCAGGGCCTAAGATCGCGACAACCGAACTGCGGCCCGACGGGCTTCCTGAACAGGACACGCCCCCACCCGCACGAATCACTCGTGCCCTGGGGGAACCTCCACGTGTCCATGCTGCTTTTGAGGCTGTCGGCGCAGGACTTGCTGACTCTGCACTCGCGTCGTCGCATGGTGCCGCACCTTGCCGCGCGGTGGCGCCACTTCCGCGGCGCTGAAGCGTCTTTGGGGGAGCGGTCTGCGTGGGCCGAGAGCTTGATCAGTCTTGCCAGCGACCTGGTTGCGGCAGATCGCGGCAACGTGGAAATGATCGTCGAGTGTGCCGCCACGGTCGAGGAAACCGACCATCCGTTGCTAGTGGACGTCGTGCTGGTCGGGCGGCATCCGCAGGAGAACCGCCCGTCCGTGCAGTTGGTGGAACTGAAGCGCTGGTCGACCGTGACCAGGATCGAGCGGGCTACCGCGGCTCTGGTGGACGTGCCAGGCATGGGTGCGAAGAAGCATCCGGCACTGCAACTTCGTGAGTACTATCAGGCATTCACGAGCGACAAGGGCCCCTTCAGGGGACTGGACATCGAGTGTGGTGGTTTCGCCTACCTGCACAACGCCACGCAGGACTCGGTGCGTCCGCTCCTCGACCTGGATGCGCCGACGGGTGCCTACGCGCAGGTGTACGCGGGTGATCAGCGTGCTGAACTGCTCGCCGGGCTCAGAAGGAGTTTCGATGCCCACGGCGGCG
Source organism: Streptomyces sp. NPDC048659 (assembly GCF_040650575.1). NCBI lineage: Bacteria > Bacillati > Actinomycetota > Actinomycetes > Kitasatosporales > Streptomycetaceae > Streptomyces > Streptomyces sp. NPDC048659. Next base: position 141,478 of record NZ_JBEZHM010000012.1, on the reverse strand, counting down.
CATCTGAGGCCGAGGCGATGCTGCGGAGCATGGGGCTGCGCAACACCCCGTTGCTCGATGCCATGATCCGGTCCCGTGGTACCGACACGGTCTTCACCCTGCGAGGCCGACAGAAGACCGTCGCGGACCAGATCCTGGAGACGGCAGCCACCGTTCTTCCGGATCCGTGGGAATCGACCCTGGTACCGGACGAGAGGCGTGCGGTCTTCCTGGTGACCGGTGGGGCCGGCACCGGGAAGAGCGCCATCGGACTGCAGGTGAAGAAGAAACTCGAAGCACAGGGCCGGACGGTCAAATACGCCAGTGGAAGCAGGGCGTTCAACGGGGCCTTGAGGGAACACGTTGGCTACGGGGACGGGAAGTTCAAGCAGACGTTCACCTACTTCAGTAGCTTCGTAAAGACACCGGACCCGCCCTTGGACGTCCTGATCTGCGACGAGGCCCACCGTCTGCGTGACCGTTCCACGAATACCAGGGACGCGAGGAAGTCGGGTACCCGTCCGCAGGTGGACGAGCTCCTCGATGCGTCGCGTCTCACGGTCTTCTTCATGGACGAGGGGCAGTCGGTACGCCCCAGAGAGGTGGGCACACCCGACCTGATCAAGGACGCGGCAGACCGGCACGGCGCCCGGCTCGTTTCCTACGATCTACGGGACCAGTTCCGGTGTGGTGGCAGCGATGCCTACATCCGCTGGGTGCGCGCTCTGCTCGGGGTGACCGACGGTGCGCCGGAACTCTGGACGCCAGACGGCCTCATGCACGTAGAGGTCGCGGACACTCCCGAGGAGCTTGAGCAGATCATCCGGACCGAGGCGTACGCAGGTGCCTCCGCGCGCATGGTGGCAGGTTACTGCTGGCCTTGGACCAAACCCCTGGGCAAGGAGAAGAGACTGGAAGCCGACGTGCGCATCGGCGGGTGGCATCGGCCGTGGAACGCGAAGAGCGAGAGCTTCTGCGCCGGCGGAGCGCCACCCTCGAGAACCTGGGCGGTTCACGAGGGTGGCCTTGGCCAGGTCGGCTGTGTCTACACGGCGCAGGGCCTGGAATGGGACTGGTGCGGTGTCATCATGGGCGAGGACATGGTCCGCCGCGGAGACGAGTGGGTCTTCCGCCGGGGGAGGAGGCGCAGAGAGACATCGAACATCTGGCGCGTGGCTCAACCTGGTTCGTTCGACCCCGAAGTCAAGGCCTCGAATGTGGGTCCCGATGAATTCGCGCTACTTGTGCGCCAGGCGTACCACGTGCTGATGACCCGCGGCAGCCGCGCGACGGTGCTGTACTCGACAGACGAGGAGACCCGGGCCTACCTGAAGGAACGGGTGGGCCCGGTAGAGATCCATGGACTTCGTCCGACGATGCGGAATCTGCACGGGAAGGATCGCGCACCGCACGAGCCCCGGCCAAAGAGCCGCAAGCGCGGCAAGCGGCGGATCTCGGACCCTGACCGCTTGTTCTGATGCGGGGTTTATGCGTGTGGCGGGCTCGCCGGGCTCGCCACACACCTGCGTCAGAAGAGCAGGTTCGCCAACGCGGTCAGGGCCGTCACCAGAAGGCTGGAGACGGCTCCGGCAGCGATGTCGATCAGGATTTCGCGAATCCGTTCACGACGCGCAAGCTTGTACTCGACGGGGGTCATACGGCCACTCCAGGTTGGTGAGATCGGAATGGCAGGGGGCGCCCTGCCGGGCAGCCACGCTCGCGCCGTGTGTCACCACACGACCGGGCACAACCATTCGTCACTCACGGCCTGTTCGGCCTCGTTGCATGAACCGCAGCCTCGTACCCTCCGGGAAGGTGCGCAGCGAGATCATGATAGAGGTCGAGTGATGCTGTGACTCAGGGAATCAGCGAGCGCAGCTTCTCGCGCGTCTCGGGATCCGTTGAATACACGACCGTTCCGATCATGCCGCGGGTCAGCAGCACCTTGTACGTGTTGCGGACGAGACGGTCGACGTCCTCGTCAGCGGTGGCCTTGGTGAAGGACGGGTCCTTGGAGGCGCTTCGGTCCACCACCCATCGGTCCGTACGCCAGACGAGGTCCGGACCCATGATCACGCCGGACCAGTCGTACTCGAAGCCCTGCGCGGTGTAGACGCACCCGACCTGTCCGAACCCTGCCGGGTCGGTGGCCCAGAGGGGTGCCGGCGGGGCGCCGAGCAGGGCGCGGTCGCCAAAGAGGTTCCATGGCCTGGCCCAGTCGCCGATGACCACGTCGGTGGGCAGGGCGTGCATGCTGGAGGTGATCTTTGTCGTCCACTTCCAGCAGTAGCCCGCGGACATTCGCGCACTGTAGTCCTCGGCCCGTCGGGCAGCCAGGAAGTCCTCCATCTCCTGGGGGGTGTCCGCGGTCAGGAGCCGTACCTTGTCGTCCGGCTCCCACACGGTGGGCGCGTTCCCTTCGAGCCCCAGCAGGTCGACCACCCAGCGCAGGTATGCGTCGCTTCCGCCACACCGGAACTGGCTGTCGAGTTCTACCACCGTGCAGTCCAGACCCTGTTCGGCCGCGGCTGCCTGGATCTGTGCCACGGTTCCCATCTCGCCCGGACGCACCACTTGGTGCTGGTCCAGCAGGAACACCGGAACCCGCGCGGCGTCCATCAGCTCCTCCACCTGTGGTCGGCCGGTCCGCAGAGTCGCCTTTGTGTAGCGGTTGGCGGACGTCTTGCGCAGGCGGTGCGCCTCGTCGCAGACCAGTACGTCGAGGTCGTTCGGCTCAGCCTCCATGAAGCTGTTGAAGTAGCGGAAGAGCCGCTGGACCTCCGGCTTGCGGGCACCGGCGACCTTGCGCATCGTCTTGGTGAAGGACTGCGATCCGGTGGCATGCAGGGCCGGTACCCCGCGCCGGTAGAGGTCGCCCAGCAGGGAGAGCGCGATCACGCTCTTGCCGGAGCCTGGCCCGCCGGCCACGACGACGACCTGCTTGCGGTTGGACCGGCGCGCCTGTCGCACTGCCGACATGACCGTTTCGTAGGCGAGCCGCTGTTCGTCCAGCAACACGAACTGCTCCCGGTTGCGCACCTCTTCGGCGGCAACGGCCATCAGCTGCCTAGACGGCCGCACCTTGCCCTGCAGCAGTGCGTCGGCTGCCTCGGCACCCGGCTTCGCCGCCAGCCTGGAGCGGAGGTAGCCGAGGAAAGCACCACGCTGGTCGCCGGTGAACATCCGGCCCCGATCGTCTTCGGTGACGGCGCGGAGCCCCGCCACCCCGAAGTCGGTCGCGTTGTGCAGGTAGGCGACCCCCGCGACCGAGTCGGGGATCCGCTCCAACGCTCCGTTGAACGAGATGAGGTAGTCGCAGTAGCCGCGCACCTGCTCGATCGGGTTGAGGACCGGATCCGGGTAGGCGTCGATGCGGCACAGCAGCGGATCGTCCTCCTCCGGGTATGCCTCGCTCCACTGCTTCAGCTCGACCACCACGTATGAGGGCTCTCCGGTACTCGGATGAACACCGGCGAGTATGACGTCCGCGCGCTTGCTGGTCAGGGGCAGCGCGTACTCCAACATCATCTCGACTTCACCGAGCCCGGCTTCGACGAGGGCGTTGGTGAGTGCTGGGATGCTCCGCTCCCAGGAACGCACCTCGGACGGCTGAGGTCGATGGCGGTGTTTGTGCAGGAAGTTCTCGGTAAGGAGCTCGGCCAGCTGTCCTTCAAGGTGGGTGCGGTTGGCCAACGACGCCGCGGACTCACGGAACAGCAAGGAAGCGCCCCCAGGCAGCACGAAGTAGCTCGTGCGGGTGGGGGCATGTCCTTCGGTGCCACAGAAGTGGAGCGGAAGCCCGTCGGGCCGCTGAGATGGTCTTCGCCATTCTAGAACAGGCCAGGCATCAGGCGCCTGAGCTGGTCGACCACCTTGTCATTGGGGAGCTGGTGACGCTCGTGTTCTCAGGGACGCACCACGTGGAGTGCGTGGCGATCCCTGAGCCGGTCAAGTAGAGGCGGAGCCGGTCACTCGGCGTCGGCGCCCTCTGCCCCCAGGTCCCGGTGGCGTTCCGTGAGGCACTGGAGCCACAGGTCGTAGGATCGGCCGGCCTCCTCGACGGAGGCGCGGGCGGACTGTTCCTCGGCGAAGCCGGTGCGGGACGCCTGTTCCACGATGTCGGTCAGGTGGTCGGCGACCTGGCGGAGGCGCTGGGCGTGGGCCGCTCGCAGGCGGGGCTTCAGTTCCTCCTCGCGGGCGGCGAAGCCCATCAGGTCGTCGAACTCCTCGTCCGCCCGGTACGCGGAGGGAAGCTCCGGGAGCTCGTCCCGGGTGAGGCGGGTGACGGGGCCGGGGCGGTGCTCGTCGGCTTCCTCGCGGCCCAGCACGCGGTTGAGGACCGCGCGTATCTCGGTCGTCCGGCGGACCCGCTCGGCGGTGGAGGCCAGGGCGCTCAGCTGGGCCGGGATGTCGGCGGCGGCTTCCGCCGCGAGCAGTCCGCGCAGCGTGCCGGCGATCTCGTGCCCGGTCTCCGACGCGGCGTCCATCACGGCGTCGCACCTGTCGAGCTCGGCGAAGGCGCGTTCGGCCGTGTGGATCGCCTCGCGCACCATGGCCGTACTGTCGCCGTCGAACCAGCCGACGGCGTGCGCGAGCTGCTCCCGCGTCATCGCGATCGTGGCCAGCATCTCGTCGAAGAGGTGCTTGTCGGTACCCCGTGCGGCTGTCATGCTCCCCGTCCCCCTCACCGTGTCGGGCCTCATCGACGCCGATCATGGACGCTGGGCGATCGGCGGGGCAATCGGGGGCCCGGAGAAGCATGGTTTCAGGCCGTCCTCCGTGACCGGAACCGGATGCCGGTCATCGCCCCAGCTCACGGGGGCCCCAGAATGCTCACAGCCGGCGTCGCCGGCCTGACGGGAGGCCCATCCGGTCTCCTCGGCGGCGACCACGCGGCGAATCACACCCCGCGACCAAGGAGACCGATGTCCGCGCAGTACCCGGAGTTCCAGTTGCGTCTGCCGCACGGGGGGCCGATGGCCCGCGGCCGGCTGCTCTCCGAGATGGGGACCAACGGCAGCCAGAAGATGATGGTGCTGGCCGGTTCCCCGGCCCGGCCCGACGTCGTGCCGTCGTTCCCGCTGCGGATGCCCTCCTCCCACCGGTTCCGTGAGCAGCTGATCGCCGAGGGGGCCATTCAGGACACGGCGACGTGGCCGGGACGGTTCGAGGTGATGCGCGACATCGAGTGCAATTCGCCCTCGGCGGCGGGGGACATCGTCTGCGGGCGCAGCACCAACGGCTGGCTGGAGTGGAAGACCGCCGACGGGCGCCCGCTCGCCGACTTCCTGGAACACGTGTGGTCGGGACCGAGCCGGGCGTGGCTGATCCGTTCCTCGCAGGTACTCGGCACCGACCCGTTCCACCGCGTCTGGCTGCCCGAGGGGCGGGTCGTCCTCGCGGCCGTCCGGCTCAGGCCCGACGCCGTCCAGGGCATCAGCAAGGAGCGGCTGCGCGGCTTCGTGGACGAGGACTACGAGTCGACGGCCGTCTACAGCGAGAAATCGCAGCTCGTCGAGGACTTCCACGCCTTCCTCTCCCGGATGCGGCCCGGTGACACCGTGTGCGCGCTCCACGAGGGGCGGCTCTACCTGGGCGAGATCACGGGCAGCGCCGAGCGGGTCGACACCGAGGACGGGCGGGCGACGCTGCGGCGCCCGGTCGAGTGGGGGAGCCAGGGCTACCCCTACGACGAGCTTCCGGAAGAGCTCCAGCAGCTGCTGTCCGCGCGGCACGACGTCGTCGACCTGACCACGGTCAAGGCGCTCGTCGACGGTCTCGGCGTCAGCGACGAGGAACTGGCCGAGGAAGCGGTCGACGTCGGCCTGGAACCGGGTGCCGAGATACCCGCCCTCACCGCCCGCCGGGAGCTGGAGCTGCCGGAGCCCACCGAGGAGCTGTGCCGGAGCCTCAACCTCGACCGGGTGGAGTGGCTCCAGGAGGTCAGGGACCTGCTCGACGACGAGCGGCAGCTGATCTTCTACGGCCCGCCGGGGACCGGCAAGACCTTCCTCGCGCAGGAGCTCGCGAAGTTCTTCGGCGGAGGCAGGGAACGCGTCAAGCTCGTCCAGTTCCACCCCTCCTACGCCTACGAGGACTTCTTCGAGGGGTTCCGGCCCCAGGAGGACCCGAAGACCCGCGAGGTCGCCTTCCGGCTGACCGCCGGACCCCTGCGGGAGTTCGCCGAACTGGCCCGCCGCGAGGGCAACCGGCACATCCCGCACTTCCTGATCATCGACGAGATCAACCGGGCGAACCTCGCCAAGGTCTTCGGAGAGCTGTACTTCCTGCTGGAGTACCGCCGCGAGACGGTACGCCTCACCTACTCGGGCGACGACTTCGCGCTGCCCCGCAACCTCTTCATCATCGGGACCATGAACACCGCCGACCGGTCCATCGCCCTGGTCGACGCCGCCATGCGCCGCCGGTTCGCGTTCGTCGAACTGTCGCCGCGGCTGGAGCCCACCAGCGGCCTGCTGCGCCGCTGGCTGCGCGGCGAGGAGAAGGACCCGGAGCCGGCCGACCTCCTGGACGCCCTCAACGCACGGATCGACGACGCCGACTTCCGGATCGGCCCGTCCTACCTGATGAAGCCCGGCGTCTTCCGCGACGGCGGGCTGGAACGCACCTGGCGCACCAAGATCCTCCCCCTGCTGGAGGAGCACCACTACGGCGAGGGCCTCGACATCGAGAAGCGCTACGGCCTCGCCGCGCTGCGCCGCTCCCTCGCCGCCGGGCCGGTGCCGGAGGGGACGGACAACGGGACCGGTCCGCAGTGACGGGCGTCATCCAGCTGGCCGAACACGCCCCCGCGCGGCTGTTCCCGCTGCCGGACGCCGTCGGCCGTGCGCTGGCGGCCTCGAAGATCCTGGACAGCGCCACGCCCGACCTCTTCGAGCGGGGCAGGTGGAGCCTGCGCGCCGGGAGCAGGGTCGGCGCGGTGACCCTCGGCACCCCGGACGGCGGGACCACCACCGTACGCATCACCCCGAAGGTGCCCATCGCCCGTCTGTTCTTCCTCCTCGGCTATGCCCAGGACCCGGGGAAGGGCTGGCGGGAGGACGCCGTCGACCTCGCCGAACACACCGAGCTGCTGCCCGCGCTCGCCCACTCCATGGAGCGGCTGACCGACCGGGCGCTGCGGCGGGGGCTGCTCCAGGGCTATCGGGAGGTGGCGGACACCTCCTGGGTCGTACGCGGCCGGATCCGGGAGTCCGAGCAGATGCGCCGCCGCTTCGGAGCGCCGCTGCCGGTGGAGATCGCGTACGACGAGTTCACCACGGACATCGCCGAGAACCGGATCCTGCGCGCAGCGGTCGAGCGCCTGCTGCGGCTGCCGGGAGTGCCGCGGGACGTCCGGGCGCGCCTGCTGCACCAGCGGGCCCGGCTGGCCGACGTCACCGTGCCGGGGCGCGGGCAGCGCCTGCCCCGATGGGTGCCGACGCGGCTGAACGCCCGCTACCACCCGGCGCTCCGGCTCGCCCGGGTCGTGCTCGACGGATCGTCCGTCGAGCACCTGGCCGGCGGGGTGCGGGTGGACGGCTTCCTCTTCGACATGAACCGGATCTACGAGGACTTCGTCTGCACGGCCCTGCGCGAGGCCCTCCGCCCCTACGGCGGCGCCTCCGTCCTGCAGGCGGACGACCTGCACCTCGACGAGGGCCGGTCGGTGCCCTTGCGCCCCGACCTGGTCTGGTACGGCGACTCCGGTGCCCCGCGCGTCGTCGTGGACGCCAAGTACAAGGCGGGACGGCGCGGCGGCTATCCCAACGCGGACCTCTACCAGATGCTGGCGTACTGCACGGCCCTCGGGCTGGCGGAGGGGCACCTCGTCTACGCCAAGGGCAACGAGCCCCGCCGAAGCCACCTCGTCCAGGGCGCCGGGACCGTCCTGCACCAGCACGCGCTGGACCTGGACCGGCAGCCGGCCGAGCTGCTGAGTGAGATCCGGGGACTCGCCGGCCTCATGGCGGGTGTCCCGGCGGGCGGCGGCCCCCGAAACCCAGGCGCCCCCCTGTGACCCCGTTCGCTACCATGGCCGTGGCTTGCAGGGGCGGTTCGTCACCGTGTGTGACGGGGACTGTGTGATCTGCTGCGGCCCTTCCATCTTGGCGCGTCGTGGCTTCGGGCTCGGCGCCGTACGTACGAAATGGAGCATCCGAGGATGGCTCGACACCTGGTAACCAGCGCGCTTCCCTATATCAACGGGATCAAGCACCTGGGCAACATGGTCGGGTCGATGCTTCCCGCGGACGTCTACGCGCGGTATCTGCGGCAGCGCGGCCACGACGTGCTCTACATCTGCGCCACCGACGAGCACGGCACGCCCGCCGAGCTCGCCGCCAAGGCCGCCGGGCTGACCGTCGCCGACTTCTGCGCGCGGGCGCACGACGCGCAGAAGGCCGTGTACGACGGGTTCGAGCTCGCCTTCGACTACTTCGGGCGCAGCTCCTCGCGGCAGAACGTCGAGATCACCCAGCACTTCGCGCGCAGGCTGCACGAGAACGGCTTCATCGAGGAGCGGGTGATCCGCCAGGTGTACTCGCCGGCCGACGGGCGCTTCCTGCCCGACCGGTACGTCGAGGGCACCTGCCCGCACTGCGGCTACGACAAGGCCCGCGGCGACCAGTGCGAGAACTGCACCCGCGTGCTCGACCCCACCGACCTCATCGACCCGCGCTCGGCGATCAGCGGCTCCACGGACCTGGAGGTCCGCGAGACCAAGCACCTCTTCCTGCTGCAGTCCAAGCTCCAGCACGAGGTCGAGGAGTGGATCGCCCGCGTCAGCCACGAGTGGCCGCACCTCTCCACCTCCATCGCCCGCAAGTGGCTCACCGAGGGGCTCAACGACCGCGCCATCACCCGCGACCTCGACTGGGGCGTCCCCGTCCCCGCCGACACCTGGCCCGAGCTGGCCGCCGAGGGCAAGGTCTTCTACGTCTGGTTCGACGCCCCGATCGAGTACATCGGCGCCACCAAGGAGTGGGCCGACGCCGCCCCCGACGGCGAGGTCCGCGACTGGAAGTCGTGGTGGTACGAGGCCGACGACACCGTCCGCTACACCCAGTTCATGGCCAAGGACAACGTCCCCTTCCACACGGTCATGTTCCCGGCCACCGAGCTCGGCGTGCGCGAGCCCTGGAAGAAGGTCGACGTCGTCAAGGGCTTCAACTGGCTGACCTTCTACGGCAGCAAGTTCTCCACCTCGCAGAAGCGCGGCGTCTTCACCGACGCCGCCCTGGAGATCCTGCCCGCCGACTACTGGCGCTACTTCCTCATCGCCAACGCGCCCGAGTCCGACGACTCCTCCTTCACCTGGGAGCACTTCACCGCCACGGTCAACAAGGACCTCGCCGACACCCTCGGCAACTTCGTCAACCGTGTGCTCTCCTTCTCCCGCAAGCGCTTCGGCGACGAGGTCCCGGCCGGGCACGCCGCCGGCGAGGCGGAGGCGAAGCTGGGCGAGGAGATCGCCCGGCTGCTCGGCGAGTACGAGGAGCAGCTGGAGGCCCTGCAGTTCCGCAAGGCCGCCGCCGCCCTCCGCGCCCTGTGGTCCGCGGGCAACTCCTACCTGGAGGAGAAGGCCCCCTGGCTGGAGATCAAGACCGACCCCGAGGGCGCCGCGCTGACCCTCCGCACCGCGATGAACCTCATCCACCTCTACGCGGTGGTCTCCGAGCCCTTCATCCCCGCCTCGGCCGCCGCCATGCGCGGCGCCTTCGCCCTCGCCGACGACACGGCCGCCTGGGTGAGCGGCGACCAGGCCCGGGCCCTGGACGCCGTCCCCGCCGGCACCGCCTTCACCGTCCCGCCGGTCCTCTTCGCGAAGATCACCGAGGACGACCTGGAGGCGTACCGCGCGCGCTTCGGCGGTGCCCTGGAGGCTTGATCTCCGGAGCCCGAGGCTCCGTACGTGCGGTGGCTGAGCCCCGAGCGCTGGTCGACTTCCCGCGCCGGGGGCTCAGCCCTGTTCCGTCACGGAGCCGCGAGGTGCCGCTCTATCAGCGCCTTCAGGTCCTCGTAACTCCTCGGCTCGACCTTCTTCCCCTGCACGAAGAACGTCGGCGTGCCCTGCACCCCCAGCGCCAGCCCGTCCCGCTGGTCGGCCGCCACGCGTTCCGCCGTGCCCGGCGCGGCCACGTCCGCGTCGTAGCGGGTCATGTCCAGGCCCAGCTCCCGCGCGAAGCCCCGGAAGACCGCGTCCTTGGGGGTCTGGGCCTCGCCCCACTCGCGCTGCGTCTCGAACAGCTTGTCGTGCATCGCGAGGAACCGTCCCTGCCGGGCCGCCGCCTCCGCCGCGCGCGCCGCCGAGCCGCTGTTGCGGTGGCCCGGCATCGGGAAGTAACGGGCCACGAACGTCACCCGGTCCCCGTACTCCTTCTTCAGCCGGTCCAGCACCGGATGGAACGCCCCGCAGCCCTCGCACTCGAAGTCCAGGAACTCGACCACCGTCACCCGGCTCTTCGCCGGGTTCGTCAGGCGGTGGCTGTCCGGGCGGACCACCTGGGCGTTCGCCGCCGGTTCCGGCAGGGCGGCGCCCGCCCCCGTCCCCGCTTCCGGCGCGGGCCGGAACAGCAGGAACGAGCCGAACGCGACCGCCAGCGCCGCCAGCAGCACCGCCGCCGCCATCAGTTGCTTCTTGAGTGTGGTGTGCGTGTCGCTCATACGTTCTTTCCTGTCGGTCATCAGGGCCTTCGGTTGTGCAGCGCGGCCAGGTACGCGTTGTACGCGGCCAGCGGGTCGTCCGCGTCGGCGCGGTCGATGCGGCGGTCGATCCGGCGGGCCTCGCGCGCGTCCGAGCGCACCCACTGGATCGCGAGGATCACCGTCGTGATCAGGACCGGGATGTCACCGGTCGCCCAGGCGATCGCGCCCGCGTTGTACTGGTCGTCCGCCGGCGACGGGCCCCAGGCGCGGCCGACCGTCGTCCACCAGCCCTCGGCCAGCAGATCGGTCGAGCTCATCAGCGAGATGCTGAACCACGAGTGGAACGGCATCGTCAGGATCAGCACGAACAGGCGCCCCAGGTGCGGCGGCCGGCGCGGGCCCGGGTCCACGCCGATGACCACCCAGAAGAACAGCAGCCCGACCGCCAGGAAGTGCGTCAGCATCGCCAGGTGTCCCAGGTGGCTCCGCATCAGCCGCTCGAACAGCGGCGTGTAGTACACGGCGAACGCCGAGCCGATGAACAGCGCCCCCGCCACCGCCGGATGCGAGATCACCCGCACATACGTGCTGTGCAGCAGCTTCAGCAGGAGTTCCCGGATCCCCGGCGCGGCGTCCTTCGCCGCCGCCGGCAGGGCCCGCAGCGCGAGCGTCGCCGGAGCGCCGAGCACCAGCAGGATCGGCACCGTCATCGCCAGGATCATGTGCTGGCCCATGTGCACGCTGAACATCACCTTGCCGTACACCGCCAGCCCGCTCATCGAGGCCAGCACGGTGACGGCGAGCCCCAGGAACCAGGACACCGTCCGGCCCGGCGGCCAGCGGTCGCCGCGCGCCCGCAGCCTGCGCACCCCCGCCGCGTACAGCAGCCCCGCCGCCCCCGTCCCGAACGCGAAGACCGGGTCGAAGTGCCACTCCGTGAACAGCGGCGTCCACGGGAAGTCGCCCAGCGGCCCCGGCATCGCGAAGCCCAGCGCCTCCTCCGCCGGGCCCAGCGGCGCCACCGCCGGCGGCGGTGTCCGCGACAGGTCCACCGCCAGGCCCATCGCCACGCCCATCAGCAGCAGTTCCCCCGCCGCCAGCCGGACGAAGAGCCGCGCCCCGCCCGCCCCCTCCGCGCCGAGCGCCGCCACCGTCCGCCGCCGGTGCCACAGCCCCGCCAGGGCCAGGAGCAGCAGCAGCGCCGTCTTCGCCAGGACCAGCCGCCCGTACGCGCCGGAGAACAGCTCGCCCCAGCCGGGCAGCCGGACCGCCGCCCCGACCACGCCCCCGGCGCCGACCGCGAGCAGCGCCGCGCCCGCCACGCCGCTGAACCGGCGTACGGCCACCGCCGCGTCCGGATGCCGCCGGGCCACCAGCGGCAGCACCGCGAGCAGCCCGCCGACCCAGACCGCGGCGCCCGCCAGGTGGACCGCGAGGGACACCACCGCCGCGTCGTGCCCCGCCGAACCCGCCGCGTGGCCCGTGAACGCCGGCGGCAGCAGCCCCGCGAGCGCGGCCAGCAGCCAGAACCTGGCCCAGCCCGTCGACGTCACCCCCTGGCCGAAGGTCGCGAGCAGCAGCCCCAGCACCGTCGTCAGGGCGTACGCGGTGCCCCTGGTGTCGGTGACCGCGAAGTCCAGCAGCACGGACGGTTCCAGCACCTCGGCCACCGGCCGCGCGAACAGGTCGGACAGCGTGAACACCGCCACCGACGCGGAGGCCACCGCCCACACGCCGCCCGCCGCCGACGCCCACAGCATCGCCCGCGCCCGCGCCCCGGCCAGCCGCCGGGGGCCCGGCAGCAGCACCGCGGCCGGCAGCAGCGCGCCCACGGCGGCGACCGCCGCGCCGTCCGCGACGGTACGGGACAGGGGCAGCGCCCAGCGGGTCAGCGGGCCCGCGTCGGCGATCCCCGGCGCCACCGCCGCCGCGTCCCCGGTCCCCGCCACTACGGCCGTCACCGCCGCGAGCGCCGCCGCGGGCGCCGCGACCCACGCCCGGCGCACGGCCCGCCGGGGCGCGCCCACGACGTCAGCGGCCGGCATCGTCCCCGGCCCTCCTGCGGCGGCGGACCGTGCGGGTCATCGCCACGGCCAGGCCCACGAGCCCGATGCCGAAGCCGATCCCCACGGCCTTGAGGCTGGTCACCGCGCGCTCCCCGGACGCCTTCGCCGTACGGGAGAGAGTGGGGGACGGGGAGGGAGCGGGGGAGGAGGGGGACGTGGTCGCGGTTGCGGTGGTGGGCGAGGGGGTCCGGGGTGTCGGGGTGGTGGGTGCGGTGGGCTTCGGCGGGCGAACCGTGAACGTCGACTTTCCCGTCACCGGGTGGCCGTCCGCCGACACCACCCGGTACCCCACCGTGTAGTCGCCGCCCCGCGCCCCGGCGTCCGCCGCCCTGAGCGTCAGGCGGACCTCGCGCCCCGTCACCTTCGGCGCGCCGGCGCCGAGGGCGGCGCCGTCCGGGCCGGTGACGGCGAGCTGGGCGTACTTCTGCGTCATGGGGTCGCTGAACGTGAGCGTGACCGCGCCGGGTACGGCGGTGAGGACGGCCCCGTTCGCCGGGTCGGCGCCCGTCAGGTCGGTGTGGGCGGCGGCCTGCGGGGCGGAGACCGCCAGCAGGGCGGCCACGGCCGGGGGAAGGAGGAGGGAACGCGCCGCCGTACGGGCGGGGCGCGCGTGTCCGATGCGCATGGGAGAGGTCTCTCTGCCGGCCCCCCGGCCCGGTCGGGGCGGAGCGGCGGCGTGGTGAGGAGACCGCGTGGACGGCGTGCCGGGAACCGCTCGGGGCGGCGGAACGGTACGGCGGGGACTGTGTCGTGCCGTGCGTCGTCGCGTCAGGCCGCGAGGCGGAGACCGGTCACGGCCCGCGGCCGGAACGGAAGCGTCGGGAGCGGGGCCGTGCCGGGGGGAGCGCGCCCGGGGCAGGGGTACGCGAGGGCCACCGGCCGCAGCGGGGCCACGTCGCCGGCCGGCCGGAGCACCGGGCCGTGCGCGGGCGGCACGCATCCGAGCAGCGGCAGCAGGGCGTACACGATCCGCTGGGCGGAACCGGCGACCGGCCGGGCGCGCAGCAGCAGGGACTCGGTCGTGCCCAGCAGCCGCGCGGCCAGCAGCAGGGTGACGGCGTGCCCGCACAGCAGCACCGACGGGCCGGGCCCGGCGGTCGCGTGTTCGGCGAGGCCCGTCAGATGCCCGCCGCCCGCGCGCGCGTCGGTCAGTCCCGCGCACGCCTCCGGGACGACGTAGCAGAGGTGGTACGCGGCCTGGGCGCCCACGAAGGCGGCGAGGAGCTGGGTGTCGGTCAGCCGCCGCCGGGTGAGCACCAGGCCCAGCGACAGCGCGAGCGCGGTCACCAGGGCCAGGGCCAGCGGGCGCGCGGTGTGCCCCTGGAGCAGGGCGTGCCCGCCGACCGGCAGCAGCACGCACAGCACCGCCGGCACCCCGGCCCGTACCGCCCGCAGCGCGCCCGCCCACGGCTGCGCGCCGTACGGGGTGCGGAGAGCGGCGACCATGGCGGGCTTTCGGGCTGGGGAGGGGCGGTGGGGGCGCGCGAGAAGCGGCCGCAACGCAGCGTACCGGCCGCGCGTCGGCGGCCGCGCACCGGCCGTCACCGACCCTCCCTCGGCGCCCGCGCAACGGCCGTCACCGGCGGGGCAGGGGCTCCTTGTCCGGGCCGTCAGCGACGGGGCGGCCGAGGCCCTTTCCCCGGGCCGCCGTCACGGCGGGGCCGAGACCCTTTTCCCGCCCGCCCCCCCCGGCCCGCCCCTCCCTCAGCCCTCTCAGCCCTTCGCGTACCGGCTCGTCGGGCGGGGCAGGCCCAGGTGGCCGCGGAGGGTCGTCTCCGTGTACGCCGTGCGGAAGGCGCCGCGCCGCTGGAGCTCCGGGACGAGCGCGCGGGTGATCGACTCCAGGTCGTGCGGGAGCGCCGCCGGGCGGAGGCGGAAGCCGTCGAAGCCCAGCGGGCGCCAGTCGAGGAGCAGGTCGGCGAGGGCGGCCGGGGTGCCGGTGAAGATGTGCGCGTCGGAGGCGAGCTCGGCCCCGGCCAGGGTGTCCAGCTCGTCCTTGCGCGCCTTCGCCGCCGCCTCCGTGTCGTCCAGCACCACCACCAGGTCCGCGAAGCGCCGCAGCGGGCGGGCCGCCAGGTCGCGGCCGATGACGCGGACCGCCGTGTCGACCTCGCCCAGGATCCGGCGGGCGTCCGCCGCGTCGTCCGGCGTCACGAACACCAGGTCCGAGGCGCGGGCGGCGAACTCGTACGGCGTCGACGCGTGCGCCAGGCTCGCGACCAGCGGCTGGCCCTGCGGCGAGCGCGGGGTGATCGACGGGCCCCGGACGCTGAACAGCGGGCCCTCGAAGTCGACGGCGTGCAGTTTGGCCCGGTCGATGAAGCGGCCCGTCGCCGTGTCCCGTATCTCCGCGTCGTCCTCCCAGCTGTCCCAGAGCCGCCGCGCCACCTCCACCACGTCGGTGGCCTCGGCGAACAGCGGACGCAGCCGGGCCGCGATCCGCTCCTCGCTCAGCACGTCCTCGTCGGTGAGCTGCGGGGTGTCGCGCCGCCCGAAGTGGCGGGCGTCGGCGGCGCGGGAGGCGATCTGCGGGCGCCAGCCGGCCCGGCCGCGGGCGGCGTGGTCGAGGGTCGCGATGCCGACGGCGAGGTGGAAGGGCTCGGTGTGGGTGACGTTCGTCGTCGGTACGAGGCCGATGTGCGAGGTGAGCGGGGCCACCAGGGCTGCCACCAGGACCGCGTCCAGGCCGCCCCTGACCTGGTCGGTGCGGTCGTCGGGGCGGTGGAAGGCGGCGGACTGCTGGCCCAGGGCGTCCTCCAGCGTCACGAAGTCGAGCAGCCCGCGCTCCGCCTCGGCCACCAGGTCCGCCCAGTAGCCGGGCGAGAACAGGTCCGCCGGGCGGGCGTCGGGGGCCCGCCAGGCCGCCGGGTGCCAGCCCGCGTCGTTCAGCGCGACGGCCAGGTGCAGGGGCGGGGTCATGATGCCTCCTCGGGGGACCGCAGGGCGTCCAGGCCCAGGTGTTCGCGGAGCGTGGTGCCGGTGTAGTCCTCGCGGTAGACGCCTTTCTCCTGGAGCAGCGGGACCACCCGGTCCACCAGGTCGTCGAGGCCGTCCGGTGTCAGGTGCGGCACGAGCACGAAGCCGTCGGCGCCGTCGCTCTGCACGTAGTGGTCGATGGCGTCCGCGACCGTGCGCGGGCTGCCCACGAAGGTCTGGCCGCCGTGCACCTCGATCATCAGCTCGCGGATGCTCAGACCGCGCTCGTCGGCCAGCTTCCGCCACCGCCGGGCCGTCTCCTCGCGGCCCTTGCGGAACACCGAGTGCCCCTTCAGGACCAGGGACTCGGGCTCCGGATCCACGTCGGGCAGCGGGCCGTCCGGGTCGTAGCCGGACAGGTCCCGGCCCCACACGCCCTCCAGGTGCGCGATCGCGGTCTGCGGGCTGACCTGCGCCCGGGTGATCTCGTCGGCGTACGCGACGGCCTCCTCGTCCGTGTCGGCGACGATCGCCGTGGCGGTGGGGAGGATCTTCAGCTGGTCGTGCGTGCGCCCGTACGCGGCGAGCCGCCGCTTGACGTCCGCGTAGAAGGCGCGGGCGTCCTCCAGGCGGCTGTACTTGCTGAAGATGACCTCGGCGTCCGAGGCCGCGAACTCCCGGCCCGCGTCCGACTCGCCGGCCTGGATGATCACCGGGTGCCCCTGCGGTCCGCGCGGGGTGGTGAACCGGCCCTCGATGTCGAAGTGCTGCCCCTGGTGGGCGAAGCGCCCCGCGCCCGCCCGTACGAAGCGCCCGGCCGAGGCGTCCGCGAGCACGTCGCCCTCCGCCCAGCTGTCCCACAACTCCCGGGCGGTCTGGAGGAATTCGGCGGCGCGGGTGTAGCGGTCGGCCTCGTCGAGGAAGCCGCCGCGGCGGAAGTTCTCGCCGGTGAAGGCGTCGTAGCTGGTGACCACGTTCCACGCGGCCCGGCCGCCGCTCAGCAGGTCCAGGGTGGCGAGCTTGCGCGCCACCTCGTAGGGCTCGTTGAAGGTGGCGTTCACGGTGCCGGCGAGACCGAGCCGGTCGGTGACGGCCGCGAGGGCGGCGAGCACGGTCAGGTTGTCGGGGCGGCCGACCACGTCCAGGTCGTACACCTCGCCCTTGTGCTCGCGCAGCCGCAGCCCCTCGGCGAGGAAGAAGAAGTCGAACTTGCCGCGTTCGGCCGTCCGCGCCAGCCGGATGAAGGAGTCGATGGAGATCTGGCTCTCGGAGCGCGGGTCCGACCAGACGGTCACGTTGTGGATGGCCGGCAGCTGTACGGCGAGGTGCACCTGTTTCACCGTGCCTCCTCCTTCTCGGTTCTGGGGACGGGGGCCGGTCTGCTGAGACGAGCCTGCCTGGACACCTGTACGAATGCCCAGGCCAACCGGCCCTGTTTCATGAGCTGTTCACGGAGCCGCGCGCGGAGCCGCGCATGGAGCCGTGTACGGGGCGGGGCGCCGGACGGAGCACCCCCGCCGTGTCACGCGAGCGGCGCGGGGCTCACGTACGTGACCTGGTTCTCGAACGCGATCCCGTGGCTCTTCACGTCGATCGCGATCCGGTCCCCGTCGGCGATCCGGAAGCCGTCGTGGAAGCTGGCCTCGTCCGCGCCGAGCAGCACGTAGTTGACCAGCCCGGGCCGCCGCACCGCCGGGAACGAGAACAGGTGCGCCGCCATGTCCCGCACCCGGAAGTACAGCGCGTCGCCGCCGCACTCGAAGCCGCCCTCCCAGGCGGTCGCGCCGTCGCGGGTGATGGTCACCCGCCCGTTCGCGGAGCGGGGCGGCTCGCCGAGGAACAGCCAGGGCGCGAGGGCCGTGTCGCACAGCTTGCAGTACGGGTTGTAGCCCGGGTCCTTGCGGTGCAGGCCGATGTCGCACAGGTCGTTGCCGAAGGTGTAGCCCGCGTAGTGCGGGGTGCCGTCGGCGTCGTTCACGTAGACCAGGGCGACCTCGGGCTCCTCGATGAGCGCCACCGGGTTCGCGGGCACGTTCAGCGGCTCGCCGGGCAGCCGGATCCAGTCGCCGAAGCCCTTGAAGAACCACTTCGGCGGAGTGAACTCGGCGCCCTCCGGCTGGGTCTCGCCGCCCCACTTCTTGCGGTGCGTGCCCATGAAGCCGCTCAGCAGCGCGTTGCCGGTGACCGTCGGCAGCAGCGGCGGGAGCAGCTTCAGACCGGGGTCGTCGGCGGGCACGGTGACCGGTGTCGCGCCCTCGGTGACGGCGGCCCGGATCGCCTCCGCCGAGCCGTCGGTGGCGATGAACGCCGCCGCCAACTGCCCGTCGGCCACCGGGTACAGGGTGAGCGGGGCGCCGGGCTCCCCGGGCGTGCCGAAGCCGACATGGCGCTCGCCGCGGTAGAGGGCCTCGAAGAGGCTGGGGATCGGAAGGGACATGGGACGACCTCCTGAACATTCGTGTGAGAGAGGAAGAAAGGTGTGTGTCGGCACCGGTTGGCGGGGGCGCGGGCCGGTAGGGGAGGAGAGGAATGGACCGGTGGGGGCGGAACGGGCCGGTGGGGGCGGTGCGGGCCCGTGGGTCAGCGCGGGTCCGGCTTCGCCAGGGCCGCCACGGCCTCGCCGACCCACGCCACGGAGTCCCGGATCCACGGCAGCGCCAGCGGGTCCGGCGCCGCGAGCGCGGCCAGCCGCCGCTCGTCGGTGTCGCCGTACAGGCGGCTGGTCGCCACCCGGATCCGCAGCGCCTCGGCGGGTTCCCCGAAGGCGCTCGCCGGGAGTACGCCGATCCCGTGCCGCTCGCTGAGGAAGCGGGCCACGTCGTCGCCGCCCCGGACACCGTGGGCGCGGGAGAGTTGCTCTCGGAGCGGAACGAAGTCCGGGTAGAGGTAGCAGGTCGCCCGCACCGGGGCGAGCAGGGCGCCCGCCGCGGTGAAGTGCCCGGCGACCGCGCGCACCACCGCCTCGTGCAGCCGCCGGGCCGCCGCGATGTGCGCGGTCACCTCCGGCGGCTCCCCGAAGGCGTACGCGGCCACCGTCTGCACCGGCGCGGGCGGGCTCGACCAGATCTGGCTCGCGACCGACACCAGCCGCCCGTGCAGCTCCCGGCCCGGCTCCCCGTCCGGCAGCCTCGCCACGCCCGTGCGCCAGCCGCCGAGGGCCAGGTTCTTGGTCAGCCCGGTGGTCACGACCGTCCGCTCGGGCGCGTGCAGCGCGGGCGACTCGGCCGGTGCCCCCGTGTCGTACACGAGGTCCCCGTAGATCTCGTCCGAGACCACCACCAGGTCCAGCTCCCGCGCCACCGCCGCGAGCCGGCGCACGGTGCCGGGCGAGGCGATGGTGCCCGTCGGGTTGTCCGGCACCGTCACCACCACGGCCCGCGGGTCGCGCCCGGCGGCCCGCGCCGCCAGGACCGCCTCGCGCAGCCGCTCCGGGTCCGGCACCCCGCCCTCGCCCGGCGGGGTCGGCACCGGGAGCGGGCTCGCCCCCGCCAGCCGCGCCTGCGCCGCGTAGCTCACCCAGCTCGGCACCGGGACCACCACGTCCCCGCCGATCGCCAGCAGCAGCGCGAACAGCAGCGACTTGCTCCCCGGCCCGGCCACGACCCGCCCCGGGTCCACCCCGATCCCGCGCCGCGCCCAGTACCCGGCGGCGGCCTCCCGCAGCGCCTCGCTGCCGGGCACCGGACCGTACGCGTTCTCCTCGGCCGCGGCGGCGAGGCGGTCCCGCAGGGCCGGCAGCACCGGCAGGCCGATCTCCCCGCTGGCCATCGACAGCACCCGCTCCCCGGCCTGCCGCCGACGGGCGAGCGCCTCGTCGGCGGCCAGGGTCGCGGACATCGAGACGGGGGCGGGGGCGGGCGGCGGCATGGCGCACTCCAGACGTGGCGTCGTATCTACGAAGGGGCGGGAGAGAAGGGGAGAAGGAAAGGGGACGGGGGAGGGGGCGGGGGCGGGGGTGCCGGTCAGACGGCGTCCGTCAGACCGGCGTCCGTCGGACCGGCATCCGTCAGGCGGGCGTCGGGCCCGCCCCGTACCGCTGCCGGAGTTCCACCTTGCGGACCTTGCCCGTCAGGGTCTTCGGCAGCGCCGGCAGGACTTCCACCCGGTCCGGAAGGAACCGGTCGTCCTGCCCCGAGGCCAGCAGATGCGCGCGGATCTCGCCCAGGGTCGGGCCCCCGGCCGCCGCCGCGTCCGACGGGACCACCACCGCGCAGATCACCGGCGGTTCGCCGGCCGCCGCGCCCGGCAGGCCCACCAGGGCGGCCTCGACCGCCTTCGGGTGCGCGCCGATCACGGCCTCCAGCTCGGTCATCGGCGCCACCACCCCGTCCCGGACGACCGCGTCGCGCGCCCGCCCGATGATCCGGATGCCGCCCTCGCCGTCGTCCCGCGCGAGGTCGCCGGTGTCGAACCAGCCGTCCGCGCCGAACTCCGCCGCGAACGCCTCCTCGCGCCGGTAGTAGCCGAGCGCGAGGGACGCCCCGCGCACCCGCAGCCGGCCCACGCCGCCCGCCGCGCCCTCGGTGCCGAGGGCGTCGATCCGGGTCTCCATGGCCTCGATGGCGCGCCCGTTGCTGTGCGCCGCCCAGTCCTCGGGGTCCGTGGGGCGGGTCATGGTGACCGGGCCGTTCTCCGACATGCCCCACAGCGAGTACGTGCGCGCCCCGAGGGCCTCGTGGACCTCGTCGGCCAGTTCGGCGAGGACCGGGGCCGAGCCGATCACCACGTGCCGCAGCGTGCCGGTGTCCCGCTTCTCCACGCGCTGCGAGGCGACGACGTCCGCGAGGGTGGCCGGCGGCCCGTACAGGAGGGTGGCGTGGTAGCGCTCGACGAGGTCGAGCAGCGCCTCGTTCTTCCGTACGTCCTGGAAGGCGACCGTCCCGCCGACCATGACACCGGCGAGGACGCCCTGCGCGAAGCCGGAGTAGTGGACGAGCGGGGTGGACACGGCGGCCACCCAGTCGTCGCCGAGCCCGAAGGCGTCGACGTAGCCGCGGATGGCCGAGTGCACGGTGTTCTGGCTGTGCAGCACGCCCTTGGACTCGCCCGTGGTGCCGGAGGTGAACAGCACCACGAACGGCTCGTCGGCCGTCAGCGGGGCCCGGCCGGCCAGGACCGCGGCGGCCTCCGGGCGCTCCTCCCGCGCCTCGGCCACGGCGTGCTCGTGGAAGGAGAGGGCGCCCTCGGGCGCCTGGCCGTCCACGACCAGCACGTGCTCCAGGGTGGGGAGTTCGTCCTTGAGGCGGGTGGAGATCTCGGCCAGCGGCGTGCCGGACCACTCGGGGAGCGTCACGGCCACCCGGGCCCCGGTGAGGCCGAATCGGTGGCGCAGCTCCTCCTCCGGGCAGATGGGCGAGATGGGGCAGATGACCGCGCCGACCCGGATGCACGCGAACATCAGCGGCACCATCTCCCAGCGGTTCGGGAGCTGTACGGCGACGAAGTCGCCCCGCTGGACGCCGAGTTCGATGAGCGCGAGGGCGAAGCGGTCCGTCAGCGCGCGCAGTTCCGCGAAGTCCAGCGTGTCGGTGCGGGACTCGGGGATCCGGCGGCCCGCGATGGCGAGCTTGCGCGGGCGCTCGCGGGCCTGCCGGTCCAGGTCGTCCAGGAAGGTCCCGTCCCGCCACCAGCCCCGGCGCCGGTACTCGGCACCGGCCTCGGCGGTGAGGTGCGCCGAGGCCGCCCAGGCGAAGGGCTCGCCGGTGCCGGTGCCGGTGCCGGTGCCGGTGCCGGTCCCGGTCCCGGCCGCAGCCCCGGTCCCGCGCGTGCCCCCGCCCCCGCTCGTCGTCCCCGTCATCCGTGCAGGTCCTTCCGGCGCACGGCCAGCAGCTCCGGCAGCGGGTCGCCCGCGCGGCCGTCCGCGATCTCCAGCAGGTCCCGGGTGTTCTGCCGCACCCGGTCGCCGACCCAGTCGAAGACCCACGCCTTGCGGGCGTCCGCCGCCAGCTCGAAGGGGACGACCCGGGTGACGGCGAGGGCGGCCGAGGCCGCGCCGCCGATGTTGGCGATCACGCCGGGGACCAGCGTGCCGCCCGAGGCGGCCACCTTCTCCTTCGCGGCGGCGGTGGAGGCGAGGTTGGCGCCCTCGACGACCAGGCCGGCCTTCAGCCGGTGCGCGTTCTCGGCGGTGAGCGCGTACTTCTGCGCGGCGAGGATCAGCAGGTCCGCCGGCACGTCCAGCCAGGCGTCCGGCCCGGTGGACAGGGTGACGCCGGAGGGCAGCCGCGACCGGTCGATGCGCCCGAACTCGTCCGTGATGGCGATGAGTTCGGCGACCGGCAGCCGGTCGGCGCTGATCGTGCCCTGGACGTCGGCGACGCCCACGACGATGTGCCCGCGCTCCTCCAGGAAGCTCGCCACGGCCCGGCCGACCGCGCCGAAGCCCTGCACCACGACCCGGGCGGCCTCGCTGCGGCCCCGGGACTCCAGGGCGGTGAGCGCGGCGACGCCGACGCCGTGGCCGGTGCAGTCGATCAGCGGCTCGTAGTAGGTGCGCCAGTCGATCGGCATGTCGGGCGCGCCGAGCCGGAAGCGCGGGTCGTAACCGGCCTCGTCGAAGAAGACCGCCCGGTCGGCGGGGGTGACGCCCATGTCGATGCCGAGGTGGATGCCGCCGTGCAGCAGCGGCTTCACGGTGCGGCCGAAGGTGCGGAACGTCCGCTCGCGGTCGGCGCCCTCCGCGTTGTCGGGGGTCGCGACGATGCCCGCCTTGGCGCCGCCGATGCGCAGGCCCGCCAGGGTGAACTTGTCGGTCATGTCACGGGCGAGGCCCGCGACCTCCTCCTCGGAGACGCCGGTCGTCATCCGGGTGCCGCCCATCGCGAGGCCGTCGACGAGGGTGTCGACGACCACCCAGCCCTTGATCGCGCCGCGGCTGCCGTTGAGGTGCACGGTGAAGGCGGGTTCCTGCGCCTGCGGATTCTCCACAGCGTCGCTCATGTGTCGCCACTTCCTTGGGTACGTAGGTGAGGTGGGGCCGGGTGGGGTCGGCGCGTGCCTCCCCCGCCGGGGGTCACTGGTAGAGGGCGGCGAAGCCGCGCAGGATCTCCAGGCCGTCGGGGCGGAACTCCACGTGCGCCTGGGAGCCGACGATCCGTCCGTCGTCCGAGCGCAGGAACTCCACGGGCGCGTTGTCGGACCAGCCGATGGCGCGGAAGCCCGCCGGGGCCTCCTGGAGGTAGAGGGTGTGCCGGTGGAAGACCGTCACGGTCTTGTCGACGTGGGCGAACAGCGGCTCGTTCGTGTCGACGGTCGCCTCGTACCCGCCGACGCGCTGCGGGCCCTCGGCGAGCCGGCCGCCGTTGGCGACGGCGATGATCTGCATCCCGCCGCAGATGCCGTAGACGGGGACGTCGCTGCCCATCACCAGGTCGATCAGCGGCCGGTAGTGCTCGGTCTCGTAGGCCCGCACCTTCGTGCCGCTGAGCACGATGGCCTGGTGGCGGCCGTCGAGCCGGGCGGGCACGCCCGCCACGTCGGTGACGTCGGTGTCCGAGCCCAAGGTGTCGAGGCGGGCGCGCAGTTGCTTCAGGGACAGGGTCCCGTTGTTGACGACGAGTACCCGGGGTCGGGCCATGGTGCCTTCGCTCCTCAGCTTCGGGTGATGACGGTGCCGGTGCGCCCGGCGAGCAGCTCGCTGACGGAGGCGGCGCCGATGACGACCCGCTCCACCCCGCCGTCCAGGGCCTCGCCGGCGGCCCGCAGCTTCTTCCGCATCCCGCCGGTGGCGCCCTTGTCGCGGAACGCGGCGGCGGCCCGCGCGTCGATCCGGGACACCGGCTCGCCGTCGATCAGCAGATGGGCGACGTCGGTGACCAGGACCAGGTCGGTCGCGCCGGTCGCCGCGGCGAGGGCGGCGGCGGCCCGGTCGGCGTCGGTGTTGACCTCGCGCCCGGCGGCGTCGCGGGCCAGCGGGGTGACCAGGTGGGCGTGGCCGGGCCGCAGGTCCTTCAGGAGCGCCGGGTCGACGCCGGTGATCGGCCCGACCAGGTTCTCCAGCTCGACGAGCTGCTTGTCCCGCCACCACCAGCGCTCGGCCTCGCCCGCGCCGACCAGGCCGTCGGAGCCGAGCAGCCGCTCGCCGCCGATGCCGCGGGCGGCGAGCCGGGCGAAGACCTCCTCGGCCAGCTCGGCGCTGACCGTCTTGATGTCCTCGATCACCTCGGGGGTGGTCCAGCGGCTCTGGTTGCCGTAGCGGTCGCGGATGACCGCGGACGGCTCGCTGTAGCGCGGGCGGAGCCGCTTGAGCGGCTTGGACCAGCCGTGCACGAGGACCAGCGGATGCGTGGCGCCGTGCGCGGCGAGGTCGTCCCACCAGGCGCCGGACAGGTCGTCGAGGCAGCTCCCGCCGAGCTTGACGACGGTGGGCACGGGCGCGCCGGACGGGACCGGCGCCGTCGGATCGGTGCTCATACGGGCAACACCGGCTGCATCGTCAGCCCCGTCTCCTCGGGCAGCCCGAACCGCAGGTTCGCCGCCTGCACGGCCTGGCCGGCCGCGCCCTTGACCAGGTTGTCCAGCGCCGACAGCACGACGATCCGGCCGTCGTCCTCGTCGTACAGGACGGTGACGTCGCAGTAGTTGGAGCCGAGCACGGCCTGCGGGTCCGGCACCGGGATCAGCGTCTCGTTGTGCCGGCGGACCCGCACGAAGCGGTGCTCCTTGTAGAAGCGCAGATACGCCCGCTGGAGCTCGCGCTGGGACACGGGCGTGTCCGTGAACACGTAACTGCTGGTCAGCAGCCCGCGGACGTGCGAGACGCCGTACGCGGACATGCTCAGCGAGCCGATCGAGCCGGGCTTGCGCCGGACCAGGAAGTCCTTGACCTCGCCCGCGTGCCGGTGCCCGGTCGGGGCGTACGGGGCGATGGCGCCGTTGCGGAAGGGGTGCAGGTCCGCCGTGCGGAGCTGGAGCCCGCCGCCGCTGGAGCCGCTCTTGCCGTCCACCACGACCGTCTTCAGGTCGAGGCCGAGGCCCAGGGTGAGCGGGGCCAGGCCCAGGGTGATGGAGGTGGCGTAGCAGCCGGGCAGTGAGATCAGCGGCGCGTCGGCCAGCTTCTCCCCGACCAGCTCGGGCACGCCGTAGACGAAGCGCTCGGCGAGCTCGGGGCCCCGGCTGACCTTCGGGTACCAGCGGTCGTGCAGCTCGGGCGTCCGGATCCGGAAGGCGCCGCTGAGGTCGATGACGGCCGGGACCCGGTCGGCGAGCAGCGCCGAGAGCTCGGCGGAGACCGGCGCCGGGGTGGCGAGGAAGACCACGTCGAGGGTGTCGGCGAGCTCGTCGACGATCTCGGCGGTGACCGGGCGGACGGTCAGTCCGCCGAAGTCGAGCCGCAGCCCGGGGTGGAGCTCGGCCGGGCGGCGGCCCGCGTTCGAGGAGCCGCCGAGGAACGCGAGCTCCAGGTCGGGGTGCTGGGTGATCAGCCGGATGAGTTCGCCGCCGGCGAGTCCCGAGGCGCCGACGACACCTGCGCGGATCGGGCGGGTGGTGCGCGTCATGCGAGCAGCTCCTGGAGGTAGCGGCCGACGGCGGCCGGGATGTCCGCGCCCGTCGCGGAGGCCACCGCCCGGAACCCGGGGGCGTGGTTGACCTCGTTGACGACGTAGCCGTCGGGCGTGCGGAACAGGTCGACCCCGTAGATGCCGGGGCCGAGCTCGCCCACCACCCCGTCCACGATCTTCAGGACGTCCGGGTCGTGGGCCACGGCGCGGCTGCTGTTGCCGAGCGCCGCGTTGTTGCGCCAGTCGGTGCCCGCGCTCTCGAACTCGGCCGCGCCGACCACTTCGTGGCCGACGACCAGGCAGCGCACCGAGGTGCCGCCGCCGATGTACGGCTCGACCAGGCATGCCTGCTCGAAGGCGTGGCCGAGGTCCTCGACGTAGTCGTAGACCGACTGGGCGAGGTCGGCGTCCCGGACGAGCGTGACGCGCTTGCCCATGCCGCCGAAGATCGGCTTCAGGACCACGGGCGTCGACAGCTCGGCGACGGCCCGCTCGAAGTCCTTGCGGGAGAGCACGAGCCGGAAGTCCGGCACCGGGACCCCGGCCCTGCGCAGCTCGGCGCGCAGGGCCGCCTTGTTCTCGCAGACCTGGATGGCCCGCGCGGAGTTCAGGACCCGCGCCCCGGCGGCCTCGGCGAGCGTGGCGACGAGGCCGCCGCGGGTGTAGCTGCGGCTGCGGACGAGGAGGGCGTCGAAGCCCTGGAGGGCGGGGGCGTCCTCGTGGCCGAGGGTGAGGGACTCGTCGTTGACCCATTCGACGGCCAGGCCGAAGTCCGGGCCGGCCTCGATCAGCTTGCGTTCCTCCCAGCTGATCCGGTCGGCGACGATCGCGATGCGCTGGGTCATCTCACTGACCCCAGTCGCGCAGCTGCACCTCGACCATCTCCAGCGTGAGCGTGCCGTCCAGCACGGCCTCGACGCGCAGCGTCAGCATGCACTCGGGGCAGGAGAGCGTCTCGCCCTCGCCGATCGGGGGCACGGTCAGGTCGGTCTCGCACTCGGGGCAGACGCCGGTGAGGGTGGCGGTGGGCATGAGTGGACTGCCTTTCGGTTCAGGTGAGTTGAAGAGAAGTCTTTGAATGGGAGGGCGGCGGCTCAGGCCGCCGACTGGAAGTCGATCGCGGCCTTGCGGATCGCGTCCCGGTCGAGCAGCGGGGCGCCCCCGCGCTCCTGGCGCTCGGTCAGCCAGGGGGTGAAGGCCGCCACGTCGACGAAGACGCCGGAGCCGTCAAGCGCCCACTTCACGAGCGCGGGGGTCAGCCGGGTGCGGACCAGCAACTCGCGCGAGTTGCCGACCAGTTCGGCGGGCAGCGTCTCGTACGCCTCGGGGTGGGTGAGCTGGCCGGGGAGCTCGTACGCGAAGGCGTGCGAGGTGGTCGGCCCGGACTGGAACGCCTCGCCGAGCCCCGCGCCCCTGAGGGCGATCCGGGACAGCTCGGTGAGGTGGGTCAGGTCGAAGCGGGTGTCGCCGTGGATGACCCGCAGCGAGGTGAGCAGCTCGGCGAGCGGCGCGTTGCCGCCGCGCTCGCCGATGCCGCCGACGGTCGCCGAGATCCACTGGGCGCCCGCCCGGACGGCGGCGAGGGAGTTGGCGACGGCCATGCCCAGCATGTTGTGGGAGTGGATCTCGATCTCGGACCCGTCGATCTCGGTGAGGTCGCCGATCACCTCCTCCATCTGCCAGGGCGAGAGGTACGCGACGGTCTCGGCCAGCCGGAAGCGGTCGGCGCCCGCCTCGAAGCCGGCGGTGACGTACGGGACCAGCCGCTCGCGCGGGGTGCGGGCCCCGTCCTCGCCGCTGAACGTGACGTGGAAGCCGCGCTCCTTGGCCTGGGTGATCGCCGAACGGGCCAGCGTATGGAGGAACTTGGCGCTGGGCGAGCCCAGCTTCAGCTTCGCGTGCTGCTCGGAGGTCGGGATCGAGTACATGATGTGGCGCACGCCGAGCCGCTCGGCCTCGTCGAGGGCCCGCCCGACCTGCTGGCGGTCCCGCACCACGACGAGCGTCATGCTCCGCTCGGGTGTCACGGCCTCGTGGGTGGCGAGCACGAGGTCGGCGTCCTTCGAGCCGGGCCCGGACACCATGCCGACCTCGACCAGCTCGACGCCGGTCCGCACGAGCAGGCCGGCGATGGCCGCGGCGTCCTCGGGGCCGAACTCCACGCCCGCCATGTGCGCCGAATCCCGCAACGTCGCATCGGATACGCGGGGGAGGTGCTGGGGCGCCTCCGGCCTTTCTCCTGCTGCCATTTCCTCACTCCTTGTCGGGGGTTCCCGGATTCCCGGGACCTGGGGGACTGGCGGCCTGTGATCACCACACTCCATTGGACGTACGCAAGAAACAAGGGGAATCCGGTCAGGGCTCTGTGGGGGAATGTCAAGCAGTGTCAGGCAGGTTCAGGCACTGTCAGGAACGACAGGACGTGCAAGGCCGTTGTGAGCGGGGTGTGTTTTCGCGCTCCTTCCGCTGCCGGACGCGCGGGGCGCGCCCTACTGTGCGGGCCATGGACCTTTTCTCGCTGCCCCGACTCGGTGTCGTCGTCCCGCCGGAGAACCCCACGGCGGAACCGGAGTTCAACCGGCTGCTGGGAGCCGGAATGCACGTCTACACGTCCCGTTTCCCCACCACTCCCGGTGTCGGGCTCAAGGAGATGCTGGAGACCTACAACCGGGTGCTGCCCGAGACGCTCGGCGGCTTCGGCGCCATGCGCCTGGACGCCGCCGTCGTGGCGTGCAGCGCCTCCCACTACCTGCTGGACCCGGCCGGGGACCTCGCCCTGTGCGAGGAGCTCTCCCGGGAGGCCGGCTTCCCCGTCCGCTCCTCGACGCAGGCGATCCTGGCCGCGTGCGAGGCGCTCGGCGTGCGCCGGCTGACGCTCGTCTCCCCGTACCAGCCGTGGCTGACGGACGTCTCGCGGGCCTTCTGGGAGCGGGCCGGGCTCACCGTCGACGACGTCGTCCTGGTCCCGGCGGGGCGCACACCCGAGGGAGCCGAGCACTTCGACCCGTACGAGGTCACGGCCGAGCGCATCGGCGAGCGCATACGCGCCCACCTGCGGGAACACCCGCTGCCCGAGGGCTCCGCGCTGCTCTTCACCGGTACGGGGATGGGCACGCTGGCCGCCCTGACGGAGCTCGCCGCCCGCCCGGACACCGCCGGCCGGCCGCTGCTCTCCTCGAACCTCGCGTCCGCGTGGTGGGCGCTGCGGGCGGGCGGGGGCGTGGATGCCGGGGACGCCGGCGCCGCCGGGGCCGACGGGGTGCATCCGCTGGTGCGGCGGCTGGCCGCGCAGGTGGAGGTCGCGGGGGCGGGGGCGGGGGCGCGCTGACGCGAACGAGGCCGGCACCCGGGGGCGGGCCGGGTGCCGGTCCGCCCCCGGGTGTCCGCCCCGGAGTGTCAGCCCACCGTTGTCAGCCCGCTGTCGTCTCCGGCAGCCGGGCGTAGGTCTTGAAGTGCCCCATCCGGTAGCCGACCCCGCGGACCGTGATGATCCAGCGGCTGCACCCGAGTTTCGCGCGCAGGGTGCTCACATGGGTGTCTATCGTGCGGCTCGTGGTGGCCCATTCGCTGCCCCACACCTTCGCCATGAGTTCCTTTCGGGAGATCACGGTCTCGGAATGCGAGGCGAGTACGTAAAGCAGCTCGAATTCCTTCGACGTGATGTCGACGAGTCGGTCTTCGAGCCGCACTTCGCGGGCCCGTGGATCGATGTGCAGCGGCCCCAGGGAGATCTCCTCGGGAATCGCCGAATGGGGTCTTCGGGCCCGGCGGAGAACGGCCTCCACGCGGGCCGCTATCTCCCGGAAACCCCAGGTCTGCGCGACACAGTCGTCCGCGCCCGCCTTCAGGGCGAGGACCCGTTCCAATTCGTCGTCGCTGCGGGTGAAGGCGATCAGCGGGACATCGCTCTCGGCGCGCAGATTGCGGCAGACCTCGATGCCGTCGACGTCGGGGAGTTCGAGCGACAGCAGCACGAGGTCGGCGTCGCGGTAGGTGCGCAGGGCGTGTGCCCCGCTGTCCACGCTGCGGGCGGCGAAGCCCTGGCGGCGCAGATCGCGCACGAGTGACGCGGCGGAGGAGGCTTCCCGCTCCACCACGAGTACGTTTCTCATCGTCGCGGCCCCTTCTCGTCAGCCCGCGGCCCGGGCCGGCACCGGGGTGGGGCTGCGGGACGGCGGGGCGGCGGTGCTGCCGCGCCGGCGCAGGTGCTGGTACGCGTAGGCGGCGGAGGTCATCGTCATGTGGTGGTGCCAGCCGGGATACGAGCGGCCCTCGAAGTCGAGCGCGCCGAAGCGTTCCTGCAGCGCGGTGACCGTCGATCGGACGGTGGCGCGGCTGCGCATCAGCGCCAGGATCCGCTCCACCCGCCGGTCGTCGAGGCTGGTGATCCAGTACCGGGCGGGGCGCAGCCCGTCGGGGTCGGGGAGTTCGAGCAGCCGGTAGCCGCGCTGGGCGCCGTCGGCGCCGACCGTGCGCAGCGGGAGCCGTACCGTACCGGCGTACGTGTAGAGGGGCGCCCGTGCGCCGCCGCGGTAGCGGGGGTCGGCGAGCGGGACCGGACCGGACACGGCGGCGGGGACGGTCGCGGGAAAGGCCGCCGGGGCGGAGGCGCCGCCGGAGGCGGGGGCGGGGGAGGGGGCGGTCACCGGGACGGCGCCGAGCATGCTCGCGTGACGGGTCATCACATACGGTCGGCGTGCGTTGCGTTCGTCCATCAGGACGCTCACGGTCGTCACGGTCGGGGTGCGGCGCCCGCCGATCACCACCTGGCCGGGATTCACCTCGCACAGGATGTCCGCGCGGTGCCGGGCCAGCCCGGCGAGCACCCCGCTCGCGTCCTCGCTGCGGGTCAGGTCCAGCACCCACGGCAGCCGGGGCAGCCGGGGCTGGGCCGCGGTGCCCGCCGCGTAGTCGAGCACGCAGGCGCCCACCGAGCGCGCCGTCTCCTCCTCCGGTATCCGGGCCCGCAGCCGGCGCTCCTGGTCGCAGCCCCACGGACCGTCGAGCACCAGGCTCCAGTCGACGGGGAAGCAGTGCGCGTCGGTGACCAGGAACAGCCCCACCGCGCGCTGGCAGTTGACGGTGCGGCCGGTCTCGGTGTCGACCCGTCGGTGCACTCCGACCGAGTGCTCCCCGCGCTTGGGGATGAGCAGCTCCGTGGCGGTCCAGGCGTAGGGTGCCGCGCCCGCCGCGACACGGAGCGCGAGTCTGCGGCGCACCGGCTCCCAGTCCCAGGTGCTGGTGTTGATGAACTGGTGCAGGCTGTGCGCCGCGGCGGGCGGTAAGCGCTCGGTGCGGGCCATGCTCCGGAGCGTCTTCCGGCCGGAGACGTGGAGCAGGCCCCGTAGATAGGCGCGGGCCCAGCGGCGTTGCTCCGCTCGGTGGAGGGGACTGAAGATCTCCTCCAGGAACGCGTGCAGGTGGGTGTCCTCGTACCCCGCGGTCGCGCGTGCCGTGCCGGTCGTGGTCGACGTGCTTGACGACATGTGACGCTACGCCCCCTCGTACTCCTTCGCGGGCACCCGAGTCGGTGCTCCGCGTGCCGTACGAAGCTCAAAAATACCGTCTCGAAGGAAAATTTCACGGGGTGCTCGGCGACTTTGCTCATTCGCCCTCTGACCTGCGAAAACACCCCCTGTACGGGGGCGTGCGGGACCCTCTCCCGGCACCGCGCGGCGGTGTGCGGCCGGGGGCCGGAGAACGGCGTGAACAACACCCCTCGGGCTTGCGCCCGCTGGTCACACGGCCATCGCGCGGGCCGCGGTACGGGGCGTTCCGGCGGGGTCGGGACAGGTGTTCGGGCGCACGTGTCAACAGCTCGTGAACAATCCGACGGGCGGGACGCCGGGAGCCGCCGAAGGCCCGGGGGATGTGTGCCTTCGGCGGCTGCTCGGGGAGCGGACGGGACGCCGGCCGCTCCGGTCGGTGGCCTTACGGGCCCGGCGCGGGGCCCGGGGTGCGGGACCCGCCGCGGGACCCGCTGGTGCGGGACCCGCGGCGGGCTCCGGTCAGGCGGTGGGGCGCTTGCCGGGGAAGCCGTGGGCGCGGGCGGCCAGGACGACCACCAGCACCGGCGCCAGGAGCAGCAGCACGGTCCACGGGAAGGACTCGCTGCCGATCGTGTCGAGCAGGACGCCGCCGATGATGCCGCCGCCGGCCATGGCCACGTTCCACAGCGTGACGAGCATCGCCTGCGCGGAGTCGGCCTGTTCGCCGCCCGCGTCGGCCACGGCCGTCTGGAGCAGCGTCGGCACCCCGCCCCAGCCCAGGCCCCACAGGGCGGCGGCGACGTAGACGAGCGCCGTGCTGTCCGAGAGCACCGCCAGCAGCGCCGCCGCCAGGGCGACGAGCAGGGTGCTGACGACCGTGAGCGCGCGGAGCCTGCGGTGGATCTGCGCGCCGACGATCCAGATGCTGGCGAGTGACGCGCCGCCGAAGACGAGGAGGACGAGGTCGGTGCTGCCGCCGAGGCCCACGTCGTCCAGGAAGGTGGCGATGTACGCGTACAGGATGGTGTGCGCGAGCACGAAGACGAGCGTCACGAACAGGACGGGGCTGACGCCCGGCACCTTCAGGGCCCGCAGCATCTTCGGGCGCTCGCCCGCCTCCTGGCCCGGGTAGTCCGGCACGGCGGCGCTGATCCACACGAGCAGGAGGACGGTGAGTCCGGTCATCGCGAAGAAGGCGACCCGCCAGCCGAGTTGCGCGCCGAGGAAGGCGCCCGCGGGCACGCCGAGCGAGAGCGCGACGGGGATGCCCGCCATGGCGATGGCGATCGCCTTGCCCTGGAGGTGGACGGGCGACATGCGCCGCGCGTAACCGGCGAGCAGCGCCCAGGCCAGACCGGCGGCCACACCGGCGACGAACCGCGCGACCATCGTCACCTCGTAGACCGAGGAGACGGCGGTGACCGTGTTGGCCACGGCGAATCCGGCCATCGACGCGAGCAGCAGGCGCTTGCGGCGCCAGCGGGCGGTCGCGGCGGTGAGCGGGATCGCGGTGAGGGCGGTGCCGAGCGCGTAGATGGTGACCGTCTGGCCGGTCGCGGACTCGCTGACGGCGAGGTCCTTGCTCATCGCGGGCAGCAGACCGGCGGGCAGGGTCTCGGTGAGGCTGGTGATGAAGACGGCGGTGGCGAGGGCGAGCAGGGCGAAGAGCGGCAGCTTCTGCGGCTCGTCACCCCCGCCCGCCGCCGCCGGTGGCGACGCGGGAGCGGCAGTGGTGTCGGGTGAGGTGCTCATCTGGTGTGCTCCGGAGGGAGGAAGGAAAGGGGATGGGGACGGAGAAGGGGATGGGGATGGGGATGGGGAAGCGGACGGAGAAGGGGATGAGGAAGGGGATGGGGAAGGCGGAGTGCGTGCGCTCGTACGTGCGGGCCGAGGGCGGGGCGGGGACCTGACGGATTCCGCGCGGCCTACGCCGGGCCGAGTCCGCCGTCCACGGGCAGGTGGGCGCCGGTCGTGAAGGTCGCGTCCGTGGCGAGGAAGAGCGCGGCGCGCGCGACCTCCTCGGCGGAGCCGAGCCGGCCGAGCGGCGGCAGCGGCGGCGGGGCGACGGGCGGCGCCGCCTCGATACAGCCCGGGGCGACCGCGTTCACGCGGATGCCGCGCGGCGCGAGCTCGGCGGCGAGCGCCCGCACGGCGGCCTGGGACGGGGCGGGCGCGGTCAGCACCACGGCGCCGCCGTCCCGCAGCAGCGGGAGGAGGGGGCGGGCGGTCGCGACGGCGTCCGCGAAGAGCAGATCCGGACCGTCGAGGCCGTCCGGCCGCCCGGCCGTGTCGTACAAGCCGTCCAAGCTCTCGACGACGTGGGCCGCCGAGCCGAGTTCGGAGCGGGCGTGGGCGCCGTCGGCAGCCGTGCGGGCGGTCAGCAGCACCCGCGCCCCGCCCTCCACCAGCCGTTTCGCGATGGCGAGGCCGATGCCGGTGTCCTGGCCGACCACGACGGCCCTCCTGCCCGCGTACCTGGTCATGACCGCCGCTCCTCTCCGCCGCCCGCCGATGGGTCTCCCCGACTGTGCGCCCGGCCGCTTCGGGGACGCTTCGGATGCGCTGACGGTCGGCTGACGCGCGCGTACGCCGAGGCGGGCGCGGGGTACGGTGGCCGACATGCGCTTTGGGGTACTGGGACCGCTCGTGGTGTGGGACGACGAGGGCGCGGCGGTCACGGTCCCCGAGGTCAAGGTCCGCGCCCTGCTCGCCGACCTCCTCGCCCACGACGGGGACCCGGTCTCCGTCGACCGCCTCGTGCAGGACCTGTGGGGCGACGAACCGCCCGGCAAGCCCACGGGCGCCCTCCAGGCCAAGGTGTCCCAGCTCCGGCGGGTCATCGGGCGCGACCGGGTGGTCCACCAGGCGCCCGGCTACCGGCTGCGCCTCGACCGGGCGGCCCACGAGGTGGACGCCGACCGCTTCCGCGCCCTGGTGGCGGAGGCCCGCACCGTACGGGACCCGCGCGGGCGGGCCGCGCTGCTGACCGACGCCCTCGACCTGTGGCGGGGGCCCGCGTACGCGGACTTCGCCGACGAGGAGTTCGTACGGGGGGCGGCCCAGCGGCTGGCCGAGCAGCGCCTGTCGGTGCTGGAGGAGCAGGCGGAGGCCCGGCTCCTGGCCGGTGACCACGTGCTGCTCGCCGGGGAGCTCGCGGCCCTCGTCGACCGGCACCCGCTGCGGGAGCGCCTCCGCGCGGTCCAGATGCGGGCCCTCTACCTGGCCGGTCGGCAGAGCGACGCGCTGGCCACCTACGAGGACCTGCGCGCCCGCCTTGCGGAGGAGCTCGGCGTCGACCCGGGCCCGGCCCTGACCGCCCTCCACCAGGCCGTGCTGCGCCAGGACCCGCGGCTGGGGGAGACGACGGGGGCGGGGGTGGGGGTGCCGGGCGGGCCCGGGGGCGAGCGGGGCGCCGCACCGGCCCCGGCGGCGGCCCGGGCGAGCGACGCGAGCCATGCGGCCTACGCGGGCGACGCGGCCTCCCTCGCGGGTGATGGGTCCACAGCCACCGCGACAGCCGCGGCCACCCCGAGCTCCACCCCGCCCGCCACCCCCACCCCCACCCCCACCCCCTCCAATCTCCCCGTCCCCCTCACCCACCTCATCGGCCGCGAGGAGGCCGTGGCCCAGGTGACGGGACTGCTCGGCGGCGCCCGGCTGGTGACGCTCACCGGGGCCGGCGGCGTCGGCAAGACGCGGCTCGCGGTGGCGGCGGCCGAGGAGCTGGCCGGGCGGCCGGAACGGGCCGAACTCGGCGACGGGGTCTGGCTCGTGGAGTTCGCCGGTGTACGCGGCGGCACGGCCGCCGACCTGGCGCAGGTCGTCGCCGCCACCCTCGGCATCCGTGACGACGCCCCGGCGGCGCTGCCCGGCACCGGCGCGGGCGCGGCGGGCGCGCCCTCGCCCGCGCACCGGCTCGCGGCGGCGCTGCGGGACCGGCGCACCCTGCTGGTCCTCGACAACTGCGAGCACGTGGTGGACGCGGCGGTCGAGCTCGCGGAGCTGCTGCTAAGGACGGCACCGGGTCTACGCGTCCTCGCCACCAGCCAGGAGCCGCTGGGGCTGGCGGGGGAGGCGGTGTTCCCGGTGGAGCCGCTGGGGACGGCGGACGCGGTGCGCCTGTTCAGCGAGCGGGCCTCCGACCGCGACCCCGGCTTCCCGCGCGACCCGGCCGCCGTCGAGGCGGCCGACCGGGAGGCCGTGGCGGAGATCTGCCGCCGCCTGGACGGCATCCCGCTCGCTCTCGAACTCGCCGCCACTCGCGTACGAGCGTTGGGGGTAAGGGAGTTGGCGGCGCGGCTCGGCGACCGTTTCCGCGTCCTGAACTCCCGTCGGCGCGGCGTCCCGGAGCGCCAGCAGACCCTGCGGGCGGTCATCGACTGGAGCTGGGAGCTGCTGAGCGCCCCCGAACGCATCGTGCTGCGGCGGCTCGCCGTGCACAGCGACGGCTGCGACCTGGACGCGGCGGAGGCCACCTGCGCCGGGGACGGCGTGACCCGCGAGGAGGTCCTCGACCTGGTGACGCGCCTGGTGGACCGGTCGCTCGTCGGCGTGGTGGACGGGCCGACCGGTCGGCGATACCGCCTGCTGGAGTCGGTGGCGGCGTACGCGACCGAGCGGCTGCACGAGATGGCGGACCTGGCCGCCGTGCGCGACCGGCACCTCCGCCACTATCTCGCCCTGGCCGAACAGGCCGAGCCCCGGCTGCGCGGCGCGGGCCAGCGCACCTGGCTGGCCCGCCTGGACGCGGACGCGGGCAACCTGCGCGCCGCCCTGGACGAGGCGATACGGCGCTCCGCCGCGGCGGAACCTGCGGCTCCCGAGGCCGTCCGGCTCGCCACCGAGCTGGCCTGGTGGTGGCTGCTGCGCGGACGGCTCGCCGAGGGCCGCCGCAGCCTGGCCGCCGTACTGGCCACCGCGCCCGACGACCGTCCGACGGATCCCGAACTCGCCCTGCTCCACGGCGCCTTCGCGCTCCTCACCGGCGACCACGCGGAGGCGTGCGCGCTGGCGGACACGGTCGCGACCGCCGACGGCGTGCCCGATCCCGTACGGCGGGCACGGGCGCTGTGGCTGTGCGCGTACGGCCTGTTCAGCGTCGGCGACCCCGCCGAGAGCGCGGCACTCAACACCCGGGCGCTCGGCCTGTTCGGCGCGGCGGGCGAGGAGTGGGGCACGGCCGCCGCGCTCGGGCTGCGCGCCACGCTCGCGATGGCGGGCGGCGACCTGGCGGGGCTCGGCCGGGACGGCCTGCGCAGCGCCGCGCTCTTCCGGGAACTGGGCGACCGGTGGGGTGAGTTGCAGACGGTGTCGCCGCTCGCCGCGCTCGCCGAGATCAAGGGCGACTACGCCGAGGCGACCCGTCGCCAGCACGAAGGGCTGGCCATCGCGCGGGAGTTGGGGCTTGAGGCGGAGGTGTCGGCCCGGCTGTCCGGGCTCGGCCGGCTCGCCCTGCTGGACCACGACTGGGACCGTGGCCGCGACCTGCACGAGCAGGCCCGCCGGATCGCCGCCGAACAGGGCTACAAATACGGCGAGATCCACTCCGAGATGGGCCTGGCGCTCGGCGCCCGCCGCTCCGGCGACCTCGACACGGCCGAGACCCACCTGCTGCGCATCCGCGACGGTTACGCCGAGCTGTCCTCGGCGGCGGGCGACCACCTGCTCTTCGCCGAACTCGGCTTCCTGGCCGAGCTGCGCGGTGACGCCGCCGGGGCCGCCGCACACCACCTGCGCGGCTGGTCCGTCGCCCGCACGCTCGACGAACCGCGCGCGCTGGCCCTGTCGTTGGAGGGCCTGGCGGGCGCCGCCCTGGCGGCCGGGAGAGCCCGGGGCCCGGCGGTCGCCGCGCTGCTGCTGGGCGCGGCGGACGCGGCCCGCCGGGGCGTGGGAGCCCCCCTGCCGCCCGCCGAGCGCGGCGACGTTGACCGCCTCGCGCGCGCGGCCGGGGCGACGCTGGGCGAGGCCGGGTACGAGACCGCGTTCGCGCGGGGCGCCGG
Source organism: Streptomyces sp. NPDC048659 (assembly GCF_040650575.1). Lineage (NCBI taxonomy): Bacteria > Bacillati > Actinomycetota > Actinomycetes > Kitasatosporales > Streptomycetaceae > Streptomyces > Streptomyces sp. NPDC048659. Next base: position 104,882 of record NZ_JBEZHM010000012.1, on the reverse strand, counting down.
TCTGACGGCGTACGAGGCGGTGGAGCGGGCGCGCGAGGAGCTGGACTGGGCGCCGGAGACGCCGACTTCGGGCTGACGGAGCGAGAGGCGACCGGACGCGATCGGCCTTGGGGTGCGATGGCCTCGGGGTGCGACGGCCTCGGGGAGCGATTGGTCGCGGGGCGCGATCAGCCTCGGGGAGCGGACGGGCAGAGCTCGATGTCTTCCTCGGCGCACGGGATGATCGCCCGCACCACCGCGATCGTGCGTTCCGGCAGGTCGGCACGGTTGTTGAGGACCCACGAGATGTGCTGCGCCCCGAAGAAGGCGGAGACGAGGACGGTCGCGAGATTGGTGGACGAGGTGAGGGCGCCGGCGGGGTCGGCCCCGTCGTCGGCGGTCTCCTTGGCGAGCCAGGAGGTGATGAGGTCGGTGTACCCCTCGTACGGGAGCGGGATCTGGGCGCCGATCAGCTGCCGCTCCAGCTGCAGCCGGGCCCCGGCCTGGAGTGCGGTCTCGTCACGGAAGGCGACGGCGGTGCGGATCAGCAGCTCGGCGACGGCGCTGACCGGCGGGAGGCCCAACTCCTCGACGGCGCGGGCGATCTCGCCGATCCGGCGGTTGAAGAGCTCGGTCACCGCGACGGCGAGCGCGTCCTTGTTCTCGTAGTGGAAGTAGACGGCGCCCTTGGTCATGCCGGCCGACTGGGCCACGTCGAGGATGGTGACCGCCGGATACCCCTTGGCGGCGAAGGCGGAGGCGGCCGAGGCGAGCACCCGTTCCCGCGTCCGTACCGCGCGCTCCTGCTTCAGCTCTTTGGTGACGGCGGGAGCCGAAACGCTGAAGATATCGCCCGAGTTGGCTGCCATGCCCCGTCCCATTCCCGCGGCCCCACTGATCCCCGTTTCGTACCGCCGGGAAGGAATCGTACGGGAGGGTGGCCGAAAACCGAAGGCCGCGCCACGCGCGCCGCGCCGGACCCGCGGAGGCCGCTCCCACATCGGGGGAAGCGGCCCCGGACCGGCCGCAGGAACGGCCGAGTTGGGCCCGGCCACGCGCCCTGACGGACCCCACGGGATGGGCGGCCCGCCCGAGCCGCGAGCCGGGGCGGGCTGCCCGCGGCCGGGCAGGAACCCCGGCTCGAACTCGCCGGTGACGGGAGAGCGGAGAGAGCAGGGAGAGCAGGGAGAGCGGGCGTCCCTCGAAGCGTGCTCCCCTAAGCGACTCGCTCCCCAGCCTTCTCTTCCCCGGCCTCCAGCAACTGCCAGACCTGACAGACCTGCCGGGTGCCGTGGGCGGGGGAGGCGTCGATGGGCGCGGTGTAGCCCATGCCGAGCATCAGCGACAGGAACATCGAGCCGAGGACCTCGGGGCTGTGGGTCGCGGCGAGCTCCGCCCGGTCCTGGGCGGCGGTGACGAGCCGGGTGAGTTCGGCCGTCAGGTCGGTGACCGCCTGCGGGGCGGTGTCGCGCGCGGACGCCTCCTCGTACACGAGGCGCAGGCCCGCGCGGAAGCGGAGGTCGGTGTGCATCCGGTGGACGAAGCCGACCGTGACGCGGTGCAGGACGGCGATCGGCGGATCGGACTCGCCGATCGTGCGGAACAGCTCGCGCCAGCCGGTGTCGAAGGCGGAGGTGAAGACGGCGGCCAGGGCCTCCTTCGAGGAGAAGTGGCCGTACAGCGCGCCTTTGGTCATCCCCGCCTGGGCGGATATGCGCTGAAGGTTGGCCCCCACGAAGCCGTGTCGGGCGAATTCCTCGGCCGACGCGTCCAGGAAGCGTTCCTGTGTCCTCACCGCTCTCTCCTGCTTCGCCACGGTGTCCCTCCGGAGTCGTTCGGTCACGGAAAATAACAGTCTCTGGAGAATTTTTTTCTCGTGGGAGCTCTCATACCCCGGGGTGCGGGGCCGTGGCAACCAAGCGATCCCGACGAGATGGTGACGGAACGGCACGTACTGGCGGACGCGGCGGCGAGATCGGCGCGAAGGCGTGCGGTGGTGGCGAGAAGCGGACGCCGGGCCGATCCGAGATGACAGGGCGCGCCAAGGGGTGATCTTGTGGGGGCTGCCCGGGTGAGGCGAGCCCAGTCCGCTCGTGTCGCTGTTGGGCCGAACGGGTGAGTAACGGGAGGATGGGTCCATGAGTAGGTACGAGAGGTACGACGTCACCGACGAACAGTGGGAGGGCCTCGCGCAGGTCGTGCCCCTGCGCGGCCGTGACGAATGGCCGTCCAGGGTCGACCACCACGCGATCCCCGAGCAGTACGGAGCGGTCGAACAGCGCCGCATGGTCGTGCTGCGTGTCCAGGTCTTCGCCGACGCCCGCGAGGTCGCGGAGTACCTCATCGCCCAGATCCCGGTGCTCCTCGACCTGACGAGCGCCGACACCGAGGTCGCCAAGCGGATCCTCGACTTCAGCAGCGGCGTGGTCTTCGGCCTCGGCAGCGGGATGCACCGGGTGGACCGGAACGTCTTCCTCCTCGCGCCGGCCGGCACGGAGGTCGAGGGGGCGGAGGAGGAGTCGGTGGAGGACGTCGACGGAGCCGGGGTCGCGGTCCCCCGTTCGTAGGAAGGTCATTCAGACGTAACGGTTCGTCACGTGAAGTGCTGCGTACGGTCCGATCATGACCACCACCGGCGGCTCCGCCCCCGCCCGCACGTCCCCCTGCCCGCCCGCCCCCACCTGCGAGGTCGCCGTCCCGGCCCGCCCGGCCCGGCCCGACGCCGGGGCGGCGGGGACACCCGAGACGGCGGGGGCCGCGCCATCGCGGTCCGTGACCGGGGGCGCCGGGCCCGAACCTGACGTTCTCGTGGGCTCTTCGGCGCCCGACGCCGGTGCGGTGCCCGGCGCTGGCGCTGTGCCCGATGCCGGCGCGGTGCCCGGCGCTGGCGCTGCTGCTGTGCCTGGGACCGCGCCGGGTCGCGAATCGGGCGCGCCTGCCGTCGCGTCGGATGCCGCGCCGGGCGCGCCCGCTCTCGGTTCCGATTCCGATTCCGATTCCGATTCCGATTCCGTCCCGGGTGTGTCCGCCCCGGGCGGTCTCGGCCTCGCGTCCGGCTCTGCCTCGGACACGCCCGTCCTCGGCTCCGACTCCGCCTCGGGTGCGTCCGTCCCGGGCGGTCTCGCTCTCGCGTCCGGCTCCGCCCTGGGCGTGCCCGCCCTCGGCCCCGACTCTGCTCCGAGCGCGTCCGCTCTCAGCCCCGATTCCGCTCCGGGGGGCCTCGGCCTCGCGTCCGGCTCCGCCCAGGGTGCGTCCGCCCTCGACTCCGATTCCGCTCCGGGCGGCCTCGCCCTCGTGTCCGATTCCGACCCGAGCGAGCTCTCTCGGGGCGGTCTCGCCCTTGCGCCCTGCTCCGCCCCGGGCGCGCCCGTCCTCGGCCCCGACTCCGTCCCGAGCGTTCCTGCCCAGGGCGGCGCCCAGGGGCGGGGACGCGCCCGTACCGAGGGGCCGGTGACCCCTCCGACGCAGAGCCCGACCCCCGATCAGGCTCAGGTTCCGGGCCGGACTCCTGCTTCCGGCCGGGCCTCCGCACCCGGCAAGGCGCCTGCCCCCGGCAAGGCGCCTGCCCCCGGCGAGGCGCCTGCCCCCGGCGGGTCCGCAGCGCCCGGTACGCCCGCTGTTCCGGGTCAGGCCGCTGCCCCTGGTCGGCCCACGGCCTCGGGTCAGGCCCCTGCCCCCGACCGATCGCAGGCTGTTGGGCAAGCCAAGGTGCCGGGCCAAGGGCCGGTGCCAGGCCGGGCCCAGGCTCCGGGCCAAGCCCAGCCCTCACGCCAGGCCCAGGCTCCGCGCCAAGCCCAGGCTCCGGGCCGACCCCAGGCCCCGGGCCGAGTCTCGCCCCCCGGCCGAGTCCCGCCCTCCGGGCTGGTCCCGCCCCCCGGCCGGACCCCGCCCACCGGCCCCGCACAGGCCGCCGGCCGTGGTCGGCCCCCGGCCCCCGGGCGCCCCCCGGTGCGGGGTCTCGCTCCCGCCCGGCGGCCGTTGCCGCCGCTCGCGAACCCCGCGCCCTACCCCGGCCCCGTTCCCGGCTCCGCCCCCGCCCCCGGAGGGCGCGGGCAGCAGCGGCCCGTCGTCACCGAGCTGCGGCTGTCCGCGTTCGCGGTGCACCGGGCGGCCGTGCTGCCGCTCGGGCCCGTGACCCTGCTGCGCGGGCCCAGCGGCAGCGGGAAGTCGAGCGCGCTGCGGGCGTACGAGGCGCTGGCGATGCTCGGGGCGGGCGCCGGGCTCGGTGAGGTGCTGCCCGACGCGGCCGATCTGGTCCCGGAGCGGGCCCGGCCCGACGCGGAGGGGAGGCGCGGCTTCCGGATCGGCTGCACGGTCGAGGGGCCGGCGGGCCCGGTACGGCTCGATGTCGCCGTCCAGGCGGAGCCCCGGCTGCGGATCGTCGGCGAGCGGCTCACCGCGAACGGCCGCACCCTCCTGGCCACCGCCCTGCGCGACCCCGAGCGCAGCACGGTGCAGGCCGAGTGGCACACGGCGGGGGCCACCCCGGTCACCCGGGGCCCGCTCCCCGACGACCTGCTCGGCACCGCCCTGCTGCCGCTGCGCGTGGCGGGTAAGACCAAGGGGCAGCTGGAGGTGCTGGCGGCGGCGGAACAGGTGCTGGTGGGACTGCGGTCGGTGTTCGCGTGCGATCCGAGGCCCGCGGGGATGCGGGCGCCGGTGCCGGTCGGCGAGGGCCGGCTGCGGCGCGATTGCCGCAACCTCGCCGAGGTGCTGCACCGCACCGCCACCGAGTGCCCGCGCCGGCACGCCCGGTTCGCGGCGATGGCGGGAGCGGGCTGCGCGGGGCCGGTCACGGGACTGGGGCTGCGCGAACCGGCCGAGGGCCTGGTGCAGGCGGTGCTGGAGCGCGGCGCGGGGCGGGGCGCGACCCCGCTGGGCCGGCTCGGGGAGGGCGAGCTGCGCTATCTGGCCCTCGCGCTGGTCCTGCTCACGGGCCCCGGCGTGCTCGCGGTGGACCCGCTCGCCGAGGTCCCGGAGGCGATGCGGACGCTGACGGTCCTCGCCGACGGCCTGGACCGGGGGCTCGACCCGCGCCAGCTGCGCGAACTCCTCGGGCTCGCGGCCTCGATCTGCGCCAACGGGCATATGCGACTGGTGGGCACGGTGGGGACGGCGTGGGGCGGGGGAGCAGGCGCGGCAGGTGAGACGGGTGAGGCAGGCACAGCAGGTGAGGCGGGTGACGCGGGCGGGGGCTGGGGGCCCGGGGTGACGGTGGTAGACCTGGGGGTGTGACCGAACCAGATGTGGCCGGCCTGCAGCGCCGCCTCGCCGACTTCGCGGCCGCCCGGCGGTGGCAGCCGTACCACAACCCCAAGAACCTGGCGGCGGCGCTCAGCGTCGAGGCGTCCGAACTCCTGGAGATCTTCCAGTGGTTGACACCCGAGCAGGCCGAGCGGGTGATGGACGACCCGGACACCGCGCACCGGGTGGGCGACGAGGTGGCGGACGTCCTCGCCTACCTGCTCCAGTTCTGCACCGCGCTCGGGGTCGATCCGCTCGCCGCGCTGGCGGCGAAGATCGACCGGAACGAGCTCCGCTTCCCGGTCCGCGCCGAGAACGACACTCATCGTCACTCTTCGGAGTGATCGACTTATCCCCACCGAGCCACCTGTCCACAGATTTCCGAATTCCCCTGGTGTTTGGGCTCAGTCGGCCTCACGCTGGGTAATGAATTGATGGACAGTAAGTCATAAGAACGGGGGCGGCGTTGATGGAAGCGGAGCGACTCATCGCGACCGGTCGACACGCGTTGGCCGAGAGCCGCACGGCGCTGGACATCGTGGCGGAGGCATGGCAGGCACAGGTCCTCGCCCAGGCGATAGGAAGTCATCTGCTGCTCTGCGGACCGCTGGAGCTGCGGAGCGAGGCGCGGGGGCTGAGCGAGATCGGAGTGGCGCGTGGTCCGCTGGACCACCCCACGCTGCGCGGCGGGGTGCCGAGGGCCGCGCGGCTCACCGAAGTGGCGGACGAGCGGGCCGCGTTGACGGCCCTCGCGGCGCTCCTCGGCGAAGTGGGCTTCGCCCTGGTCGGAGTGGCCTGCGCCACCGACGAGGAGGGGCTCTACTGGCAGTGCATAGAGGCGATCGACGCCGCCGACGAGGCCGGTGACCGGGTGCGCGGGATGCTGCGCCGCCTCGTGCTGCGGGAGCGCGGCCGTCCGCCCGACCCGGCGCGGGGGCGGGCCGGTCCGAGACCGGGCCCGCGATGAGGAGCGCCCCGGCCGCGGCCGGCCCGGGGCGGGGAGTGCCGCTGAGGGCGTCAGCCGAGCCCGCCGCCGCGCGGCTCCGCGGGGCCGGAGGCGCCGGACGGGCCCGCCGCGGTCCCGGAGGCGTCGTCCGCGGTCCCCGCCTGGCGGTCGGCGGAGGACTGGATGTCGGCGTCGAGCTGCGTCAGATCTGCCGACAGCGCCGCCATCAGCTCCTCCATCTGCTGGAGCAGGCCCTTCGGGGCGCCGCCGCTCTGCTGCTCGGGCACGGTCGGAGCCGGCTGGGCCGACTGCTGCCCCGGCGGCACCGGAGTCACCTGCGGTACGGGCTGCTCGGGCACGGCCCGCTCCGGCGCGGCTTCCTGGGACATGTCGGCCTCCTGGCCCAGGCCCCTCCGCTGAGGGAAGGGCCACGAGAAGGTGCGTCGCACCGGCAACGGCCGCCGGCACGCGGGCCGGGCGGTCCGGCTCCGCCCGAGCCAACGACGGGTCCCGGGCCCCGGTCACTGGCCTGGCGGAACGCCGCCCGCCCAGGGGGCGGATATTCACCCGACCGGGCAAGTGGTGATCGCCCGCTGACGAAGTGGTTGACGCGCCCGCGCGGTGCAGGATGGAGGCATGGATCTTCGCATCTTCACGGAGCCCCAGCAGGGCGCCGACTACGACACCCTTCTCAAGGTCGCCAAGGCCACCGAGGACCTCGGCTTCGACGCCTTCTTCCGCTCCGACCACTATCTGCGGATGGGCCCGGGCGACGGCATGCCCGGACCCACCGACGCGTGGATCACCCTCGCCGGGCTCGCCCGGGAGACCCGGCGGATCCGCCTCGGCACGCTGATGACGGCGGGCACCTTCCGGCTCCCCGGCGTGCTGGCCATCCAGGTCGCCCAGGTCGACCACATGTCCGGCGGCCGGATCGAACTGGGCCTGGGCGCGGGCTGGTTCGAGGAGGAGCACCGGGCGTACGGCATCCCCTTCCCGAAGGAGAGGTTCGGGCGCCTGGAGGAGCAGCTGGAGATCGTCACCGGCCTCTGGGGCACCGCGCCGGGCAAGACCTTCTCCCACGAGGGGCCGCACTACCGGATCGAGGACTCGCCCGCGCTGCCCAAGCCGGCCCAGGCGCGGATCCCCGTCCTCGTCGGCGGGCACGGGGCGCGCCGCACCCCGCGGCTGGCGGCACGCTTCGCGGACGAGTTCAACATCCCGTTCGCCTCGCTGGAGGACACGGAGCGGCAGTTCGGGCGGGTGCGGGAGGCCGTCGCGGAGGCCGGGCGGCCGGCCGACGCGCTGGTGTACTCGAACGCGCTGGTCGTCTGCGTCGGCCGGGACGACGCGGAGGTCGCCCGGCGGGCCGCCGCGATCGGCCGCGAGGTCGCCGAGCTCAAGGCGAACGGCCTCGCGGGGACGCCCGCCGAGGTCGTCGAGAAGATCGGGAGGTACGGTGCAGTCGGCTCCCGCCGGATCTACCTCCAGGTGCTCGACCTGGACGATCTGGACCACCTGGAGCTGATCTCGACACAGGTCCAGACGCAGCTGGGGTGACCCGATGAAACCCGTACGTACGCTCGCCGCCGCCCTCGACGAGCAGGTGCTCGTGCTCGACGGCGGGCTCTCCAACCAGCTCCAGGCGCAGGGCTGCGACCTGTCCGACGCGCTCTGGTCCGCCCGGCTGCTCGCCGACGGACCGGAGCAGATCGAGGCGGCCCACGCGGCGTACGTACGGGCCGGGGCGCAGGTCCTGATCACCTCCAGCTACCAGGCCACCTTCGAGGGCTTCGCCCGGCGCGGGACCGGCCGGGCGGAGGCGGCGCGGCTGCTGGCCCGGAGCGTGGAGCTGGCCCGGGCGGCGGGGGAGGGCACGGACCGGGAGGTGTGGGTCGCCGCGTCCGTCGGGCCGTACGGGGCGATGCTCGCCGACGGCAGCGAGTACCGAGGCCGGTACGGGCTCTCGGTGGCCGAGCTCGAACGCTTCCACCGGCCCCGGGTCGAGGCCCTGGCCGAGGCGGGCCCGGACGTCCTCGCCCTGGAGACGGTGCCGGACGCCGACGAGGCGGAGGGCCTGCTGCGCGCGGTCGAGGGCTGCGGGGTGCCGGTCTGGCTCTCGTACACGGTCGACGGGCTCCGCACCCGGGCCGGGCAGCCGCTGGAGGACGCCTTCGCGGTGGCCGCCGGGCTCGACCACGTCGTCGCCGTCGGCGTGAACTGCTGCGACCCGCGCGACGCGGGGCCCGCCGCGGCGATCGCCGCCGCCGTCACCGGCAAGCCCGTGGTCGTCTACCCCAACAGCGGCGAGGAGTGGGACGCGGAGGCCCGCGACTGGCGGGGCGGGGCCACGTTCGCCCCGGACACCACCGCCCGCTGGCGCGCCGACGGCGCGCGCCTCGTCGGCGGCTGCTGCCGGGTCGGCCCCGGACAGATCGCCGAACTGGCCGGCACGCTGGCGGCCGACCCGGAGAAGTAGGGAGAAGTAGCCGGACGCCCCCGGACGCCCCCGGACCCCCGGACCGGCTCCGCAGATCGCCGCCCTCGTCGGAAAATGCCTGGTCGGCGCCGGGGACCGTGGTCATACTCGGACGGGTGTTCCTGACGATCAGTACCACCGGTACCCCTGAGCGCCCCGCGACCGATCTCGGCTTTCTGCTGCACAAGCATCCCGAGAAGGCGCAGGCGTTCTCGACCTCGCACGGCACCGCCCATGTGCTGTACCCCGAGGCGAGCGCCGAGCGGTGCACGGCGGCGCTCCTCCTGGAGGTCGACCCCGTGGCCCTCGTGCGCCGCGGCAGGGGCAAGGGCCGGGGCGGGGCGCCCGACACGGCGCTGGCGCAGTACGTGAACGACCGGCCCTACGCCGCGTCCTCGCTGCTCGCCGTCGCGCTCGCCCGGGTCTTCAAGACCGCCCTGCACGGTTCCTGCGCGGCCCTCCCGGAGCGCGCCGCCGAGCCGCTGCCGCTGCGGATCGAGATCCCCGCGCTCCCCGCCCGTGGCGGCGCCGCCCTGGTCACGCGCCTGTTCGGCCCGCTGGGCTGGGCGACGGTGACGGCCGAGCCGGTCGCGCTGGACCCGGAGTTCCCCGCCTGGGGCGACTCGCGCTACGTGCGGCTGGTCCTGGAGGGCGAGCTGCGGCTCGCCGACGCGCTGAACCAGCTCTACGTCCTGCTGCCGGTCCTCGACGACGCCAAGCACTACTGGGTCGCCCCCGACGAGGTGGACAAGCTGCTGCGCGCCGGTGACGGCTGGCTCGCCGGGCACCCGGAGCGGCAGCTGATCACCAGCCGCTACCTGGCGCGCCGCTGGGGGCTGACCCGCGCGGCGACCGAGCGGCTGGAGCTGACGCGGCTCGCCGAGGCGGACGGCCTGGAGGTCGAGGAAGTCGACAACGCCGTCGACGAGACCACCGACACCGAGGAGAGGCCGGTCCCGCTCGCCGAGCACCGGCGCGCCGCGATCCTGGCGGCCCTGCGCGCCGCCGACGCGGCCCGGGTCCTCGACCTGGGCTGCGGGCAGGGCCAGTTGGTGCAGGCGCTGCTCAAGGACGTGCGGTTCACCGAGATCGTCGGCGTGGACGTGTCCGCCCGCGCCCTGTCCGTCGCCGCGCGCCGGCTCCGCCTGGAGCGGATGGGCGAGCGGCAGGCGTCCCGGGTGAACCTGCTCCAGGGCTCGCTCACGTACACCGACAAGCGGCTGGCCGGCTATGACGCCGCCGTCCTCAGCGAGGTGATCGAGCACCTGGACCTGCCGCGCCTGCCCGCCCTGGAGTACGCGGTGTTCGGCTCCGCGCGCCCCCGGACGGTGATCGTGACGACGCCGAACGTCGAGTACAACGTGCGCTGGGAGTCGCTGCCCGCCGGGCACGTCCGGCACGGCGACCACCGCTTCGAATGGACCCGGGAGGAGTTCCGGGGCTGGGCGGCCGGTGTCGCGGGCGCGTTCGGCTACGAGGCCGCCTTCGTGCCCGTCGGACCCGACGACCCCGAGGTCGGCCCGCCGACCCAGATGGCCGTGTTCACCCGTACCGAGCCCGCCGCGGGACCCGCCGCCGCACCCCGTACCGACGACGCCTTGAAGGAGGCCCGCGCATGACCCGTACGCTTCCCGTCACCGATCTCTCCCTCGTCGTGCTCATCGGTGCCACCGGCTCCGGCAAGTCGACCTTCGCCCGGCGCCACTTCGAGCCGACCGAGATCGTCTCCTCCGACTTCTGCCGGGGGCTCGTCGCCGACGACGAGAACGACCAGAGCGCCAGCAAGGACGCCTTCGACGTCCTCCACTACATCGCCGGCAAGCGGCTCGCTGCCGGGCGGCTGACCGTCGTCGACGCCACCAGCGTGCAGCGCGAGGCGCGGCGGCAGCTCGTCGAGCTCGCCCGCGCGCACGACGTGCTGCCCATCGCGATCGTCCTCGACCTGCCCGAGGAGGTGTGCGCCGAGCGCAACGCCGCCCGCCCCGACCGGGCCGGGCTGCCCCGGCACGTCATCCAGCGGCACCGCCGCGAGCTGCGCCGTTCGCTGCGCGGGCTGGCCCGTGAGGGCTTCCGCAAGGTGCACGTGCTGCAGAGCGAGGCGGAGGTGGCGGAGGCCCAGGTCGTTCGGGAGAAGCGCTTCAACGACCTGCGCCACCTCACCGGCCCCTTCGACGTCATCGGTGACGTCCACGGCTGCCGCTCCGAGCTGGAGACCCTGCTCGGCAAGATCGGCTACGTGGACGGGCACCACCCCGAGGGCCGCACCGCAGTCTTCGTCGGCGACCTCGTCGACCGCGGCCCGGACAGCCCCGGCGTGCTGCGCCGGGTCATGGGCATGGTGGCCGCCGGGGACGCGCTGTGCGTGCCGGGCAACCACGAGAACAAGCTGGGCCGCTGGCTGCGGGGCCGCAAGGTGCGGGAGACGCACGGGCTCGCCGAGACGATCGAGCAGCTGGGGCGCGAGCCGGAGGAGTTCCGCGCCGAGGTGTCGGCCTTCATCGACGGGCTGGTCAGCCACTACGTCCTCGACGAGGGCCGGCTGGTGGTCTGCCACGCGGGGCTGCCCGAGAAGTACCACGGGCGCACCTCGGGCCGGGTCCGCTCGCACGCCCTGTACGGGGACACGACCGGCGAGACCGACGAGTTCGGCCTGCCGGTGCGCTACCCGTGGGCGGAGGAGTACCGGGGCAGGGCGACCGTCGTCTACGGGCACACGCCCGTCCCGGACACCTCCTGGATCAACAACACCATCTGCCTCGACACCGGGGCCGTGTTCGGCGGGCGGATGACCGCGCTGCGCTGGCCCGAGCGCGAGCTCGTCGACGTACCGGCCGAGCGGGTCTGGTACGAGCCGGCCCGGCCGCTCGTCGCCGACGCGCCCGGCGGGCACGAGGGCCGCCCGCTGGACCTGGCCGACGTGCACGGGCGCCGGACCGTGGAGACCCGCTGGTCCGGCAACGTCGCCGTGCGCGAGGAGAACGCGGCGGCGGCGCTGGAGGTGATGAGCCGCTTCGCCGTCGATCCCCGGCTGCTGGCGTACCTGCCGCCGACGATGGCGCCGACCGCGACCTCGCGGCAGGAGGGCTACCTGGAGCACCCGGCCGAGGCGTTCGCGCAGTACGCCGCCGCCGGGGTCGGCACGGTCGTGTGCGAGGAGAAGCACATGGGCTCGCGGGCCGTGGCGCTGGTCTGCCGGGACGCCGGGGCGGCCCGGGAGCGGTTCGGCGTGGACGGGCCGACCGGCGCCCTGCACACCCGTACCGGACGCCCGTTCTTCGACGACCCGGAGACGACCGAGCTGGTCCTCGCGCGGCTGCGGGAGGCGGTCGGCGCCGCCGGGCTGTGGGACGAGCTCGACACGGACTGGCTGCTGCTGGACGGCGAGCTGATGCCGTGGTCGCTGAAGTCGGCGGGGCTGCTGCGCAGTCAGTACGCGGCCGTCGGCGCCGCCTCCCGCACGGTCTTCCCGGACGTGCTGGGCGCGCTGGAACGGGCCGCCGGGCGCGGGGTGGCCGGGCTCGACGCGCTGCTGGAGCGGCAGCGGGGGCGGGCGGCGGACGCGGCGGCGTTCACCGAGGCGTACCGGCGCTACTGCTGGCCGACCGAGGGCCTGGAGGGCGTGCGCTTCGCCCCGTTCCAGGTGCTCGCCGCGCGCGGGCGCTCGCTGGCCGGGATGCCGCACGACGAGCAGCTCGGCCTGCTGGACCGGCTGGTGGAGCACGACCCGAGCGGGCTGCTCCAGGCCACCCGCCGGCTCGTCGTCGACCCGTCCGACGAGGACTCGGTGCGGGCCGGGGTGGACTGGTGGCTGGAGCTGACCGGCGCGGGCGGCGAGGGCATGGTCGTGAAGCCGCTCGCCGCCCTGGTCCGGGACGCCGGCGGGCGGCTCGTACAGCCGGGTGTGAAGGTGCGCGGCCGGGAGTACCTGCGGATCGTGTACGGCCCCGAGTACACCCGTCCGGAGAACCTGGCGCGGCTGCGGGAGCGTTTCCTCGGCCACAAGCGCTCCCTCGCGCTGCGGGAGTACGCGCTCGGCCTGGAGGCCCTCGACCGGCTGGCCGACGGGGAGCCGCTGTGGCGGGTGCACGAGGCCGTCTTCGCGGTCCTGGCGCTGGAGTCGGAGCCGGTCGATCCGCGGCTGTGACCGGCCGCGACCTGTCGCACATACGGCCTTTCTTCGGCTGTGTGTGCGACGGGAACGCGCCGGGCGCCCCGCGCACCGCGCGCCCGCTTCCCCGGGTGTGAGCCCGCCGTACACGCGCCCGTGACCTCGGCGCCCGCCGTACGACGGGCCCGCCGGGGCGGCCTCGCGGCCGGGGGGTGACAGGGGGCGCAAGGGTGCCGAAAACGGCGCTCCCTTGCGCCCCCGGTGTTCGTCGCCGAGCGCGTTGACGCGATTCTCGGCCAGCCTCTAGCGTTCTCAGCCCACGGCGTGACACAGCGTCAGCACTGTGACTCTGGTTGTCCCTTGGTGTGGGGAACGAGCACGCGAGCGAGCAAGTCGTGCGGGGGTGTGAGCGAGAGTTGAGTCTTTTCGGCCAGGACCGCTCCTTCCTCCACGCGCTTCCCGCGTCCGACCGCCGCGACCTGCTCGCCGAGGGCGCCCCGCGCTCCTACGAGCCGGGCGAGATCATGATCCGCGAGCGGGACACCTCCGCGTACGTCCTGGCCCTGCTCTCCGGCTGGGCGGTCGTCTCCGTCGGCACCGAGCGCGGCGCCCGGCTCATCCTGGCGCTGCGCGGCGCCGGCGAGGTCGTCGGCGACCTGGCCGCCGTCGACCAGGGCCCGCGCTCGGCCACCGTCACCGCGCTCGGCCGCGTCGAGGCCGTCGCCATCTCCGGCGACCGCTTCCGGCGCTTCCTCGCCGCCCGCCCGCACGCCACCTCGCTCATCATGCGCCAGCTCGCCACCCGGCTGCGCAGCGCCGACGTCGAGCGCCGCTCGCTCGCCTCCGAGACCGTCCTGCGCCGGCTCGCCGCCCGCCTGGTCGAACTCGCCGAGCGCGCGGGCCGCCGGGCCGAGGCCGGCACCGTCCTCGAACTCCCACTGCCCCAGCATGATCTGGCGGCGGCCATCGGAGCCACCCGCGAAGCCGTCGCCAAGGCGCTGCGGCTGCTGCGCGAGCAAGGGGTCGTCGACACCGCCCACCGCACCGTGGTCGTCGTCGACATGCCCCTGCTGGTCCTCCTCGCGCAGGGGCGCGCACGCCCCGGCGCGGACTCCTCCGATAAATCACCCCCGGCTGTGTAAACCGCTACATCGCTCTCGCGCGCCGACCGCCAGGCTTGTCACGTCACCACCTCACCGCCACGGAACCACGTCACGAGGAGTCCGAGTGAGCAGTACGGGAGCGAGCGCGGGAGCCATCCACCGGCTCGTCGTCTTCGGGGACGTCGTCGGCTCCGGACGCCTCGGCATGGACGAGAAGCGGCTGACCAGGGCCGCCATGTACGAGGCGTTCGGCGAGGCGTACGCCTCCGTCGGCATCGAGCCGGGCACCGTCCACCAGGAGGACCGCGGCGACGGCATCCTCGCCGCGCTGCGCCCGGACGTGCCGCCGACCCTCATGGTCGGCCGCTGGATCGACACCCTGTACGAGAGCCTGCGCGAGCACAACAAGGGCCGCCGCGCGCCGCTGCGGATGCGCGTCGGCATGAACGCGGGCCTCGTCCTCGACGACGGACGCGGGCTCGTCGGCCGGGCCGTGGACCTCGCCTGCCGGCTCTGCGACAGCGCCCGCGCGAAGCAGATCATGACGGACGCGCCGGACGTGGACCTGCTGATCGTGGTCTCCGACTGGCTCTACCGGAACGTGGTCGTCGAGGGCGGGCGTTACGTGGAGCCCGCGCACTACCGGCGGGCGCCCGTGGTCGCCAAGGAGACCGACGAGGACGCCTGGTTCCACGTACCCCGTCGGCCGTCGCCGCCGCTGGGACCGGAGGGGGCGGAGTGGCCCGGGGGACCGGAGGGGCCGGACGTGCCGGTCGCGCATGTCGGGTCCGCCGGGTCCGCCGGGTCCGGTCGCTCCGGCGGGCCGGGGGATCCGGAGGGTGACACACAGACCGGCGGTGGGCCGTCGCGGGGGGACGGCTCACCGCCTCGAAAGCCGCGCGTGGGCGGCGGGGACCGCACGTTCACGGCGGGCCGGGACATGCAGATCGTCGAGGCGGGCACCATCCACGGCGGCGTGACCGGCTTCGGCGGCAAGGGCAAGGGGGACCGGGCGTGAGCGACGACGACTTCGACCGCGGCGGCGCTGGCGCCGACGGCCCGGGCGGGCCGCCCGGGGGCGGCGACCGGGGTGACCGGGGCGACCGAGGGGACCGGGGGGAGCGAGGGGAGCGAGGGGACCGGAGCGACCGGGGGAACCGGGGCGACCGGGGTGACCGCGGCGACCGGAGTGACCGCGGCGACCGGAGTGACCGCGGCGACCGGGGTGACCGGGCCGAGGGCTCCGACAAGGGCTCCGACGGTCCCGCCGAGCAGCCGCAGGCCAAGGCGTTCGAGAATGCCGCCCGCGGCTATCGCGGCGGCTCCGGCACCGGCGGCGCCGCCACCGCCGCCTCCGCGCGCCGCACCCTCGTGCGGGAGCCGGGCGACCGGCACACCTTCATCGGCCGCGACGCCACCATCCACGAGGGCGACTCCCACTACAGCATCTCGCTCGGCGCGCGCCCCCACTTCGTCCGGGGCGCCGTCCCGCGCGACACCCTCGACCACCTCGACGCCGTGTACTGCGAGACCGCCGGCTACCAGCGCATGAAGGACCGGCTGCGCGGCAACCGCGTCCTGGTGCTCTGCGGAGAGCCCGGCAGCGGGCGCGAGGCCACCGCGCTCGCGCTGCTCGCCGAGGTCGCCAAGGGCCGGGTCTTCCGGCTCGACCCCCGGCACGGCGTCGACGAGATCACCACCGAGAACCTCGAATCCGGCGCCGGCCACCTCATCGAGCTGCTCGCCGAGGACGAGCGCACCGAGAGCGAGCCCCGGCACTCCCGCGGCGAGCGCACCGACCCCGCCGAGCGGCCCGCCGTCCGCGTCTCCGAACTGCACCTGGACCGCTTCGCCGGACTGCTGGACGAGGCCGACGCCTACGGCGTGCTCGTCGTCGGCGGCGGCGACCTCGCCGAGCGGCTGCTGCGCGGACGGTACGGCGTGTTCCACGCCCCGCCGCCCGCCGACGAGGTGCTCCACCGGCACCTGAGGCTGCTGCTGCGCGGCGAGTCCGAGGAGGCCACCGCCGCCGCGCGGGCCCTCGCCGCCCGCGCGGACGTGGTCGCCGCCCTCGGCCTGGAGGAGCTCCGCCCCCGCGAGGCCGCCCGGCTCGCCGACCTCCTCGCCCGCCACCGACGCGGCGGGCTGACCGACGAGCTGCTCCTGGAGGACTGCGCCGCGTTCGTACGGGCCCAGGCGCGCGAGTGGTTCGCGGGCGCCGACCGGCCCGGCACCCTGCCCGAGGCGCTGCCCGTCCTCAACGCCACCGCCTTCCGGATCGCCGTGGCCGTCTTCAACGGCTCCGCGTACAGCATCGCCGCCGAGGCGGCCGAGCTCCTCGCCTGGGAGCTCGCCGTCACCCTCGACCCCGGACGCCCCGCCGGACGGCGCCTGTTCGGCACCCACGCCGAGCACCGCCCGGTCCTCGCCCGCGCCGTCCTGGAGGACACCGAGCTCGACCTCGGCCCCGCGAAGGTGCCCGCGCGCTCGGTGCGCTTCCAGGGCGACGCCCTCGCCACCGCCGTCCTCGCCGAGGTCTGGCACGGCCACCACAACGTGCGCGGCCCGATCGCCCGCTGGCTGCGCGCCCTGTGCGACGACGAGCGGCCCGAGGTCTGGGTCCGCGCCTCCATCGCCGCGGGTGTGCTCTGCTCCTGGGACTGGATCCACGGCTACGGGGAGCTCGTCGCCCCGCTCGCGGTCCGCGACGAGCCGGTCGCCCGGATGGCCGCCGCGACCGCGCTCGCCGAGGCGGCCCGCGACCCCCTGGTCCGGCCCGCCGTCGCCGCCACCGTCAAGGAGTGGGCCGCCTCCGACGCGCCCGCGCTCGTGGAGAGCGCCCTGCTCACCCACGGCTACGCGCTGGCCGCCGGCGGTGTCGACCGCTCGCTCGACGCCCTCGCCCAGGTCGTCAGGGACCACGACGCCGACGACGTCGAACTACTGGGCCCCGCCACCTTCAGCGTCGCTCGGCTGCTCGCCTCCGGCGATCCCGAACCCGTGCTGCGCCGCCTGGCGCGCTGGCTCGACGACGGGCGCATGAACCTCGCCAACCTCGTGCACATCACTCTGATCACGGCCCTCACCACCCGCACCACCCACCTGTGGGGCCTGCGTGACGTGCCCGAACTCGACGCGCACGCGAGCCGCCCCCTCCTCGTCGCGCTGCTCGCCACCCGGCCCGGGCTCACGTCCGCGCTCGGCGCGCTGCTGCTCCGCACCCTGAACACCGCGCGCGCCGCCGAGGCCGCGCTGGACGGCCTCGGCGGACTGCTGCGCCGGGCCGCGAAGGACGAGACGGCCCTCGGGCTCGTCTGCGGCCTGCTGCCGCTGCTCGCGGTGGAGCGCCGCGACCGTGACCGGCTCCGCGGCCTGCTGAACGAGCTGGTACGGGACCGGGACCGACCCCTGGACAAGAGCGCGGCGCGCCGCATGTGGGACGCCGTCGCGGAAGGAGCCGAGCGATGACCGGAGCCGACCAGGGCGGAGCCCGGGGCGCCGACAAGCCGCTGGGGCCGCTGGGGCCGCTGGGGCCGCTGATCCGCGAGATCGCGCCCCCATACCGGCGCACCAGCGGCCTCATCGCCGCCGTGCTGCTCTACCGCAACGGCGGCCACCGGATCGTCTGGCCCGACCGGAACGAGGACAACGACAAGCCCCTGCTGCGCGCCCCGTACACGGTCTTCGAGGTGCAGCTCGGGCAGAACGTCACGGAGTTCTCGCTCAAGCTCCCGGCCGCCGGGGACGGGGCCTCGTTCAACGCCCGGGTCCGGGTCAAGTGGACGGTCGAGGACCCGTACCGGGTGGTGAAGGAACAGGTGTGGAACGTGGCGGAGCTCCTCCACGACGACCTGCTCGACGGGCTCCGCTCGCTCTCCCGCCGCTTCCGCCTCACCGAGGCCCAGCGGGCCGACGAGGCCGTGCGCGACGAGCTGAGCACCGGCCGGCTCGTCCTCGGCCGCGAGATCGGGCTGCGCACGCAGGTGTACGTGTTCTTCGACCTGGACGAGCAGGTCCGCGAGGAGATCGCCCGCGCCGACAAGGTCGAGGTGACCGTCCGGGCCGACGCCCGGGAGGCCGAGGCGGAGCTGCGCCGGGAGGAGTGGGAGCGGAAGAAGATCATGGCCCGCGCCGCCGACCTGGAGGACATGTTCCGGCGCGGCGACCTCGCCCAGATCGCCCACCACATGGCCAAGAACCCGGACCACGAGTGGGAGATCCGCACCCAGCTCACGCGGGAGAAGCGCGAGGGCCAGGCCGACCTGCTGGAGGTGTTCAAGCGGCTGCTCGACTCCGGCGTGCTCGAACGGCACGAGATCGACGAGCAGGCGTTCCAGATCCTCCAGCACCTGCGCGGCAGCACGGGGGCCGTCATCGGCGGCGTCGCCGACCGGGTCCTCGACTCCGCCCGGGGCCCCGGCCGCCGGGCCCTGGAGGCGGCGGCGGACCCGGAGCCGACCGCGCCCCACTGGGACGACGAGGAGTCGCCGGGCGCTCCGGCGGACCCGCGCGTCTACGAACCGACCCGGGTCCAGGCGTCGTTCGAGCGGGACGGGGACGGGGACGGGGGCAGGGACGGGTACGCCCCCGAGGCCGACCGGCCCGGCCCCGGCTCGTCGGGCTCGTCCGGCTCCTCCGGTGCCCCCGGCTCGCGGCGGAGCGCGGACTTCGACGACTGGGACGACGAATGACCACCGCCGACCCGCCGGGCGCGGGGACCGCCCCCGCGCCCGCGCCCCCCGAACTGCGGGACATGGCCGAGCAGTTGCTGACCACCGTCCGCGAAGACATCGGCCGGGCCGACACCAAGGCGGCGATCCTGCTGTCCGGTGCCCTCGCCTTCCTCGCGGTCGTCTTCTCCCGCGACCAGGGCCCGCTGCCCGGCGGCCCCGGGCTCGTCCTGCTGGGCGTCGCCGGACTGCTGTGGACCCTCGGCGTCCTGATGCTGGTCTCGGTCGTCCTGCCGCGCACCCGGTTCGGCGCCGAGCGCACCCTGCTGCGCGAGCTCACGGCCGGCACCACCGCCGGTGACCTGCGGGCCCGCCTGGAGGGCTCCGCCACGGACGCCACCGGCTGGCTCCTCGAACAGGCGAGCGTCCACGGGGTGGTGCTCGCCGCCAAGTACCGATGGCTACGGCTCGGCGTCGCGTCCCTCGTGCTCGGCGCCGTCCTGGCCCTCCTCAGCGAACTGTGGTGAGTTGACCATGCAGTGGAGACACCCGAGGGGCGCCCTGCTCCTCGCCGGGGCGCTGCTCGCCCTGTCCGGCCCGTTCGGCGGCCCCGCCGCCGCGGCACCGGCCGAGGCCGCGTCCCGTACCCCGGCCGTCGGGACCGAAGGGACCGCCGGGACCGCTGGGACCGCCGACCCGGGCGAGGGGCCCGATCCCATCGACTTCGCCGTCGTCGTGGACCAGTCGCGCAGCCTCGCCGACAAGGACCTGGTCCGCGAGACCGAGGCCGCCGCGGCACTCACCCAGGGCGAGATCTCCGACCGGTCCCGCGCCATCGTGCTGGGCTTCAGCAGCGCCGAGAAGACCGGGCAGGCGGCGGTCCGCGACATCTGCCCGCTCCTCCCCGTCGACGAGGCCGGCCGCCGCAGGCTCAGCGACTGCGTCCAGGACCTGACCCGGCGCGACGAGGCCCGGATGGGCCCCGGCACGGATTTCCCCGCGGCGATCGGACAGGCCGTCAGCCGGCTCACCTCGGGCGCCGCGCCGAGCACCGCGAGGACACCGGGGGCGCCCGCCACGCCCAAGGTGGTCTTCCTGCTCACCGACGGGAAGCTGGACGTCGGCGACAGCCCCGAATACGGCACCGACCCGGCCGCCCGCCAGGCCAACGGGGCCAAGCGGCTCGACGAGGAGCTGGCCAAGGCCCGGGAGGCGGGCGTGCAGATCTGGCCGCTCGGCTTCGGCACCGGGATCGACGAGGGCGCGCTGACCGCCATGGCCGAGGGCGGCTACCGGGGCGCCTGCTCCGACGTGCCCGGCTCCACGCCCCGGATGCGGGTGGCCGGCACCTCCGCCGAGCTCGACGCGGTGCTCCAGGAGACCTTCGCCGCCGCCCGCTGCGCCCGGATCGAGCACGGCACCGTCGGCAAGCCGCCCGCCGACCTGTACGTCACCATCCCGCCGATCGCCACCGACGGCTCGCTCACCGTCAGCAAGCACGACCCGAAGGTGCGCGTCACCTACTACGACCCGGCCGGCCGCAAGGTGCCCACGCACGGCGCCTTCGACGACTCCACCTTCGAGGTCAGCGGCGAGGACGGGCCCGTGGAGGCGCTGCGGGTGCGCAATCCGCTGCCGGGCCGCTGGCGGGTCCGGATCGAGGCGCCCGAGGGCCACCGCGACCGGGAGGTCGCCGTCCGGGCCATCTGGCAGGGCCGGCTGCGGTCCGTGCTCACCCTGGACCCGGCCTCGCCCCGCGCGGGCGAGCGGGCCGTGGTCGAGGTGCGGATGCAGACCAGGCGCGGGGTCGTCGTCACCGACCCCGGGCAGCTGGCCGGGGTCGGCGTCACCGTCGAGCTGAGCGGTACGGGCTTCGCCCCGGTCACCGCCCGCCTCGCCGACGACGGGAAGGCCCCGGACCGCCGGGCGGGGGACGTCCGGTTCACGGGCCCGCTCACCGTCCCGGCCGGCGCGTCCGGCGCGCTGAAGCTGGTCGCCCGGATGTCCGCGCCGGGTGTCACCTCCGACCGGCTCCCGCTGTACACGGTGACGACCGTCGGCACCCCCGAGGTCACCGCGGGGCTCTCCGTCGACCGGGTCACGGTGTACCCGGGCGGCACGGTCCGCGGCACCCTCTCCGTCACCAACAACGGCACCGGACCGCACACCCTGCGGATCGGCCTCACGGACGGGACGGGAGCCTCCGCCTCCGCCCCGGCCACCGCCCCCGGCTCCGCCCCGGCCCCCGGCTCCGGCTCCGGCGGCCTGGCGGTCACCCCGGCCACCGTGGTCGCCGCCCCCGGCACCCGTACGACCGTGCCGTTCACCGTCACCGTCGGCAAGGGCACCCCGCTCGGCGAGCTCGGCGGCCAGGTAGCCGTCGTGGACACCGCCGCCCCCGACCGGCCGCTCGACACCGCCTTCCTCGACGTCCGCGTCGAGGCCCCGCCCACCTGGTGGGAGCGGTGGTGGCCGTGGGTCGTGGGCGGCGCCGCCCTGCTCGCCGCGGCCGGGGCCGTCGTCGGCGTCCGGCTCGCCGCCCGGAGCCGGCGCCGGGTCCTCGCCGGCACCCGGCTCGAACTGCGGCGGGACGGCCGGACCCTGGACACCCTCACCATCCGGGCCGGCCAGAGCGCGGGCGGCGAGTTCCCGTTCGCCGTCGAGGCGGTACGGGGCGCCGCGCCCACCCTGCGCCGGGCCCGCGGCGGCGCCGCCGCCCACCGGCTGCGCAGGACCGGCACCGGCGAGCTGCTGCTGCGCCTCCACGGGGGCCGCGAGGAGCCCGTACGGCCGGGGGAGGCGGTCGCCGTCGAGGACTGCGAGCTCCTCGTGCGCGGCGCCCCCGGCGCCCGCGCCACCCCCCGTACCGGCGGCTTCGGCATCCCCTGGCTCCGCCCCCGCCCCCGCCCCGACGCCCCTGGCACCGGACCCGGATCCGGACCCGGATCCGGCCCCGGACACGGACACGGACCCGGACGGGGACCCGACACCGACGGCGGCACCGACACGAGAGGCGCCTGGAACGGGGACTTCTGACCCCGCCCGGCACGCGACACCCCCAACGACCGAACCACGGGGTCCTCAGGGTCCCCAGGGTCCTCCAGGGAGACGACATGAAGATCTACCAGCCCATGCTGTTCGTCGGACTGGGCGGCACCGGCGGACGCATCGGCAGCGAACTGGAACGCAGCCTGCGCCGCGAGCTGTGCGGTCCCGACGGCACCGAGCTCGTCGACGGCGGGCGGCGGCTGCCCTTCCAGCTGCCCGACTGCCTGCAGTTCGTGTACGCCGACTTCAGCGAGTCCGAGCTGCTGCGCCAGCCGCAGTTCCGCGCCAAGGGCGCCGAGGGCGCCGCCTACGCCCGCACCTCCCGCATGGTCCGCGACCTGCTGCCCACCGACTACGACTCCTCGCCCGAGGTCACCCGGATGCTGCGGGTCGCCCTCCACGAGGAGACCCGGCTCTGGCTGCCGCCGCAGGCCCGCCAGCCGCGCGTGGCACCCCTGCACAACGGCGCGGGCCAGCTGCCCACCGTCGGCCGGGCCGCCCTCTTCGCCACCATGCGCTCCGGCCTCGAACCCGTACTGCGCCAACTCCGCGAGGCCATCGGCGCGATCGGCAACTCCGCCGGCGACCTCCAGCGGGTCGGCGGCGGCCGGATCCGCGGCTGCGACGTCTTCGTCGCCTTCTCCGTCGCGGGCGGCACCGGCGCCGGCATCTTCTACGACTTCATCCACCTCATCGGGCACGAGTTCCGCCGCTCCAAGGTCCCCGGCGTCAAGATCTACCCGCTGGTCGTCATGCCCTCCGCCTTCCCGCCCGAGGCGGGCGGCGGGCGTGAGGCCGAACTCAACTCCGCCCGCGCCCTCGTGGACCTCTCCCGGCTCGTCGACGACCAGAACGTCCCCGACGCCCTCGACGAGGTCGGCGACGTCGAGCAGCGCGGCCGGATCAGCGTCCACTACCCCGGCGACGGCGTCGTGTCCCTGCGCCCGTCCACCGTGCAGACCGCCTTCCTCTTCTCCAAGCCCGCCGTCATCGGCACCGAGGACCTGCGCCGCTCCATCACCGCCATGGTGCTGTCCCTCGTCGGCACCGAGCTCAGCGAGGACAGCGGCGCCGCGAGCCGCGCCGAGGACGACTACCAGTCCTTCGCCGCCAGCTTCATCAACAAGAGCGTCGAGCGCTCCACCCCGGCCCGCACCGGCATCGGCTACCGCGGCATGTCCACCAGCCTCGCCGCCTCCCTCACCGTCCCCGTCGACGACCTCGCCGAGATCGTCGCCGCCCGCCTGCTCGCCCAGGCCGTCCGCGGCCTCGGCGAGAAGGCCCGGCGCGGCGGACGCGAGGACAAGCAGCTCGTCCAGGACATGTTCAACCGCTCCGGCGTCGGCCGGCTGTGGAGCCGCGAGGCCCCCGACGTGCCCGCGCCCGAGCAGCTCCCCAAGGGCAGCCGCGCCATCACCCAGGCCCTGCGCGACCGGCTCGGCGACATGGAGGACTCGCTGCGCCGCCTGGAGTCCGAGCTGGCCCGCGAGGTGCCCCGGCTCACCGAGGACTTCAAGCCCGGCACCGCCGCCCGCGAACTCCTCGGCGTCATCAGCCCGTTCCGCCTGGAGGCCGTCCTCAACGGGCTGCCCGGCCACCCCGACCGGGTCGCCTCCGTCGGCTTCACCGGGATGCTCGACAACCGGCGCAACGACCCCGAGCGGCCCCCGGACACCCCGACCTCCGCCCCCGTCATCCCGCACATCAAGCGCAGCGCCGGCGGCCTCGTCCCGGCCCGCTGGAGCGACCCCGACGTGCAGGACGCGCTGGCCCGGCAGGAGGCGTGGTACCAGTGGCGGGCCCGCGCCCTGTGGCACCGCGCCTGGAAGGCCGGCGACTCCCAGTGGCGGCCCCCGCTGCTGCGGATACTCGGCGAGCTCGGCGAGCTCGCGAAGGTGCTGCGCGCCCACGAGCAGGACGAGGGCAAGCAGTTCGCCGACCGGCGCCGCGAGCTCTACCGCGACGACCGCACCGGCATCTCCTACCTGCTGCCCCCGCAGAACAGCCTGCGCGCCTTCTACGACGACGTCCTCGACCGGCTCGTGCAGAGCGAGGGCCTGCCCGAGAACACCGACGCCGCCGGCCTGCTCGAACGGCTGGTCCGCCCCGAGGACTGGCGGCGCGCCCTCGACGCGGTGCGCCGCTCGCCCGGCGCCGCCGTCAAGGAGATCAAGCAGGTCGTCGAGCGGCGGGTCAAGAAGCTGTTCGGCGAGGCCAACGACGACCGCTTCGACCGCCCGCTGCTGCCCTCGATGGAGCTGCTGCTGCGCGCGGCGTCCGGCGACGAGTCCGCCGAGTCCAAGGTGGACCCGCGCTGGCTCGGGCAGTTCCGCTCCGCGCTCGCCGGGCTCCTCCCGGTCGGCTTCACCCCGGACGGCGGCGGCCCGCTGAAGATCCTCATCGTGCACCCGGCGAGCGAGTCCGACGGCCGGGCCGGCGAGTACCTGCGCCAGGAGCTCAACCTGCCGCCGCGCGCCGCCCAGGAGTACCGGGCCGTCGACACCGACTCCCTCACCGTCGTCCTCTTCCGCAGCGGCATGAACCTCACGGACATCTCCGAGGTCCGCAACGTGCTGACGCTCTGGGCCGAGGCGCGCGACTCGGCCGGCCAGGACGACTTCCTGCACTGGCGCCAGCGCCTGGGCTACCAGGACGACTGGCTGGTCTCCACCGAGGACGACCGGCAGCGCATCCTGCACCGCCTCCTCAACGCCATGTGGAACGGGCACATCCACACCGAGGGCCGCCCCGACTCCCCGGACCTGGTCCGCATCCGCCTCCAGGAGGGCGAGTCCGCGACCATGTCGCTGCGCCTGGAGGGCTTCGACGGCGCCCTGTCCAGCTGGGCCGGGCTGCTGCGCGCGTACGAACGGTGGGCGCTGCTCGACGAGGGGCAGATCATCGAGGAGTTCTGCGAGCGCCTGATGCGGGCCCTGCCCAAGGGGCTCGCGCACACCCCGACGGCACCGTCCCCGCTCTTCACCCACTTCGTGGAGAAGGTCGCCCCGCGCCAGCTCGTCCTCCTCGACGAGCTGGCCGCCGAGTACGGGGACGAGGACGCCGAATGGCTCGCCCCGCTGCGGCACTTCTGGGAGGTCACCTACCCCGGCGCCCTCGACACGCGCTTCTCCGGCGCGGGCCGCGCCACCCGGCCCACCCTCCGCGCCCTCTTCGAACGGCACGCGCCGGGCCGGGGGGCGGCCGACGGGGGCACGGGCAGGGAGACGAACAGGGAGCGGGACACGGGCGGGGAGGGGGATCGGGACTGGGGCCGGGATACGGGCCGGGATACGGGCCGGGATACGGGCCGGGATACGGGCCGGGACTGGGACCGGGATCGGGATACGGGCCGGGATCGGGACTGGGACCGGGATACGGACCGGGATACAGGCCGGGACTGGGACCGGGACCGGGATCGGGATCGGGACCGGGACCGGGATCGGGATACGGGCCGGGGCCGGGAGCGGGAGCGGGACTGGGGCCGGGACACGGGCACGAGCAGGGACCGGGGTGCCGACCGGGACCGGGATACGGACCGTGGCACCGACCGGGACCGGGACCGTGACCGTGACTGGGACCGGGAGCGCGGGTCGTCCGCGGCCGGCCCGGAGTCCGTGCCCGAGGGCGGCGGCTACCCCTGGGACCTGGAGGGGGACGACGAGTGAACGACCGTACCGTCCTGGACCAGCCCGTGCCGGGCCACGCCGTCCTGCTCGACCTGAGGGCCGGCGGCCACACCCCCGCGCACGCCGACCGAGGCGCCGACGCGGCCGTGCGCCGGGCGCTCGCCGCCCCGCAGCCCGGCGCCGAGCGCCGCTTCCTCGTCGTCGACGACGCCGACCGGCTCGTCGCCCACCAGCTCCTCTACGAACGCCTCTCCTCCTACGGCCCCGCGCAGATCGTCTGCCTGGCCGTGGGCGCGCCGGGGGAGCGGACCCTGCGCCGCTCCCTGACCCTGCGGCCCCCCGCCGCCGGGGTGCTCTGGCTGCTCGACGACACCAGGGACTCCGGCGCGGACGCCCTGCGCCCGCTCCTGGACGTGCTCGCCACCCCCGAGGTCTTCGACGCCGTGCTCCGGGGCCTCGGCCGGGTCGTGCACGGGGTCGCGGTCCCCTCCGTACGGATCCTGGAGCACGACCTCACCGACGAGGCGCGGGAGCGGGCCTGGCGGCAGGCGATCGAGGCGCTCACCGGCCCCGAGGTCCCCACCCCCGCCGCCGTCGGCCAGGTCCCCGGCGAACTGGCCCTGCTGCTAGACGAGTCGGTGCCCCGCTCGCTCGCCGGGCACGCCTGGCTGCCCGCCCACGGCCAGGCCAGGGCCCAGCTGGGCGCCTGCGAGGACGCCCTCGACGAGGCGGTCGAGGCCCACACCAGGGTGCGCGGCCCGGCGGGGCTGCTCGGCGCGGCCGGCCGGGACACAGACCTCCCCGGGGACATCGAGCGGCTGACGCTGGCCCTCGGCCGCTTCCGGGCCACCGTCGCCGAGACCTTCGCGCTCGCCGGCGGCACCCGGCCCACCGTCGAGGAGCGCGGCCTGCTGCGCGACCGGGGTGTCCAACTCCCCGACCTGCCGAGGGAGATCACCCGTACCGGCATCGTGCCCGCGCTGCGCGACCACACCCACGAGCTGCTCGGCCGGCGGCTGCCGCTGCGCTCGGTCGCCGCCCGGCTCACCGCCCTCGCGGCCCGTACCGCCCCGGCGGGCAGCGCCGCCCGCCTGGCGCGCCTGGACGCGATCTGCGGCCCGGTGCAGCTGGACCGGCTCGGCGGGCGGCACCCGTTCCTGGCCGGCGGCTCCCGGTCCGCCGCCGCGCTGGTGACCGGTGTCCTCGCCGCCGTGGCGGGGCTGTGGCCCGTGGCGGGGTGGGTCCTCGGCCCGGCCGTCGGCCTGCTCGCCGCGCTGCTGGCCCACCGGATGCTGCGCCGCCGGCCGAACCGTTCGCCCGACGGACGCCTCGACGGCGGCGGGAGCACCGGCACCGCGCCCCGGCTCTTCGGCGGCCTCGTCGGCGGGTTCGCGGGGGCGGCGGCGGGCGGCTGGCTCGCCCTGCCCGCGTGGGCGGGCGCCGTCGCCGCCGCGGCTGCCGCCGCCGCGGTCGTGCTGCTCGCCCTGCGCGACTGGACCCGGGGCGTGGACGACTGGTGGGACCGGGCGGACCCGGAGGCGGCGGGCCGGATGCTCAAGGAGATCCAGGGCCTGCTTGTCACCACCGCCGTGCACGACTGGCTCTTCGCCGAGGTGCGGCACCACTGCTCGGACGGGGCGGGGGCGGTCGCCCGGCTGCTGAAGGGCCTCGCGGCGACCGCGCGGGCGCACGGCGGAGAGCCGGACCCCGACCCGTACGGGACGGGCCGCCCCGCCGACGACCCCGCGCCGGGCGCCGCGCACCGGCCGGAGGCGACCGGCTGGGACTGGGACGACTCCCCGGAGACCGACGGCTACGGATACGGGGGCGGGTACGGGAGCGATTCCGGGAGCGGCCCCGGGGGAGCCGCCGCATCGGGCGGTACGGGTCCGGGGGCGGCGGCCCCCGGCGGCGCGCGGACCGGCGGCGCGGCCCGCGCGGACGGCACCGCGCACACCGGCTCCAGCGCAGGCACCGGCACCGGCTCCGGCACCCGCTCCGGACCCCGCCCCGCCACCGCCGCCCCGGCGTGGCTGGAGCGGCGGTACGGGGACGGCGGCCCCGCCCTCGTCGACACCCTCGCGGGCGACTTCTTCGACGGGGTCGTGGCGCTCCTCGACAGCTGCTGGGCGGGGATCGAGCGCGACCCGGGCAACGCGGGCCGGCACCCGCTCGACGGGCCGATGGCCGAGCTCCTCGACGAGGCCAGGACCCGGCTGGAACGCGACGCCGCGGCCTCCCCGCCGCCCGGCCGGGACCGGGGCGGGCGGCCCGACGCGGCCCGCCTGACCGGGGTCGCGCCGGACGCGGTGGCGCGCCTGATAGGCGACGACGACCCGGCCCGCACCGTCCCGCTGTGCGGCCCCGAACACCTGCGGCTGCTCTCCCACGAGCCGGGCGCGGTGCGCCGGGTGCGGTTCGTGCCCGAGACCATGCGGCGCGGGACGACCGGCGACGACATCTGGCGGGGCGCCGTCGAGGACGTGGTGTGGACGGACTCCGGCCGCCACGCGGGCGTCCTGCGGCTCGTACCGCTGCGCGCGGACGTCGTGCGCACCGTGCGGGCGGAGGAGGGCGGGGCCACATGAGCGAGGCCGACCCGGAGGAGCTGGAGTTCCTGACCCACGGGCAGGAGTGGTTCCGGGGCACCGCCGTCCCCGGCGAGGAGCGGCCGGTCCCCGGCCGGCCGCACCTTCTGACCCGGCGGCTGGTCCTGGACGACGGCCGGCCCGTCGTGCAGTTCCGGCTGCCGCGCGCCGCGCAGGGCGACCCCCGGACGTACACCCTGCTGGAACGGGAGATCGCCGCCGCCGTCGCCCTCGAACGGCGCTACGGGGAGGAGAAGTTCGCCGATCTGTTCACCCGGCTCGTCGGCTTCGACCTCGAAGGGCCGGAGCCCTTCGTGCTCTACCGGGGCGCCCCCGGCGCCCCGCTCGCCGACTGCGTGTCCCGGCTCGGCGGCGAGGAGCAGCAGAAGATCGTCGGCCAGCTCGCCGTCGCCGTCCGGCTGCTCGGCGCGGCCGGACTCGTCCACCGCGCCCTCGACCCCGCCACCGTCCGCTGGAACGGCGCCCACGTCCGGCTGGGCGAGCCGTACGCGGTGCAGCGCGCGGGCGAGCCCCGCGAGCCCTTCGGCCCCGCGCCCTGGGCCGCGCCCGAACAGCGCGCGGGCCGGGGCACCGCCGACACCCGCGACGACCTGTGGTCGCTGGCCAGGATCGCGTACTACCTGCACTCCGGGCACCCCGGCCCGCCCGGTCTCGCCGACCGCGCCGACGGGCCGCCCGCCGACCTCGCCGCCTACCGGGGGCTCAGCGCCCTCGCGCAGAGCGGGCTGTTCGCCCCGGCGGCGACCGCCCGGCCGTCCCCCGCCGCGCTGCTGCGGCTGCTGCGGATGGCCGACCCGCTCGCCCGGACCGCCGACACGGCCGACCCGCTCGACCAGGGCCGTGAGCGGTACGACGCCGAGCTCGCCCGCAAGGAGGCGACCCTGCGCGAGGCGGCGGCCCGGCGCGAGCGGGAGGCGCGGGACGCGGCGGCCGGCCGGGCCCCGCAGCGCCGCCGCTTCCCGCTCTTCGGCCGCGAGCAGGACCGGACCCGGACCGCGCCGCCCGCCCCGCCGGAACCGCCCGCCCCGCCCCCGCCGCCCGCGCGGATGTGCCCGTACTGCCTGCTGCCCGTCCACTACGACCCCGAACTCCTCGTCACCATCGACGCCATGGGCAACCGGACCCGGCTGGACCTCGGCGGCGAGCAGCGCCCCGCCCGCCTCAAGGACGCCCTGCGCACCGCCTACCACCTGTGCCCGCACGCCTCGGGCGAGGAGGCGCACGAACTGCCCGTCCCCTACCTCACCAACGGCGAGCCGCTCAGCATCGCCTTCGTCGGCAGCTC
This sequence comes from Streptomyces sp. NPDC048659, assembly GCF_040650575.1. NCBI lineage: Bacteria > Bacillati > Actinomycetota > Actinomycetes > Kitasatosporales > Streptomycetaceae > Streptomyces > Streptomyces sp. NPDC048659. Next base: position 75,785 of record NZ_JBEZHM010000012.1, on the reverse strand, counting down.
CGCCGTCGGCAAGACGCACCTGATGGCCGCGATGCTCGGCGAGGTCGAGCTCGGCGCCCTGGAGCCGTACGGGCTGCGGGCCCTGCCCCTCAACCCCGACGCGCACCGCGCCTTTCTGCGCGACCGGGTGCAGAGCCTCCAGCAGGGCCGGCAGCTCGGCCAGACCGGGCAGCAGGACTTCGCCCTCTTCGCGGACGGCCTCCTCGTCTCCGCGCCCGGCCGCACTCCGCGCCCCGTCGTCTTCTTCGACCTCGCCGGCGAGGACCTCGCCCGCGACGGGGCGGTGACCAGCTTCCTGATGGGCGTGGACGCCTTCGTCTTCGTCGTGGACCCGCTGCGCGCCCTGCGGATGCCCTCGCTCGACCCGGTCCGAAGCCTGTACCGGCTGGCCCGGCGCGACCTCGGCGACGAGGCGTTCACCACCGTCCTCAACCGGCTGGAACGGACGGACGGCTTCGTCCCCGCCCCCGCCGCCGTCGCGATCAACAAGAGCGACCTGCTCCGCTTCGAGCCGGTGGTCGACCACTGGCTCGGAAAAGCGCTGCCCGAGCGGTACGACGAGGGGGACGCGGGCGCCGAGAGCCGGGACGCGTACGCCTTCCTCCACCACCACGCCAGCACCGCCTGGCTGCGGCCCTTCGACGACCACGCCCACTGCACCCTGCACTTCGTCGCCGCCACCGGGGGCCAGGCGCGCGGCGACCGCTTCCCGAACGGCGTCCGCCCGCGCCGGGTCCTGGCCCCGCTGCTGTCGGTGTTCGCCGCGTGCGGGCTGCTTCGAGGGAGAGGCTGATGGCGCGAAACCACGACGAACTCGACCAGGTCGTCTTCCGCTGGGACAGCGGGAACGCCTCCGGCTCCACCGGCTTCGGCCCCGTCGCCTGGTCGGGCGCGCGGGCCGACGCCGAGGGGCTGTTCCACGCCGCCGGCTCGCTGCTGCGGGCCAGCGGCGAGGAGACCAGGCCGGCCCTGATCCGGCTCCAGCGCCGGGGCAGCGACGCGGTCCTCGTCCACCGGCTGCCCTGGACCGACCCGCGCGGCGGGGCGTCCACCCTCTGCCACGCCCTGGTCGGCTCCCCGGACGTGCTGAGCCCCGCCACCTGCCTGGGGCTGCACGCCTGGGACTGGGAGGGCGCCGGACTTCCCCTCGCCGAGGTACGCGACGGGCTGGGGACCGTGCGGGAGGAGCAGCTCCTGGAGGCGGCGGGCCTCGGGCAGGCGGCCCTCGACGGGCGGATCCCCGAGGCCGCCGAGGAACTGGGCGGCGCGGCGGCCGAGTTGCTGCGCCACCCGGAGGGCCGCTTCACCTTCCTCGACGAGCGCGGCGACACGGCGCTGCCCGTGCTGTGGGGGCTGCACAGCATGTTCGGCCACGTGCACCGGAGCTGGACCTTCGCCAGCCACGACACGGCCGAACTCCCCGCCATCCGCTTCGTGTTCGTCAGCCGCTGGGCGGGCGCCGCCGCCCGCAACACCGACCGCCACCGCGCGGACCCGCGCCAACGCCGGGGCGACGCGGCGGAGTCGGCCGCCGCGCGCCTGGTCGAGCACCACCTGCGCGGCCTGGCGGAGGGCCACAACGGGGAGTTCGCGGTGGGCAAGGCGTTCCTGGACGCCCACACCGGCCGCCCGGGCGCCCCGTTGCTGACCACGGCCCAGACCGCCGCCGACACCCTCGACCGCGCCCGCCGCCCCCGCCCGGCCACCCCGACCCGCCCGGCGGAGCCGGAGCCCGTACACGGGGGCGGGGGCGGGGCGCGGGAGGAGCAGGGGGGCGCGGGGCGTACGGAGCCGATTGCTCGTACGGAGCCGCCTGCCCGTACGGAGTCGATTGCCCGTACCGAGCCGCCCGCTCGTACGGAGCCGACTGCCCGTACCGAGCCGTCTGCCCGTACCGAGCCGCCCGCCCGTACGGAGCCACCCGCCCGAACCGAGTCCTCGGGCCGTACCGAGCCCGTCCGTACGCCCGAGGAGTCCCCACCGCGCGCCTCCCAGCCTCAACCCAAGCCCCCACACCAAGCCCAGTCCCAGTCCCAGCCCCAGCCCCACCCCCAACCCAAGCCCCAGGCAGCTCCCCCCACCCCTACACCCGCCCCCACCCCCTCCCCTTGGGCCGGCCCCGTGAAGCCCGGCCGGCGGTTGCGGCGCCGGGGGGTCGTGGTGAAGGACGGGGGGCTCGGCGGGCGGCTGGAGCGGGCGGAGAACGTCGGGGCGGCGAAGGCCGCCGTGCGGGAGGCGTCCGACGCGGACCTGCTCGCGGTGCTGCGCGGCCACGCGCTCCCGCACAGCCTCCTCACCGTCCTCGTCCAGGAGGCCGCGCACCGCATCCCCACCTGGAACCGGCGGCTCCGCCACGAGCTGCGGGATCTGGTCCTGGCCGAGGCGTACTTCGTCTTCCGCGTCCACCCGCACGACACGGTCGAGCCCGTCGAGCGCGCGGCCGACGCGGCGGCCCTGCACCGCTGGGCCGTGCGCCCGGTGCTGCGCGGCGCGGGCGCCGAGGCGGCGGCGCGCGAGCTCGCGGAGCTGCTCGCCCGGTTCCGGGCCAGCCCGCACCCCGCGGCCAGGACCGTGTTCTTCATGATCGTCGGGGACGAGCGCTCGGAGCTGCCCGAGTCCGTGCTGCGCAGCCTGGTCCTCGGCGCCCACCGGTTCGCCGAACGGGACCGCCCGTCGGGCGCGGCCCCGTCCCAGCCGCCGCCCACCCAGCTCCCGCCCCCGGCGCGGACCGCCCCGCCCCCTTCCCCGCCACCCCGCCCCGCCGAACCACCCGCCTCCCCATCCCCATCCCCGTCTCCCTCCCCACCACCCCCACCCCCATCGCCCCCCGCCACCCCACCCCCCGACGCCCGCCGTTCCGACGCGCACGTGCCCGCGCCCGCCGGGCAGGGGCCGTCGCGGGACGGGCGGGTGATCGTCTCGGCGCTCGTCGCCGTCCTGGTCCTGCTGATCGTCGTCACCGTCATGGTCGTCCGGTCCTGACGGATCCGGTCCCGACGGGTCTGGTCCCTACGGATCCGGTCCTGACGGAACAGGTCCCGACGCAACCACGCGCGAGCCGCCCGGCTCCGTCAGGATGGGCGCATGGGATTCCATGTCGATTCCGAGACCGGGCGGCTGCGCCGCGTCATCCTGCACCGGCCCGATCTGGAGCTGAAGCGGCTCACCCCGACCAACAAGGACGCCCTCCTCTTCGACGACGTGCTGTGGGTGCGCCGGGCCCGCCAGGAGCACGACGGCTTCGCCGACGTGCTGCGGGACCGCGGTGTCGAGGTGCACCTCTTCGGTGACCTGCTGCGCGAGGCCCTGGAGCTGCCGGCCGCGCGGGAGCTGGTGCTCGACCGGGTCTTCGACGAGAAGGAGTACGGGCCCCTCGCCACCGACCACCTGCGGGCGGCCTTCGACTCCCTGGACACCGCCGCGCTGGTGACGGCGCTGGTCGGGGGGATGACCAAGCGGGAGTTCCTGGCCGGTCACCGCGAGCCGACCTCGGTCCGCTTCCACGCCCTGGAGCTGGACGACTTCCTGCTCGGCCCGCTGCCGAACCACCTCTTCACCCGGGACACCTCGGCCTGGATCTACGACGGGGTGTCGATCAACGCGATGCGCTGGCCCGCCCGGCAGCGCGAGACGGTCCACTTCGAGGCGATCTACAAGCACCACCCCCTCTTCACCGGCCCGGCGGCAGGCGGCTTCCACCACTGGTCGGAGGGGCAGTCCGACTACCCGTCGACGATCGAGGGCGGCGACGTCCTGGTCATCGGCAACGGAGCGGTGCTCATCGGGATGAGCGAGCGGACCACCCCGCAGGCGGTGGAGATGCTGGCCCGGGGGCTGTTCGCGGCGGGCTCGGCGCGCACGATCATCGCGCTGGACATGCCGAAGCGGCGGGCGTTCATGCACCTGGACACGGTGATGACGATGGTGGACCAGGACACGTTCACCCAGTACGCGGGCCTCGGCAACCTGCGCTCGTACACGATCGAGCCCGGCGACGACGGGCGGACGCTGCGGGTGACCGACCATCCGCCGGAGCAGATGCACAGCGCCATCGCCGCCGCCCTCGGGCTCCAGGACATCCGGGTGCTCACGGCGACCCAGGACGTCCACGCGGCCGAGCGCGAGCAGTGGGACGACGGCTGCAACGTGCTGGCGGTCGAGCCGGGTGTCGTCGTGGCGTACGAGCGGAACGTCACCACCAACACGCATCTGCGCAAACAGGGCATCGAGGTGATCGAGATCCCCGGCAGCGAGCTGGGCCGGGGCCGGGGCGGCCCCCGGTGCATGAGCTGTCCGGTGGAACGAGAGGCTGTATAAGAATTCTGAATTACGTATACACTTCCAGGGTCCTGATCCCGTACGGGCGGCCCCGCCGACCCCGCGCGATCTCTCCCGAATCCCACCAGGAGCGCCCCATGGCCACCGACCTCACCGGCCGCCACTTCGTCAAGGAGCTGGACTTCACCGCCGAGGAGTTCCGCGGCCTGATCGCGCTCGCCGCCGAGCTCAAGGCGGCGAAGAAGGCGGGCACCGAGGTGCGGCGCCTGCGGGGCCGGAACATCGCCCTGATCTTCGAGAAGACCTCCACCCGCACCCGCTGCGCCTTCGAGGTCGCCGCCGCCGACCAGGGCGCCTCGACCACCTACCTGGACCCGGCCGGTTCGCAGATGGGGCACAAGGAGTCGGTCAAGGACACCGCCCGGGTGCTCGGCCGGATGTTCGACGGGATCGAGTACCGGGGCGACAGCCAGGCGGCCGTCGAGGAGCTGGCCGCCTTCGCCGGCGTCCCCGTCTTCAACGGGCTCACCGACGACTGGCACCCCACCCAGATGCTCGCCGACGTGCTCACCATGACCGAGCACTGCGCCAAGCCGCTGACGGAGATCGCCTTCGCCTACCTCGGCGACGCCCGCTTCAACATGGGCAACTCCTACCTCGTCACCGGCGCCCTGCTCGGCATGGACGTGCGGATCGTGGCCCCGAAGGCGTACTGGCCTGCCGAGCCCGTCGTCGCCGAGGCGCGGCGGCTCGCCGAGACGAGCGGGGCGCGGATCACGCTCACCGAGGACGTCGCCGAGGGCGTGCGCGGCGCCGACTTCGTCGCCACCGACGTCTGGGTCTCGATGGGGGAGCCCAAGGAGGTCTGGGACGAGCGGATCGCCGCCCTCTCCCCGTACGCCGTGACCATGGACGTGCTGCGCGCCACCGGCAACCCGGACGTCGGCTTCCTGCACTGCCTGCCGGCCTTCCACGACCTCGGCACCGCCGTCGGCCGCGACATCCACGCCCGGCACGGGCTGACCGAGCTGGAGGTCTCCGACGAGGTCTTCGAGTCGGCCCACTCGGTCGTCTTCGACGAGGCGGAGAACCGGATGCACACCATCAAGGCGGTCATGGTCGCCACCATGGGCGACCCGGCCGTCTGAGCCTCGCGCCGTAGGGAATCGCGCCCGATGTGCTGTATGGAATTGCGGCCAATTGGGTGAATATGCAGGGTGGGGTCTACGATCGCATCCTTCAGGGGGGTTCGGGCATACATGCCCGGACCCCCCTCGCGTCTGCCCGACCAGAGATGAGAACCACCGCATGTCCCCGTCCGCCCGGCGGATCAAGTCCCCCCAGCAGCTGATCGCCGAATCCGGTGCCGACCTCGAAGGCCACGGCCTCAAGCGCACCATGGGCCTCTTCCAGCTCGTCTGCTTCGGCATCGGCGCCATCGTCGGCACCGGCATCTTCGTCGGCCTCTCCGACAGCGTCGCCGAGGCCGGGCCCGCCGTGGTGATCTCCTTCGTGCTCGCCGCGATCACCTGCGTCTTCACCGCCTTCTCCTTCGCGGAGCTGGGCGGCGCGATCCCGGTCTCGGGCTCCTCGTACTCCTTCGCGTACGCGAGCCTCGGCGAGCGCGTCGCCTTCCTCGTCGGCTGGTGCCTGCTGCTGGAGTACGGCGTCTCCGTCTCCGCCGTCGCGGTCGGCTGGAGCCAGTACCTGAACGAGCTCTTCGACAGCCTCTTCGGCTTCCAGCTGCCCACCGCGCTCTCCGCCGGACCCGCCGACGGCGGCGTGGTCAACCTGCCGGCCGTGATCGTCATCCTGCTCGCCGCGACGCTGCTGGTGCGCGGGGTGCGCGAGAGCGCCCGGGCGACCGCCGCCATGGCCGTGCTGAAGATCGGCATCCTGATCGTCTTCTGCGTGATCGGCTTCAGCGCCTTCGAGGACGGCAACCTCTCCCCGTTCGCCACCCACGGCACCGCCGGCATCACCGCGGGCGCCTCCGTCGCCTTCTTCTCGTACATCGGCTTCGACGCCATCACCACGGCCGGCGAGGAGGTGAAGAACCCGCGGCGCAACATCCCGCTCGCGATCCTCATCTGCATCGGCGTGGTCACCCTGCTCTACTGCGCCGTCGCGCTCTCCGCGATCGGCGCGCTCGGCGCCGACGCCGTCGCCGACAAGCCGGCCGCCCTCTCGCTCATCGTCAACCAGGTGACCCACTCGACCGTCGGCGGCGGGATCATCGCCTTCGGCGCGGTCGTCGCCATCGCCTCCGTGGTCCTCGCCGTGATGTACGGGCAGACCCGCATCCTGATGTCGATGTCCCGCGACGGGCTGGTGCCCCGCGTCTTCGAGCGGGTCTCGCCGAAGAGCGCCACCCCCGTGGCCAACACCTGGATCGTGGCCTGCGTCTTCGCGGTGCCGGCGGCCTTCGCCTCGCTCGACGTCGTGGTCAACCTGACGACGATCGGCACCCTCGCGATCATGGCCGTCGTGAACATCGCGGTGATCGCGCTGCGCCGCCGCGACCCCGGGCTGACCCGCTCCTTCCGGGTCCCGCTCTACCCGGTCAGCCCGATCCTGGGTGTCGGCTTCTGCTGCTATCTGATCTGGGGCACCGGCTGGTCCACCTGGGTGCAGTTCGCCGTCTTCCTGGTGGTCGGCGCGCTCGTCTACGCGCTGTACGGGCGCCGCAGGTCCCGCCTGGTCACGACGCCGGCGGGCGACGGCGCTGCGCCGGCAGGGCCGGGAGCGTGAACCAGACCGCCTTGCCCTGCGCGGTGGGGCGGTGCCCGCAGTCGCTGCTGAGGGCGCGGATCAGCAGGAGCCCGCGCCCGTGCTCCTGCCAGGGGTCCACCGGCACGCCGGGCTCGGGGCAGATCAGCTCGCCGGGGGCCGCGGGCCGGCCGTCGTGGACCTCGATCTGACAGCCGCCGGGGGCCGGGAGCAGCTCCACGACCAGCTCGATGGGGCCGTCGCCCGCGGTGTGCTCGACGGCGTTGGCCACCAGCTCGGCGGTCAGCAGCTCCGCCGTGTCCCGGTCCGCCGCTCTCGCCTCCCCGCCGCTCACGTCGGCGAGGGCGGTCCGCACGAGGGCGCGCGCCATCGGCACGGCGGCCGTCGTGTGGGGCAGCACGACGCGCCAGGAGGCGGGGCCTGGGGCTTCGAACACGGTGGGGGGCCTCCGTTTCGGGCTCTGCGTGGGCGGTGGGGGACGTCCTGGTTTCAACCTTACGGAGTGGAATCGCCGAATCCAGAGGCGGCCGTCCGGCGTGACAAGGGACCTGGGTCCGCGAGGTGCCGGGACCTTCGCGGTACAAGGCCGACGCCGGTCCCGGGTGGCCGCCCCGAACGGGCCCCGGAGCCGCCCCGGGCCCGCGCGGCGGCACTCCGCGGGACGCTGTATCGCGGACTCGTGACGACAGTCACAACGGAGTGATACCCTCGCGAAGGCGATGCCAGTGCTGCCGTACCCGTACGCGCACAGCCCAGGGAGGCCGTCCCCCATGAGCCCCTTCACCGGCTCCGCGAGCCGCACCGAACGCTGGCGGCACCTGCGCCTCACCGTCGACGACGGGGTCGCCACGATCACCCTCGCCCGCCCCGAGAAGCTCAACGCCCTCACCTTCGGCGCCTACGCCGACCTGCGCGACCTGCTCGCCGAGCTCTCCCGGGAGCGGGCCGTGCGCGCCCTCGTCCTCGGCGGCGAGGGGCGCGGTTTCTGCTCCGGCGGCGACGTCGACGAGATCATCGGCGCCACCCTCTCCATGGACACCGCCCAGCTCCTCGACTTCAACCGGATGACCGGGCAGACCGTCCGGGCGCTGCGCGAATGCCCCTTCCCCGTCATCGCCGCCGTCCACGGCGTCGCCGCCGGCGCCGGGGCCGTCCTCGCGCTGGCCGCCGACTTCCGCGTCGCCGACCCGACCGCCCGCTTCGCCTTCCTCTTCACCCGCGTCGGCCTCTCCGGCGGCGACATGGGCGCCGCCTACCTGCTGCCCCGGGTCGTCGGACTCGGCCACGCCACCCGCCTGCTCATGCTGGGCGACCCGGTCGGCGCCGCCGAGGCCGAGCGGATCGGGCTGATCAGCGAGCTCACCGAGGAGGGCGCCGCCGACACCCGCGCCGCCGCCCTCGCCCGCCGCCTCGCCGAGGGCCCGGCGCTCGCCCACGCCCAGACCAAGGCCCTGCTCACCGCCGAGCTCGACATGCCGCTGGCCGCCTCCGTCGAGATGGACGCGGCCACCCAGGCGCTGCTGATGCACGGCGAGGACTACGCCGAGTTCCACGCGGCCTTCACCGAGAAGCGCCCCGCGAAGTGGCGGGGCCGATGACCGCGCCGGGCGCGCCCCCGCAGCCCCCCGGGCCAGGCGCGCCCCTCCCGACCGCCGAGCCCGACGGCGGACCCCTGCCGCCCCCCGCACCCGGCGCGCCGCTGCGGATCGCCGTCGTCGGCGGCGGTCCCGGCGGGCTGTACGCCGCCGCGCTGCTCAAGCGCGGGGACCCGCGCCGCCGGGTCACGGTCTGGGAGCGCAACGCCCCCGGCGACACCTTCGGCTTCGGCGTCGTGCTCTCCGACGAGACCCTCGGCGGCATCGAGGACGCCGACCCCGCCGTCCACGCCCAGCTGCGCGCCGCCCTCGTCCGCTGGGACGACATCGACATCGCCCACCGGGGCCACCTGCTCCGCTCCACCGGCCACGGCTTCGCCGCCCTCGGCCGCCACCGGCTCCTGAGGATCCTCCAGGACCGCTGCGCCGGGCTCGGCGTGGACCTCCGCTTCCGCGCCGAGGCCCCGCCGCCCGCCGCCCTCGCCGCCTCCCACGACCTCGTGATAGCCGCCGACGGCGTGCACAGCCGCGTCCGCGAGGCCCACGCCGAGGCGTTCGGGCCCACCCTCACCACCCACCGCTGCCGCTACATCTGGCTCGCCGCCGACTTCGCCCTCGACGCCTTCCGCTTCGAGATCGCCGAGACCGAGCACGGCGTCATGCAGCTGCACGCCTACCCCTACGACACGGACTCCTCCACCGTCATCGTCGAGATGCGCGAGGAGGTCTGGCGCGCCGCGGGCTTCGACGAGCTCGACGAGACCGAGTCCGCCGCCCGCTGCGCCAAGATCTTCGCCGAGGTGCTGCGCGGACGCCCGCTGCGCGGCAACCACTCCGCCTGGACCGCCTTCCGCACCCTCGTCACCGCCCGCTGGTCGCACGGCAACACCGTGCTGCTCGGCGACGCCGCCCACACCGCGCACTTCTCCATCGGCTCCGGCACCAAACTCGCCGTCGAGGACGCCGTCGCCCTCGCCGCCCACGTCGACACCGCCGCCACCCTCCCCGAGGCGCTCGCCGCGTACGAGGCCGAGCGCCGCCCCGTCGTCGAGTCCACCCAGCGCGCCGCCGTCGCGAGCCTGCGCTGGTTCGAGGAGATCGCCGACCGGCTCGACCGCCCGCCCCGGCAGTTCGCCTTCGACCTGCTCACCCGCAGCCGCCGCGTCACCCACGACAACCTGCGGCTGCGCGACCCCGCCTTCACCACCCTCGTGGAGCGCGACTTCGGCTGCCCGCCCGGCGTCCCGCCGATGTTCACCCCGCTCCGGCTCGGCGGCCTCACCCTGCGCAACCGGGTCGTCGTCTCCCCGATGGACCTGTACGTCGCCGAGGACGGCGTCCCCGGCGACTTCCACCTCGTCCACCTCGGCTCCCGCGCCCTCGGCGGCGCCGGGCTCGTCATGACCGAGATGGTCTGCGTCAGCGCCCAGGGCCGGATCACCCCCGGCTGCGCGGGCCTGTGGACCGACGAACAGGCCGACGCCTGGGCCCGGATCACCGCCTTCGCGCACGCCGCCGCCCCCGGCACCGCGATCGGCGTCCAGCTCGGCCACTCCGGCCGCAAGGGCTCCACCCGGCTCATGTGGGAGGGCATCGACCAGCCGCTGCCCGACGGCAACTGGCCGCTCGTCGCCGCCTCCCCGCTGCCGTACCGCCCCGGCGTCAACCAGACCCCGCAGGCCCTCGACCGGGCCGGACTCACCGCCGTGCGCGAGGAGTTCGCCGCCGCCGCCCGCCGCGCCGCCCGGGCCGGCTTCGACCTCCTCGAACTGCACTGCGCCCACGGCTACCTGCTGTCCGGCTTCCTCTCGCCCCTCACCAACCACCGCACCGACGGCTACGGCGGCGACCTCGACGGCCGGCTGCGCTACCCCCTCGAAGTCTTCGACGCCGTACGGGAGGCGTGGCCCGCCGACCGGCCCATGACCGTCCGGATCTCCGCCACCGACTGGGCCGAGGGCGGCACCACCACCGAGGACGCCGTCGCGACCGCCCGCGCCTTCGCCGCCCACGGCGCCGACGCGATCGACGTCTCCACCGGCCAGGTCGTCCCCGACGAGCGCCCCGAGTACGGGCGCTCCTACCAGACCCCGTACGCCGACCGGATCCGCGCCGCCGTCGGTGTCCCCGTGATCGCGGTCGGCGCGATCTCCTCCTGGGACGACGTCAACTCGCTGCTCCTCGCGGGCCGCACCGACCTCTGCGCCCTCGCCCGGCCGCACCTCTACGACCCCCACTGGACCCTGCACGCCGCCGCCGAACAGCAGTACACGGGCCCTGCGGCCCCCTGGCCCGCCCCGTACCGGGCGGGCAGCCGCCGCCCGCCGACGGGCCGCAAGGAGAACTAGGGCCTGTTCGACAGGCGGAACCTAGGCTCGCGCTTCGTCCGGGGATCCGCCCGTCACGAACTCCCCGCCCCGCGCGTGCAGCCGCTCGTGGAGGGCCGCGAAGACCTCCGCCGAGCGGCTGCCCGGCCAGTTCTCCGGCAGCAGCTCCAGCGGCAGCACCGGGTCCGCGTACGGCAGCCGCCGCCAGGAGTCCAGCGCCGGGAGATAGGCCCGGTAGGCGTCCTCCGGGCCGCCCGGCGCCGCCGACCAGGCGCGCAGCACCGGCTCGTGGGCGTCCAGGAACTCCTCGTGCAGCTTGGCGATGGACGGCAGGTCCCACCAGCGCGCCACCGCCTCGGCCGTCGCCGCGAAGCCCAGGTGGTCGCCGCGGAACAGGTCCACGTACCCCGCCAGGTCGAGCCGCTCCAGGGTGTGCCGGGTCTCCTCGTACAGCCGCGCGGGGGCGATCCACACCCCGGGCGCGGCCGAGCCGAAGCCCAGCCGGGCCAGTCGCGAGCGCAGCAGGTGCCGCTTGTGGCGCTCGGCCTCGGGGACGGAGAAGACGGCGAGCACCCAGCCGTCGGAGAGGCTCGGCTCGGTCCGCGCGTAGATCCGTCGGTCGCCGTCGTCCAGCAGCATCCGCGCGTCGTCCGACAGGGCGTAGCCGGCCGCCCCGTCGGCGGTCCGGGCCGGGAGCAGCAGCCCGCGCCGCTTCAGCCGCGACACCGAGGAGCGCACCGACGGCGCGTCCACCCCGAGCACGCCGAGGAGCCTGATCAGCTCCGCCACCGGCAGCGGCGCGCCGTCCGGGGACCGGCCGTACGCGCCGTACAGGGAGACGATCAGGGAACGGGGGGTGTGCTGCTCGGCCACGTGATCACTTTAGGCGGTGGACGCGCCCCGGGGCGGCGGACCGGTCGGCTCCGCCGGCTCCCGCAGCCGGTAGCGCTGGAGCTTCCCCGTCGCCGTCCGGGGCAGCTCGTCCAGGAAGACGATCTCGCGGGGCGACTTGTACGGGGCGAGCCGGGCCCGGACGAAGGCGCGCAGGGCCGCCGCCGTGCCCGCGTCGCGCGGCACCCCGGCCCGGACCACCGTGTACGCCACCACGATCTGCCCGCGCAGCTCGTCCGGGTGCCCGACCACGGCCACCTCCAGGACGTCGGGATGGGCGGCCAGGGCCTCCTCCACCTGGGGTCCGGCGATGTTGTACCCGGCCGAGATGATCATGTCGTCGGCGCGGGCGACGTAGCGGAAGTAGCCGTCGGGCTCGCGGACGTACGTGTCGCCCGTGATGTTCCAGCCGTCGTGCACGTACTCCGTCTGGCGCGGGTCGGCGAGGTAGCGGCAGCCGACCGGGCCGCGCACCGCGAGCAGCCCCTCCTCGCCGTCCGGCAGCTCCCGGCCGCCCGGCCCGACGATCCTGGCCTGCCAGCCGGGGACGGGGCGGCCGGTGGTGCCGGGGCGTATCTCGCCGTCGGCGGCGGAGATGAAGATGTGCAGCAGCTCGGTCGCGCCGATCCCGTTGATCAGCTCCACGCCGGTCCGCTCCCGCCAGTCCCGCCAGGTCCCGGCCGGCAGGTTCTCGCCCGCCGAGACGCAGCGGCGCAGCGAGCCGAGGTCGTGGTCGCCGATCTCGTCCAGCATCACCCGGTAGGCGGTGGGCGCGGTGAACAGCACCGACACCCGGTGCCGGTCGATCGCGGCGAGCAGCTGCTTGGGGCCCGCCTGCTCCAGCAGGACCGCGCACGCCCCGGCCCGCAGGGGGAAGACGACGAGCCCGCCCAGGCCGAAGGTGAAGCCGAGCGGCGGGGAGCCGGCGAAGACGTCGCCCGGCTCCGGGCGCAGGACGTGCGCGGAGAAGGTGTCGGCGACGGCGAGCACGTCCCGGTGGAAGTGCATGCAGCCCTTGGGCCGCCCGGTGGTGCCGGAGGTGAAGGCGATCAGGGCCACGTCGTCGGCGGCGGTCGGCACGGCCTCGTACCGGTCCGGCTTGCCGATGGAGAGGGTGAGCAGGTCGTCCGGGCCCTCGCCGCCGAACGGGACGATCCGCAGCCCCGGCACCTCCGCCTTGGCCAGCTCGTCGACGGCCCGCACGTCGCACAGGGCGTGCCCGCACCGGGCCATCTCGGCCATCACGGCGAGCTCGGCGGCCCGCGCCTGCGCGAGAACGGTGACGGCGACCGCGCCCGCCTTCATCACGGCGAGCCAGCAGGCCGCGAGCCAGGGGGTGGTGGGGCCGCGCAGCAGCACCCGGTTGCCGGGGCGCACGCCGAGGTCCTCGGTGAGGACGTGCGCGATCCGGTCCACCCGTTCGCGCAGCTGCCCGTACGTCCAGTGGCCGCCCTCGCCGTCGAGGAAGACCGGGCGGCGGGCGCCGAACCGTTCCACCGTGCGGTCGAGGAGCTCGGCCCCGCAGTTGAGCCGGTCGGGGTAGGCGAGCTCGGGCAGGTCGAACAGCAGGCGCGGCCACTGCCCGGAGGGCGGCAGATGATCGCGGGCGAAGGTGTCCTGGTGGGCCGAGGGCGTCAGCTCCATGCGTCCGTCCCCCTGTCGGGTGGGATCGTCGTGGTGGGGTCGACCGTCGCCCGAAAAGCGTATCGTGATGGTGACGACAGTCAACGGTTCGCGATACGCCGTCTCGGTTCGGCCCGGCGGCGGCGCGCTCCGCCGTCGGCGCGCGAGCGCCAGAGAGGGCGCCCACATGCCCGCATTCTCGCTCGATCCGGAACAGATCACCTGGTGCGCGCGGCTACGGGCGCTCGCGGCCGAACGGCTCCGCCCGCTCGCCGAGCGCGGCGAGCCCGGCCGGGTCAACCGGCCCCTCGTCGCCGCCCTGGGCGAGCACGGACTGCTCGCCCGGCTCTTCGACTCCGGCGCCCTGGACCTGTGCCTGATGCGCGAGTCCCTCGCCCGGGTCTGCACCGAGGCCGAGACGGCGCTCGCCCTCCAGGGCCTCGGCACCCACCCCGTGGCCGCCTTCGGCACCCCCGCCCAGCGCGCCCGCTGGCTCCCCGAGGTCGTCGCGGGCCGGGCCGTCGCCGCCTTCGCCCTCTCCGAGCCGGACGCCGGCTCCGACGCCGCCGCCCTCACCCTGCGGGCCGTCCCCGACCCGGCCACCGGCGGCTGGCGCCTGCACGGCGAGAAACGCTGGATCTCCAACGCGCCGGAGGCGGACTTCATCACGGTGTTCGCCCGTACGGGGGAGCCGGAGGGCGGGGCCCGGGGCGTCAGCGCCTTCCTGGTCCCCGCCGACCGCCCCGGCCTGACCGGCGAGCCGCTCGACATGCTGGCGCCGCACGCGATCGGCGCGCTCGTCTTCGACGGCGTCCCCGTCGGACCCGAGGACCTGCTCGGCGCGCCGGGGCAGGGCTTCAAGGTCGCCATGGGCACCCTCAACCTCTTCCGCCCCAGCGTCGGCGCCTTCGCGGTCGGCATGGCCCAGGCGGCCCTCGACGCGACCCTCGCCCACACCGCGGACCGGCGCGCCTTCGGCGGCGTCCTCGCGGACCTCCAGGCCGTGGCCCACCAGGTCGCCGAGATGGCCACCCGCACCGAGGCCGCCCGGCTGCTGGTCTACGCGGCGGCCGAGGCCCACGACCGGGGCGAGCCCGGCGTGCCCCGGCGCGCCGCCATGGCCAAGCTGCTCGCCACCGAGACGGCCCAGTACGTGGTGGACACCGCGGTCCAGCTGCACGGGGCCCGCGCCCTCCAGCGCGGCCACCTCCTGGAACACCTCTACCGGGAGGTCCGGGCGCCCCGGATCTACGAGGGCGCAACCGAGGTGCAGCGCACGATCATCGCGAAGGAGCTGTACCGGGACGCGAGGTCGGCGGGGACGGAAAAGCCGGAGGGGCCGGCCGACCCGGCCGGTTCCGCCGGCACGTCGGAATTGCCATACGCCCCCGCATCCCGGGCAGGAGCCCCCGCATGAGCCTGTACCGCCACAACCCCGCCGACCTGTCCCCGCCCGCCGGCTTCAGCCACGCCGTCACCGCCACCGGCTCCCAGCTGGTCTTCCTCGCCGGGCAGACCAGCCTCGACCGGGACGGGAAGGTGACGGGGGAGACCCTGCCCGAGCAGTTCGAGACCGCGCTGGGCAACCTGCTCACCGCCCTCCGGGCCGCGGGCGGCTCGCCCGCCGATCTCGCGCGGGTCACCGTGTACGCCACCGACGTCGCCGACTACCGCCGGAACTCCGCCGAACTGGGCCGCATCTGGCGCCGGTTGGCGGGCCGGGACTATCCGGCGATGGCCGTCATCGGGACCGTACGCCTGTGGGACGAGCAGGCGCTGGTGGAGATCGACGGCTTCGCGGTCCTGGAGTGAGGAGGCCCGGCAGGGGGCCCGGCCGGGCGCCCGAAGATCAACTGGTCGGGTGCGGGGGCCGGGCTTAGGGTCGAAAGGTGGACTGACCGGCCCACGGCTTCCCCAGGTGAGGGCGCGATGCGCCATGAGCACACCCAAGCCGACCACCCCGCAGGCCGTCGCCCCGAAGAGGAAGGGCGACGGCAAGGGCATCGCCCTCTTCGTGATCGCCTCCTGCCAGTTGATGGTCGTCCTCGACATCACCATCGTGAACATCGCGCTCCCGCACATCCAGAGCGCCCTGGGCTTCTCCACCACCAGCCTGTCGTGGGTCGTCAACGCGTACACCCTCACCTTCGGCGGACTGCTCCTGCTCGGCGGGCGGGCCGGTGACATCCTCGGCCGCCGCCGGGTCTTCATCTTCGGCGTTCTGCTCTTCGGCCTCGCCTCGCTCTTCTGCGGCCTCGCCCAGAGCGAATGGCAACTCCTGGCGGCCCGCTCGCTGCAGGGCGTCGGCGGCGCGATCGCCTCGCCGACCTCGCTCTCCCTGATCACGACGACGTTCGACGAAGGCCCGGAACGCAACCGGGCGTTCGGCGTCTTCGCGGGAGTGTCGGCGGGCGGCGGCGCGATCGGACTGGTGGCGGGCGGGATGCTCGTCGAATGGCTCGACTGGCGCTGGATCTTCTTCGTGAACGTGCCGATCGCCCTGCTCATCGCCTTCCTGACACCCCGGCACGTCAAGGAGTCCGAACGCCACCCGGGCCACTTCGACCTGGCGGGCGCGCTCTGCTCGACCCTGGGGATGGCCGCCCTGGTGTACGGCTTCATCCGCGCGGCCCAGGAGGGCTGGCGCGACCCGTACACGATCGGCTCGTTCGTGGCGGCGATCGTTTTGCTCGTGGCGTTCGTGCTGAACGAGCGGCGCTCGCAGCAGCCCATCACGCCGCTGCACATGTTCGCCGACCGCAACCGCTCCGGCACCTACGCGATCATGCTGTGCCTGGCGGCGGCGATCTTCGGCATGTTCTTCTTCCTGACCCTCTTCGTTCAGCAGGTCCTCGGCTTCAGCCCGCTGTCGACGGGCCTCGCCTTCCTGCCGGTCAGCGCGATCATCGCGGTGGGCGCCGGGTTCACCTCCAACCTGCTGCCGCGCTACGGCCCGAAACCGTTCATGGTGACCGGTTCGCTGCTGGCGGCGGGGGGCCTGTCCTGGCTGACGCTGACGGACGTCGACTCGACGTACCTGGGCAGCATCCTCGGCCCGATCCTGGTCTTCGGCCTCGGCATGGGCCTGATGTTCGTCTCGCTCACGATCACGGCCCTGTCCAACGTCGAACAACGCGAGGCCGGCGCGGCCTCCGGCCTCCTCAACGCCATGCAGCAGGTGGGCGGCTCCCTCGGCCTGTCGATCCTGGTCACGGTCTTCGGCACCGCCAGCCGCAACGAGGCCCACACCCAGGTCCCCCTCTTCCTCTCCCAGGCGAACCCCCTGGAGAAGGCCCAGTTCGCGAGAACCGGCCAGCTCCCCCCACCCTGGGGCGACCAGGTCCTCAGCTCCGGCGTCTCGGCCGGCTTCGTGACGGCCGCCATCTTCGGCGTCGTCGCCTTCCTCATCGCCCTCCTCGTCATCAAGGTCCGCCCCTCGGACATCGAACGCCTCAAGGGCGACGGGATGATGCCGGGCGGCGGGGGCGGCTGACCGGCGCGAAAAGCTCGTACAACCATGCGATCCCCTCGGTGGTCTGGATCACG
Organism: Streptomyces sp. NPDC048659; assembly: GCF_040650575.1. Lineage (NCBI taxonomy): Bacteria > Bacillati > Actinomycetota > Actinomycetes > Kitasatosporales > Streptomycetaceae > Streptomyces > Streptomyces sp. NPDC048659. The sequence continues at coordinate 58,795 of NZ_JBEZHM010000012.1, read as the reverse complement.
GCCGTGCCGTCCGGCGCGGCCGCGACCGCAGCCCGAGACCGAAGGACCCCCAGAACCGCATGAGAACAGCTCGACACACCGCGGTGGCCACCACCGTGGTGATCGCCGCGGCCGGTGGACTGCTCACCACCACCGCCGTCCCCGCCACCGCGGCGGTGCGCTGCGCCGCTCCCGCCTACAAGCGGGAGTTCTTCGCCAACACCACCCTCACCGGGACCCCGAAGCGCACCGACTGCGACACGGCCGTGAACGAGAGCTGGAGCGGCGCCCCCGCCGCGGGGCTGCCCCGGGACCGGTTCGGCGTCCGCTGGACCGTCACCCGCGACTTCGGCTCCGGCGGCCCCTTCACGGTGCCCATCGAGAGCCGCGACGGCATCCGGATCTACCTGGACGGCGCCCGCGTCTACAACCTCTGGGCCGACTACTCCGCCGTCCAGAAGCGGACCCTGAACCTCACCATCCCCAAGGGCCGCCACACCCTGCGCGTCGACTTCGTCAACTGGACCGGCGCCGCCAACGTGAAGTTCTCGTACGCGCCCCGGACCGCCGCCTCCGTCGACAAGGTCAAGCCGCTCGCCCCGGCCGGCGCCACCGTCGCGTACGACAAGGCCACCGGGCGCGCCAAGGTCTCCTGGGCCCGCAGCCAGGAGATGGACCTCGCGGGCTACCGGGTCTACCGGCGCCTGGACGGGCAGCCGTTCCCCGCCCGCCCCCTCGCGTCCACCACCGGGCTCTCCGTCACCGACACCCCGCCCGCCACCGGACAGCGCTTCCTCTACGAGGTCCGCGCCCACGACCGGGCGAACAACGAGGGCTCCGGCACCGCCGACCTCGCCGTCACCACCGCCGACCGCACCGCGCCCGGCGTGCCCGGGACGGTCACCGCCGCGGTCGCGGCCGACGCGGTCCTGGTGAGCTGGGCGAAGGCGGCCGACGCCACCGCCTACCAGGTGCTGCGCTCCGCCACCGCCGACGGCGCGTACACCGCCGTCTCGCCGTGGGTGTCGAACACCGAGTACCGGGACACCACCGCCGGCATCCGGCAGCAGTGGTACTACAAGGTCGCGGCCCGCGATGCGGCCGGCAACACCTCCGCCGCCTCGGCGCCCGGCACCACCGGCGCCCCTGACCTGACCGCGCCGGACCCGGTCACCGGCCTCGCGGTCACCGGCACGACGGCCGGCAACGGCGTCACCTGGACGGCCTCCGCCGCCACCGACACCGTCGGCTACGAGGTATGGGCCGCCCCGGTGGGCCAGTCGGACCCGGACGGCCCCGACTTCGTCACCGGCACCTCCCTCCACGACCCCCTCGCGGAGACCGGCGTCCCGTACGCGTACCGGATCGCGGCCGTCGACGCCCACGGCAACCGCTCGGAGCCCGTGGCCGGGGCGGCGACCCGTCCGGCCCCCGCCGACGTGGCGACCCCGACCCTCACCGAGGGCCGGCCCTACGACATGTACAACCGGGTCTCCTTCACCGTCCCCGAGGGCACCACCGGTGTCAGCGGCCACCGCCTCTACCGCCGCACCGACGCCAGGGGGGCGTGGACCGCGGTGGACCTGGTCAACGGCGGCGGCACCGCCACCGACCGCACTGCCCCCGTCGGCCGCTCGGCCTACTACCTGGTCGCCGTGGACCACGAGGGCCGCGAGGGCGCCCCGTCCGCCCCGCTCACGGTGGAGCGGACCTCCCCCGTCCTCACCGCACCCCTCAGCCCGCCCCGCCTGACCGTCGTCCAGGACGTCCGCACCGCCGTCCGCGTGACGGTGCGGCCGGCCGAGGCGGACCTGGGCAAGGGCGTCAGCGGTTACGAATGGCACGCCACCTGCACCGCCACCCCGGCCTGGCGCACCGTCACCGGGGAGTCGGCCACGATCGACTTCTACGCCCCGAACGCGGGCCCGTGCACCCTCCGCGTCTTCGCCAGGGGCCCGTACGGCACGGGCAGCAGCGAGACGTCGGCGACACAGGAGTTCTTCTGGACGCGCTGACCGGACCCTGACGGGACGACCCGAACGGGGACGACCCGAACGGGGGCGGCCCATCGGCCTTGAAGCCGACGGGCCGCCCCCGTTCCGTACCGCTCCGCGCGCTCCTCGGGCTCAGATGTCCCGGAAGATCTCGATCTGCGCCCCCACCGAGTTGAGCCGCTCCGCCAGCTCCTCGTAGCCGCGGTTGATGACGTAGACGTTGCGGAGGACCGAGGTGCCCTCGGCGGCCATCATCGCGAGGAGGACGACCACGGCCGGGCGGAGGGCCGGCGGGCACATCATCTCGGCGGCGCGCCAGCGGGTGGGGCCCTCGACCAGGACGCGGTGGGGGTCCAGGAGCTGGAGGCGGCCGCCGAGGCGGTTGAGGTCGGTGAGGTAGATGGCGCGGTTGTCGTAGACCCAGTCGTGGATCAGGGTCTTGCCCTGGGCCGTGGCCGCGATGGCCGCGAAGAAGGGCACGTTGTCGATGTTGAGGCCCGGGAAGGGCATCGGGTGGATCTTGTCGATCGGCGCCTCCAGTTTGGAGGGGCGGACCGTCAGGTCGACCAGGCGGGTGCGCCCGTTGTCCGCCGCGTACTCGGGCGAGCGGTCGTGGTCAAGGCCCATCTCCTCCAGGACGGCGAGCTCGATCTCCATGAACTCGATCGGGACCCGGCGGATCGTCAGCTCGGACTCCGTGACGACGGCGGCGGCGAGCAGGCTCATCGCCTCGACCGGGTCCTCGGAGGGGGAGTAGTCGACGTCGACGTCGATCTGCGGGACGCCGTGCACGGTCAGCGTGGTGGTGCCGATGCCGTCGACCCGGACGCCGAGCGCCTCCAGGAAGAAGCACAGGTCCTGGACCATGTAGTTGGACGAGGCGTTGCGGATGACGGTCACGCCGTCGTGGCGGGCGGCGGCCAGCAGGGCGTTCTCGGTCACCGTGTCGCCGCGCTCGGTCAGCACGATCGGGCGGTCCGGGGAGACCGACCGCTCCACCTGGGCGTGGTACAGGTTGTCGGTCGCCGTGATGTCGAGGCCGAAGCGGCGCAGCGCGATCATGTGCGGCTCGATCGTGCGGGTGCCGAGGTCGCAGCCGCCCGCGTACGGCAGCTTGAAGCGGTCCAGGCGGTGCAGCAGCGGGCCGAGGAACATGATGATGGAGCGGGTGCGGATCGCCGCCTCGGCGTCGATCGACTCCATGTCCAGCTCGGCCGGCGGCACGATCTCCAGGTCGACACCCTCGTTGATCCAGCGGGTGCGGACGCCGATGGAGTTGAGGACCTCCAGGAGCCGGAAGACCTCCTCGATGCGCGCGACCCGGCGCAGCACGGTGCGGCCCTTGTTGAGGAGCGAGGCGCAGAGCAGCGCGACGCACGCGTTCTTGCTCGTCTTGACGTCGATGGCGCCGGAGAGGCGGCGGCGGCCGACGACCCGCAGGTGCATCGGGCCGGCGTAACCGAGAGAGACGATCTCGCTGTCGAGGGCTTCGCCGATGCGGGCGATCATCTCAAGGCTGATGTTCTGGTTGCCGCGCTCGATCCGGTTGACGGCGCTCTGGCTGGTGCCGAGCGCCTCGGCGAGCTGCGTCTGCGTCCAGCCACGGTGCTGGCGGGCGTCACGGATGAGCTTGCCGATGCGTACGAGGTAGTCGTCTGCCATGCCGTCACGTTATCTCAGATATGAGATGACGTTCGCGTTGGGGTGGGCCATCGGAGTGACGGGATGTGTGCGAGTGGGTGACGCGCTCCCCGTGGAGGGGGAGTTCGAGCCCACGTTCCCGGCGCGCCCGAGCCCCGCCCGCCATTGACGGACCGTGAGACCTCGGCTTGCCCGATCATCCTCCTATGTACCTTTTATGGCAATCATTCCGCGCCTGTGCGGCGTGTCGGCCCGGCGTGTCCGGGCGGCCGCTCCTCCCGCGTCACTCCGCCTCCCGCAGCCGCGCCCGCTCGATCCGGCGCGCCAGCTCGCGCCGCGCCGAGGGGCCGCCGGACTCGCCGGACGCGTCCGCCGGCCCGCGCGTGTCGAGCGCGCGGGCGATCCGGTCGTACGCCTTCCGGTACGCGCCCGGCAGTTCCGTCGCCCGCTCCCGGAGGTCCGCCTCGACCAGGCGCCGCAGCGCGTCCATGTTCTGGGGCGTGAACCGCTTCCGGCCGCGCGCCAGCGCGTGCGCCGGGCGGGTGCACTGGGCCATGCCGTCCAGCGCCTCCGACAATTCCTCGGCCAGTCCCCACAGGCGCCCTTCGAGCCACGGCACGTCGCCCGGCTCGGGCTCCGCCGGGTCCGCCCGCTCCCCGGCGCGCGGCTTGGCCAACTGCTTGGAGACGGCCGGCTGGCTCATCCCGGCGAGCCGCGCGAGGCGGTCCTGCGTCCACCCCGCGTCCGCGAACAGCTGGATCATCGCGGCGCGCGTCCGGCGCATCTCCTCGCCCGCCCGGACGACCTCGTTCATCTCCGCGAACAGGTCCGCGACCTGCCGCTCGGTCAGGCCGCCGGGCGTCGTGCCCTTGTCGCTCCCCGGTGTCATGACTCAGTTATACCCGTCGCTCGACGGGGCGCATAACCTCGTTATATAACGTGGTTATGAGCATCTCTCCGGCCCCCCTTTCCGTCGCCGCTTCCCTCCCCGCCCCTACCCTCCTCTCCGCCCCCGCCTTCCTCCCCGCCCCCGACGGCACCCGCCTCGCCCACCGCCGCTCCGGCTCCGGCGACCCCCTCCTCTGCGTCCCCGGCGGTCCCGCCGACTCCGCCTACCTCGGCGACCTGGGCGGACTCTCCGCCCACCGTGCCCTGGTGATCCCCGACCTGCGCGGCACCGGCCGCTCCGCCGTGCCCGTCGACCCCGGCTCGTACCGCTGCGACCGTCAGGTCGAGGACATCGAGGCGCTCCGCCGCCACCTCGGTCTCGACCGCTTCGACCTGCTCGGCCACTCCGCGGGCGCCGACATCGCCACCGGGTACGCCGCCCGGTACCCGCACCGCGTCGCCCGGCTCGTCCTGGTGACGCCCGGGGCGCGGGCCGTCGGGATCGAGACCCGGGCCGAGACCCGGCGCGCGCTGGCCCTGGAGCGGGCGGACGAGCCGTGGTTCCCGGCGGCCTTCGCGGCGCTGGAGGCGATCGTCGCGGGGGAGGGGAGCGACTGGGAGGCCATCGCCCCGTTCCTCTACGGGCGCTGGGACGAGGCCGCCCGGCGGCACCACGACGGGGCCCGGCCCGGCAACCCCGAGGCCGTCGCGGGCTTCGGCGCCGAGGGGGCCTTCACCCCGGCCGTCACCCGCGCCGCGCTCGCCGCCTTCCCCGGCCCGGTGCTGCTGCTCGCGGGCGCCCACGACCTGAACAGCCCGCCGGCCGCGGTGGCCGCGTACGCCGCCCTCTTCCCGTACGCCACGCTCCGCGTCCAGCCGGGCGCGGGGCACTATCCGTGGCTCGACGACCCGGAACGCTTCGCCGCCGCGGTGGAAGGCTTCCTCGCTGCGACGTCCGCCACAGCGCGGCCGGGCATGACCGACCGCCGGTGATGTACTAGAGTTATCTCGACATCGAGATATCTGCCGAGGCGCACCGCTGCCGCCACCCCGGTAAGGGTTACCTAACTTAGCCTTACCTTAGCGGATCGACGACGTGTACGTGGCGGCAGGATGTGGTGGAACGCGCACATATATGAAGGAGACTGTCGTGTCGGCGAACAGCTTCGACGCCCGCGCCACGCTGCGCGTGGGTGACGAGTCGTACGAGATCTTCAAGCTGGACAAGGTCGAGGGCTCGGCCCGGCTGCCTTACAGCCTGAAGGTTCTCCTGGAGAACCTGCTCCGCACCGAGGACGGCGCGAACATCACCGCCGACCACATCCGGGCGCTCGGCGACTGGGACTCCCAGGCCCAGCCGAGCCAGGAGATCCAGTTCACGCCGGCGCGCGTGATCATGCAGGACTTCACCGGCGTGCCCTGCGTCGTCGACCTCGCCACCATGCGCGAGGCCGTCGCCGCCCTCGGCGGTGACCCGGCGAAGATCAACCCGCTCTCCCCGGCCGAGATGGTCATCGACCACTCCGTCATCGCCGACAAGTTCGGCACCAACGACGCCTTCGCGCAGAACGTCGAGCTGGAGTACGGCCGCAACAAGGAGCGCTACCAGTTCCTGCGCTGGGGCCAGACCGCCTTCGACGACTTCAAGGTCGTCCCCCCGGGCACCGGCATCGTCCACCAGGTGAACATCGAGCACCTGGCCCGCACCGTCATGGTCCGCAACGGCCAGGCGTACCCCGACACCCTCGTCGGCACCGACTCGCACACCACCATGGTCAACGGCCTCGGCGTGCTGGGCTGGGGCGTCGGCGGCATCGAGGCCGAGGCCGCCATGCTGGGCCAGCCGGTCTCCATGCTGATCCCGCGCGTCGTCGGCTTCAAGCTGACCGGCGAGCTCCCGGCCGGCACCACCGCCACCGACCTCGTGCTCACCATCACCGAGATGCTGCGCAAGCACGGCGTCGTCGGCAAGTTCGTCGAGTTCTACGGTGAGGGCGTCGCCGCCACCTCCCTCGCGAACCGCGCCACCATCGGCAACATGTCGCCCGAGTTCGGCTCCACCGCCGCGGTCTTCCCGATCGACGGCGAGACCCTGAACTACCTCAAGCTCACCGGCCGCTCCGCGCAGCAGGTCGCGCTCGTCGAGGCGTATGCCAAGGAGCAGGGCCTCTGGCTCGACCCGGCCGCCGAGCCCGACTTCTCCGAGAAGCTGGAGCTCGACCTCTCCACGGTCGTCCCGTCGATCGCCGGCCCGAAGCGCCCGCAGGACCGCATCGTCCTCGCGAACGCCGCCGCGCAGTTCGCCCAGGACGTGCGCAACTACGTCGCCACCGCCGACGAGGCCGGCCAGGAGTCCTTCCCGGCCTCCGACGCCCCGGCCGTCTCCAACGGCGTCCCGTCGAACCCGGTCGAGGTGACCGCCCCCGACGGCACCACGTACACGATCGACCACGGCGCCGTCACCGTCGCCGCGATCACCTCCTGCACCAACACGTCGAACCCGTACGTGATGGTCGCCGCCGCGCTCGTCGCGAAGAAGGCCGTGGAGAAGGGCCTGACCCGCAAGCCGTGGGTCAAGACCACCCTCGCCCCGGGCTCGAAGGTCGTCACCGACTACTTCGACAAGGCGGGCCTGACCCCGTACCTCGACAAGGTCGGCTTCAACCTCGTCGGCTACGGCTGCACCACCTGCATCGGCAACTCCGGCCCGCTGCCGGAGGAGGTCTCCAAGGCGGTCAACGAGCACGACCTGGCCGTGACCTCGGTCCTCTCGGGCAACCGGAACTTCGAGGGCCGCATCAACCCCGACGTCAAGATGAACTACCTGGCCTCCCCGCCGCTGGTCGTCGCGTACGCCCTCGCGGGTTCCATGAAGGTGGACATCACCAAGGACGCCCTCGGCGTCGACCAGGACGGCAAGCCGGTCTACCTGACCGACATCTGGCCGACCGAGGCCGAGGTCAACGACGTCGTCGCCAACGCCATCGGCGAGGACATGTTCAACAAGTCCTACCAGGACGTCTTCGCGGGCGACGCCCAGTGGCAGGCGCTCTCCATCCCGACCGGCAACACCTTCGAGTGGGACGCCGAGTCGACCTACGTGCGCAAGCCCCCGTACTTCGAGGGCATGACGATGGAGACCACCCCGGTCACCGACATCGCCGGCGCCCGCGTCCTGGCCAAGCTGGGAGACTCGGTCACCACCGACCACATCTCCCCGGCCGGCGCCATCAAGGCCGACACCCCGGCCGGCAAGTACCTCACCGAGCACGGTGTGGAGCGTCGTGACTTCAACTCCTACGGCTCGCGCCGAGGCAACCACGAGGTCATGATCCGCGGCACCTTCGCCAACATCCGCCTGCGCAACCAGATCGCGCCGGGCACCGAGGGCGGCTTCACCCGCGACTTCACCCAGGCCGACGGCCCGGTGTCGTTCATCTACGACGCCTCGCAGAACTACCAGGCCGCCGGCACCCCGCTGGTCATCCTGGGCGGCAAGGAGTACGGCTCCGGCTCGTCCCGCGACTGGGCCGCCAAGGGCACCGCGCTCCTCGGCGTCAAGGCCGTCATCACCGAGTCGTACGAGCGCATCCACCGCTCGAACCTCATCGGCATGGGCGTCCTCCCGCTCCAGTTCCCGGCCGGCCAGTCGGCCGACTCGCTCGGCCTGACCGGCGAGGAGACCTTCTCCATCGCGGGCATCACCGAGCTGAACGAGGGCACGACCCCGAGCACGGTCAAGGTCACCACCGACACCGGTGTCGAGTTCGACGCGGTCGTCCGCATCGACACCCCCGGTGAGGCGGACTACTACCGCAACGGCGGCATCATGCAGTACGTGCTGCGCAACCTGATCCGCGGCTAGAAGGCCAGACGTAAGGCCCGTCCCCCCTGGGGGACGGGCCTTACGCGTGCGCCGGGACGGTCAGCCCAGCAGCTCCACCTCCGCCAGCTCGCCGCCCGAGCCGCCCGGTCCCGTCGGCACCAGCCGGTACTTCGCGTACGTGCCCGGCTTCGCCACCGAGAACGCCCGGGTCTGCCGGTCCCAGGCGAAGGACTCGCCGGTCCGCCGGTCCAGGTCCCGCCAGGTGACGCCGTCCGCCGAGCCCTGGAGCACCCAGCCCGTCGGGGCCTTCGCCCGGTCGCCGGTCGAGGTCAGCGTGTACTGGACCGCCTTCCCGGGCGCCGCCACCGGCAGGTCCAGCGGGCCGGCCAGCGCGCCCGCCGTCGCCGAGGTGTCGTCGAAGAGGGGCCCCACGCCCCGCACCAGGTCCGCCCGAGGCTCCGGCACCGCGTCGCCCTTCGTGATCGAGACCGGCGCCGCCGAGCCGCCGGTGCCCCAGGCCGAGGGCTTGGCGCCCATGTCGAAGCGCAGCACCCCGCCCTTGGCCAGCAGGTCGTGCGGCAGCGCGGTCGAGGTCCAGCGCTTGCCGTTCAGCTTCACGCCCTGGACGTAGATGTTGCGGGCGCTGTTGCGCGGCGCCTCCACGACCAGGGTGCGGCCGTTGTCCATCCGGACCGTCGCCTTCGTGAAGAGCGGCGAGCCGATCGCGTACTCCCCGCCGCCCATCACCAGCGGATAGAAGCCGAGCGCGGAGAACAGGAACCAGGCCGACTGCTCGCCGTTGTCCTCGTCGCCGTGGTAGCCCTGCCCGATCTCGCTGCCGGTGTAGAGCCGGGCGAGGACCTCGCGGACCTTCTCCGCCGTCTTCCACGGCTGCCCGGCGGCGTCGTACATGTACGGCACGTGGTGGGCGACCTGGTTGGAGTGCCCGTACATGCCCATCCGCACGTCCCGCGCCTCCGTCATCTCGTGGATGACGCTGCCGTACGAGCCGGCCAGGTCCGGGCTCGCCGTCTCCGGGGTCGAGAAGTACGCGTCCAGCTTCTTCGCCAGCCCCGCCCGCCCGCCGTACAGGTTGGCCAGCCCCCGGGAGTCCTGCGGGGCGGTGAAGGCGTAGCCCCAGCCGTTGGTCTCCGTGTAGTCGTAGCCCCAGACCCGCGGGTCGTACGACTCCGAGGGCAGCCGCCAGGCGCCCTTCGCGTCCCGCCCCTGGAAGAAGCCCGCCTTCGCGTCGAAGAGCGAGACGTAGTGCCGGGCCCGGTCCAGGAAGTACTCCGACTCCTCCCGGTAGCGCTTCTCGCCGGTCTTCTCGTAGAGAGCCCGGCCCATCGTCGCGATGCCGTAGTCGTTGAGGTAGCCCTCCAGCGACCAGGACAGGCCCTCGTGGGTCTCGGTCGAGGCGTAGCCGGTGAAGGGCGAGGTCTCCATGCCCTTGCGGCCGACGCCCCGGCTGGGCGCGACGACGGTGGCGTTCTTCAGCGCCGCCTCGTACGCCGCCTTCGCGTCGAAGTCCACGCCCTTCACGTACGCGTCCGCGAACGCCACGTCCGAGGAGGTGCCGGTCATCAGGTCCGCGTAGCCGGGGGAGGACCAGCGGGAGATCCAGCCGCCGTCCTTGTACTGCTGCACGAAGCCGTCGACCAGCTCGCCCGCCTTGCGCGGGGTGAGGAACGAGTACGCCGGCCAGGTCGTCCGGTAGGTGTCCCAGAAGCCGTTGTTGACGTACGCCTTGCCGTCGACGATCTTCGCGCCGGTCCGGGTCGGGGTGTCGGGCCCGGTCGGGGCGGAGAAGGGGCTGGCGTACTTGTAGCCCGAACCCACCTTCTCGTAGCCGGAGTTGGGGTACAGGTAGAGCCGGTAGAGGCTGGAGTACAGGGTCACCAGCTGGTCGTGGCTCGCGCCCTCGACGGTGACCCGGCCGAGCACCTGGTCCCAGGCGCGCTGGGCCCGCTCGCGGACGGTGTCGAAGCCGGTGCCCGCCGGGATCTCGTCGGCCAGGTTCGCCTTCGCCTGCTCGACGGAGATCAGCGAGGTCGCGATCCGCAGCCCGACCGTGCGGTCCGCGCCCGCGTCGAAGCGGAAGTGGCCCTTCACACCCTGCTCGGACGGCTTGCCAGAGCCGGTGACCGGCGCGTCGAAGACGCCGTACACGAACATCCGGCCCGCGCCCGTGGACAGCCCGCTCTTCACGTCCGAGAATCCGGTGAACGAACTCGTCGCCGGGTCGAGGGTGAGCCCGCCCTGGTCGGTGACGTTGTCGAAGAGCACGGTCGCGTCGGCGCCCGGGTAGGTGAAGCGCATCGCCGCCGCGTGGTCGGTCGGGGCGATCTCCGCCTTCAGCCCGTTCTCGAAGGTGACGCCGTAGTAGTGCGGCCTCGCCGTCTCGTTCTCGTGCCGGAAGGGCAGCGCCCGCGCCGTCCGGTCGGCGGGCGGGGGCCCGGCGGCGGCCGAGGGCATCAGCTGGAAGGTCTGCCGGTCGCCCATCCAGGGGCTCGGCTCATGGCTGGCCGACAGCGCCTGGAGGACCGGCAGGTTGTCCGCGTTGTTGCTCCGCGCGTACTCGTACAGCCAGCTCTGGGAGGCCGAATTGGTCACCGGCGTCCAGAAGTTGAAGCCATGCGGCACCGCCGTGGCCGGGAAGGTGTTGCCGCGCGAGAAGGCACCCGAGGAGTTGGTGCCCCGGGTCGTCGAGGCGTAGTCGGAGAGCCGGGCGAGCGGCCTGGCCGGCTTGCGCGGCGCGAGCGACACGTCGTCGATCCAGCCCTGGAACTTCGCCGGGCCCTTGGGGGAGTCGTACGCCACGAGGATCCGGTCGACGGTCTTCCCGTTCGCGACCGCGCCGATCCGGGCGGTGACCTGGTTCCACTGGTTGACGTAGAGGCGCTTGGCGGCGCCCTGGCCCTGCGGGGTGAGGAGCCCGCCGTGGGTGTCGGTGGCGCCGAGCTCGCTCAGATAGGTGCCGTCGGTGAAGGCGAGGTCCACGGCGACGTTGGTGGCGGGGTAGTTCAGGTCCGTCTCGTTCATCGCCGGGAAGACCCGGTACGCCAGCTCGGTGTCCCGGGTGATCCGGGTGTCGACGTCGAAGACCTTGTTGTACGACCAGCCCCGGCCCTCGCCCTTGTGGGTGCCGGCGTAGCGCAGCGCCCGCTTCCCGGTGAAGCCCGCGCCCGCCTTGGCGGTGGGGGAGCCGCTGGGCCCGCGGTCCACCTGGCTGCGCATCTCCTCGGGGACGGGCTGGGAGGTGTCCCCGTTCGAGAACTGAACGTCGGCGAGCTGGGTGAGGCCCGCGCCCGCGTTCTTGGTGATCTCCAGCCGGTAGTGGGCGTAGGCCGTGCCGCCGCCCGCGAGGTCGTACGGGCGGGTCTCGAAGCGCTTGGCGAAGGACTCGCCCGCGCGCGTGTCGAGGACCGTCCACTCCTTGCCGTCCGCCGAGCCCTTGAGGGTCCAGTCCCGGGGGTCGCGTTCGGCGGCGTCGTTGGCCGAGGTCAGCGCGTACGTCGCCAGCCGCACCGGCTCGTCGAGGTCGAACTCGATCCAGGCGGTGGGCTCGAACGCCAGCCATTTGGTGCCCGGTTGGAGGTCGGTCAGGTTCTCCTTGACCTCGCCCGAGCCCGCGTTCTCGGCGCTGGCGCGCAGGGCGGTGACGCGGTCGGTGACGTTGCCGGGGATGCCGGTGGCGAAGCCGCCGTCCACGCCGCCCGTCCGCTTCCTGCCGTCCGGGCCGACTTCGACGGTGTTCCGCCAGGTCGGCTGGGGTTCGTCCGCTTCGAAGGAGCTCGTGAACTCCCGTGCGGAGGAGTCGTGTTCGGTCGAATGGTCCGTTCGGTCCGGAAGCGCCTGAGCCACCGCGGGGGTGAGGCTCAGTACCAGTGCCGCCGAGGCCGCCAGACAGACCGCTCTGAGAGGGGGACGCATGCCGTGTCGTCGCTCCTGCCGGTGAAGTTGAGACAACGTTGTCATTCACACTGAGCAAGTCCCCAGGAGACGGCCAAGTGACGGGTGGTGTCAAGGGTGTTGAGGGCAAAATCGGGGAGGAAATGGGGCAGAAGCGCCCTGGAGAGGCCGCAGGTCTCAACTCGGAGACGACTCTTGGGGAAAGCTTGTTTCGATCTTGCTCCGGCGGCGGGAAGTGGACTATACCTGTCGGCGTCCCGCCCGTTGTGACGCTGCGCACGACGGCCCGACCCATGTACCACCCAGCTGCACACGTACGACCCAGCTGCAATTGACCGCGGTGGCGGGGCCCTTCGCCTGAGGCGAATCTCTACGGGTGACCGGTACACCGCCAGAGTCCTGAATGAAGGCGAGGACTTGAGCATGGGATCCACCCCCGCCCAGAACCATGAGGGCCTCGGCCGTCGCGATCTGATCAAGCGTTCCGCCGCCCTCGGTCTGATCTCGGTGCCGACCATGAGCTTCCTGTCCGCGTGCGCCTCCGGTGGAGGCGACGAGACGGGCGGCGACAAGCCCAAGGGCGAGAAGACGAAGGACAATCCCTTCGGCATGACCAAGGGCGGCAAGATCGACGTCGTCGTCTTCAAGGGCGGCTACGGCGACGACTACGCCAAGGCGTGGGAGGCCAGCTTCAACAAGAAGTGGGGCGTCACCGCGACCCACACGGGCACCCAGGAGATCACCGGCAAGCTCCAGCCCCGCTTCAACGCGGGCAACCCGCCGGACATCGTCGACGACTCCGGCGCCCAGAAGATCAAGATCGACGTGCTCGCGAAGAACGGGCAGCTGCTCGACCTCGCCGAGGTCCTCGACGCGCCGTCCGTCGACGACCCCGCCAAGAAGGTCCGGGACACCCTGATCCCCGGCACCATCGACGCCGGCCTCCAGGAGGGCAAGGTCGTCGCCCTCAACTACATCTACACGGTGTGGGGCCTGTGGTACTCCGGCAAGCTCTTCAAGGAGAACGGCTGGACCGAGCCGAAGACCTGGGACGAGTTCCTGGCGATCTGCAAGGCCGCCACCGCCAAGGGCATCGGCGGCCTCGCCCACCAGGGCAAGTTCCCGTACTACATCAACGTCGCCATCATGGACCTGATCGCCAAGAAGGGCGGTCTGGACGCCATGAAGGCGATCGACAACCTGGACCCGAAGGCGTTCGTCGGCTCCGCAGCGGCCAAGGAGGCCGTCGAGGCGGTCTACGAGCTGGTGGAGAAGGGCTACCTGATGGCCGGCACCAACGGCCTCACCCACACCGAGTCGCAGACCCGCTGGAACCAGTACAAGGCCGCCTTCATCACCTGTGGCTCCTGGCTGGAGAACGAGCAGCTCAAGCAGACGCCGGAGGACTTCGACATGAAGTTCATGCCGATGCCCCTGCTGCCCGGCAGCGCCATGCCGTACGAGGCCATCCGGGCCGGCTCCGGCGAGCCCTTCATCATCCCCTCCAAGGCCAAGAACCTCACCGAGGCCAAGGAGTTCATGCGGATGATGCTGTCGAAGGAGTGGTCGACGCTCTTCGCGAAGGAGGCCAACTCCCTCACCATCCTCGCCGACGGCGTGGACCCGAGCGTCAAGCTGCGCCCCGGCACCCAGTCGACGGTCGTGGCCTCCAAGGCGGCCGGCACCAACACCTTCCGCTACCTGTACACCGAGTGGTACAGCGAGATGGACACCGAGATCCAGAACGCCTCCAACGAGCTGATGGCCAAGCGCATCCAGCCCGCCGAGTGGCTCAAGCGGGCCCAGGCCGCCGTCGACAAGGCCGCCAAGGACCCGGCGTCCAAGAAGAACCGCCGCGACTGACCGACACCTAGCAAAAACCGGGGACATCAGGGACAGGAACGCCATGCGCAAAGGGCAGTACCAGTTCGTCACGGGATTCCTCTTCATACCCGTGGCCCTCTATCTGGTCTTCGTCATCTGGCCGTACATCCAGACGATCGGCTACTCGCTGACCGACTGGAAGGGCCAGTCGCAGACCTTCTCCTTCGTCGGATTCGACAACTACGTCGCCCTGTTCCAGGACGACGTCTTCCTGGGAGCGGTCTGGCACAACATCCTGTTCCTGGTGTTCATCCCGGTGATCACCATCCTGCTGGCCCTCTTCTTCGCCTTCATGGTGAACGCGGGCGGGCGCAGCAAGGCCGGCGGCGTGGCCGGCGTCTCCGGGTCCAAGTTCTACAAGGTCGTCTACTTCTTCCCGCAGGTGCTCTCGCTGGCGATCCTCGCGGTGCTCTTCGGCGCCGTGTACCGCAGCGACACCGGCGGCATGCTCAACGGCCTGCTGCTCAAGCTCGGCCTGATCGAGGCCAACGATCCGATCGAGTGGCTCAACGAGCCCAACTTCGTCCTGTGGGCCCTCATGGCGGTCGTCGTCTGGCACGGCGTCGGCTTCTACCTGGTGCTGTTCTCCGCCGCCATGCAGTCCATCCCCCGGGACATCTACGAGGCCGCGCTGATCGACGGCGCCGGCCGCGCCCAGTCCTTCTTCCGCATCACCCTGCCGCTGCTGTGGGACTCGGTGCAGACCGCCTGGGTCTACCTCGGCATCGTCGCCATGGACATGTTCGTCCTGGTCTCCACGATGACCTCGGGCGACTACGGCGGCGGCCCCGACCACCACAGCGAGACCATGTCGACGGTCATGATGCGCAACTTCCTCTACTTCGGTAAGAGCGGTTACGCCTGTGCCATGGGCGTGGTCATGCTGCTCCTCACCCTGATCGTGTCCGTGGTCACGCTGCGCGCCACCCGCCGCGAGCGCCTCGAGTTCTGAGCGGGAGAACCGACGATGACTGCACCCATCCAGAAGTCCGACGCGAGCCCGGCCACCGAGCCGGACGGGGCCCCGGTGCCCCGGCAGCGCGCGGCCGGCCAGGGCCGGACCCCGGCCCCCGGACCCGCCCGCGAGGGCGTCGTCCTCAACGTCTTCTCGCACGGCTTCCTCGCCGTGTGGGCCCTGCTGATCGTGCTGCCGCTGCTGTGGCTGGTGCTCAGCTCCTTCAAGACCGACTCCCAGATCGCCGGCTCGGCCTTCGGCTGGCCGTCCAACTGGTCGCTGGACGTCTTCGGCCGCGCCTGGAGCAAGGGCATCGGCGACTACTTCGTGAACACCGTGATCGTCCTGGTGTTCTCGGTGCCGCTGACCATGCTCTTCGGCTCCATGGCGGCGTACGTGCTGGCCCGCTACCAGTTCTGGGGCAACCGGGTCATCTACTACTTCTTCGTCGCCGGCGCGATGTTCCCGGTCTTCCTGGCCCTGGTCCCGCTCTTCTTCATGGTGAAGATGCTCGGGATGCTCAACACGTACCAGGGCCTGATCCTGGTGTACGTCGCCTACTCGATGCCCTTCACCGTCTTCTTCATGCACGCGTTCTTCCGGACGCTGCCGACGGCGGTCTTCGAGGCGGCGATCCTGGACGGCGCCTCGCACACCCGGGCGTTCTTCCAGGTGATGCTGCCGATGGCCAA
Source organism: Streptomyces sp. NPDC048659 (assembly GCF_040650575.1). Classification (NCBI taxonomy): domain Bacteria; kingdom Bacillati; phylum Actinomycetota; class Actinomycetes; order Kitasatosporales; family Streptomycetaceae; genus Streptomyces; species Streptomyces sp. NPDC048659. Next base: position 43,024 of record NZ_JBEZHM010000012.1, on the reverse strand, counting down.
GCCGGGCCTGCTCAGCGTGGGCATCTTCAACACGCTGGGGCAGTGGAACCAGTTCGTCCTGCCGACCGTGCTGATGCAGCCGCAGAGCGGTGACGACCCGGAGCGGTACGTGCTCACCCAGGGCCTGATCCAGCTCCAGCAGCAGCAGGGCTACGAGACGGACCTGCCGGTGCTCTTCGCCGGCGTCACCATCGCCATGATCCCGATGCTGGTCGTCTACCTGTCCTTCCAGCGGCAGGTCCAGGCGGGTCTCACTTCGGCCACGCTCAAGTAACGACATCCGCGCCACGAGGTCCGGTCCCGGGGATTCCACCCCGGGACCGGACCTTTTGCGTCCGCTTTCGGCTACCGTCGAGGACTTGACGACGACAAGCCCTACGAAGGAGCTTGGAGTTCATAACTTGTACACGTCGTAGGGTGGAGAGAGTCAATGGAGACTCCGGGGTCGCAGTCGTCGCTGCACCGGGCCAATCTGGAGCGGGTCGTCCGGGCGGTCCGGATGGCCGGTTCGCTCACCCAGGCGGAGATCGCCCGCGCGACGGGCCTGTCCGCCGCCACGGTCTCCAACATCGTGCGGGAGCTGAAGGACGGCGGGACCGTCGAGGTCACCCCCACGTCCGCGGGCGGGCGCCGGGCCCGCAGCGTCTCGCTCAGCGGCGACGCGGGCATCGTCATCGGCGTCGACTTCGGCCACACCCACCTGCGGGTCGCGGTGGGCAACCTGGCCCACCAGGTGCTCGCCGAGGAGGCCGAGCCGCTGGACGTGGACGCCTCCGCCGCCGAGGGCTTCGACCGGGCCGAGCAGCTGGTCACCCGGCTGATCGGGGCCACCGGGATCGGCCGGGACAAGGTCGTCGGCGTGGGCCTCGGCGTACCCGGCCCGATCGACGTCTCCTCGGGCACCCTGGGCTCCACCTCGATCCTGCCGGGCTGGAGCGGGATCAACCCCGCCGACGAGCTGTCCGCCCGGCTCGGCGTCCCCGTGCACGTCGACAACGACGCCAACCTCGGCGCGCTCGGCGAGCTGGTCTGGGGCAGCGGCCGGGGCGTGAAGGACCTCGCGTACATCAAGGTGGCCAGCGGCGTCGGCGCCGGCCTGGTGATCGACGGGCGGGTCTACCGGGGCCCCGGGGGCACGGCCGGCGAGATCGGGCACATCACCCTGGACGAGTCGGGCCCGGTCTGCCGCTGCGGCAACCGCGGCTGCCTGGAGACCTTCACCGCCGCCCGGTACGTGCTGCCGCTGCTCCAGTCGAGCCACGGCCCCGACCTGACCATGGAGCGGGTGGTCCAGCTGGCCCGCGAGGGCGACCCCGGCTGCCGCCGGGTGATCGCCGACGTCGGCCGGCACATCGGCAGCGGCATCGCCAACCTCTGCAACCTCCTGAACCCGAGCCGGGTGATCCTCGGCGGCGACCTCGCGGAGGCCGGTGAGCTGGTCCTGGCGCCCATCAGGGACTCCGTCTCGCGGTACGCGATCCCCAGCGCCGCCCGGCAGCTCTCGCTGGCCCAGGGGGCGCTGGGCGGCCGCGCCGAGGTGCTCGGCGCGCTCGCCCTCGTCCTCAGCGAAATGGGCGATTCGACGCTTTTGGAGGGCGGGACGGGAAGCGCCCTCAACGGGGCCACTCTTGCGTTCACTTAGATAACGGATGGCACCGTTGTCATCTCGTTAAGGATTTACTCCTTGACGGCGCCCCTGCGGCCGAGTTGACTTCCAGCCACCTCGGCCGCAACGTCGCGGCCTCGTCAGGGAGGCAACCCCACATGAACGCAATGACGCGCCGCGTCGTCATAGGCACGGCCGCGGTTTCCATGGCCCTCTCCCTCGCCGCCTGTGGCAAGGCGGGCGACAACGGCTCGGGTGACGCGAACGGCGGCGACAGCAAGACCATCGGCCTGCTCCTGCCGGAGAACAAGACCACCCGCTACGAGACCTTCGACCGCCCGATCATCGAGGCGAAGATCAAGTCCCTCTGCTCGGACTGCGAGGTCAAGTACAACAACGCCGCGCAGGACACCGAGACGCAGAAGAAGCAGTTCGACGCGCTCGTCACGCAGGGCGTGAAGGTCATCATCCTGGACTCGGTCGACTACAAGGCCACCAAGTCCTGGGTCCAGCAGGCCGAGAAGAAGGGCGTCAAGGTGGTCGCGTACGACCGCCTGGCCGAGGGCCCGATCTCCGCCTACGTCTCGTACGACAACGAGAAGATCGGCCGCCTCCAGGGCGAGGCCCTGGTGAAGGCGCTCGGCGACAAGGCGAAGGACGCCAACGTTGTCATGATCAACGGCTCGCCGACCGACCCCAACGCCCCGCTGTTCAAGAAGGGCGCCCACAGCGTCCTCGACACCGGCGTCAAGAAGGTCGTCTACGAGCAGGACATCCCGGACTGGTCCCCGGACGAGGCCAACAAGAAGATGGGCGCCGCCATCGACTCCCTGGGCAAGGCGGGCTTCCAGGGCGTCTACTCCGCCAACGACGGCATGGCCGGCGGCATCATCACCGCCCTCAGCAAGCAGGGCGTCAAGGTCCCGGTCGGCGGCCAGGACGCCGAACTCGCGGGTCTGCAGCGGATCCTGAAGGGCGATCAGTCCTTCACCATCTACAAGCAGATCAAGCCCGAGGCCGAGACCACCGCCGAGATCGCGGTCAAGCTCCTCAAGGGCGAGAAGATCGACGACCTCGTCCCCGTCAAGGTCACCAGCCTCACCGGCGAGTTCAAGGACATCCCGGCCAAGCTGTACGACGCGCAGGTCGTGACCAAGGAGAACATCGCCTCCACGATCATCGCGGACAACGTCTACAAGGCCGCCGACATCTGCACCGCCGAGTACAAGGCGGCCTGCGAGGCCGCGGGCATCAAGTAGCCCGCCCCGCCCCCCACGGAAGACCGTCCGGCGCCCCCGCCCCACATCCACGCCCCGCAAGCGGGGGCGGGGCGCCGGACCCCCTCGCTGCTCGCGGTGTCCCGCCGCGCTCCTCGCTTCACATCCCCGCCGGTCAGGCGGCGAAGGAGATGATTCACGTGTCCGCTACGCCCGTGCTGGCGTTGCGCGGGGTCTCCAAGCGGTTCGGTGCCGTCCAGGTGCTCACCGATGTCGATCTGGAGATCCATGCCGGAGAGGTCGTCGCCCTGGTGGGCGACAACGGCGCCGGCAAGTCGACCCTCGTCAAGACGATCTCGGGTGTCCACCCGATCGACGAGGGCACCATCGAATGGGACGGCCGCCCCGTCCAGATCAACAAGCCCCACGACTCCCAGAACCTCGGGGTCGCCACCGTCTACCAGGACCTGGCGCTCTGCGACAACCTCGACGTCGTCGCCAACCTCTTCCTCGGCAGCGAGCTCAGCTCCGCCAAGGTGCTCGACGAGATCGCCATGGAGAAGCGCGCCCGGGAGCTGCTGGACACCCTGTCCATCCGCATCCCCTCGGTCCGCATCCCCGTCGCCGCCCTCTCCGGCGGCCAGCGGCAGGTCGTGGCCATCGCCCGCGCCCTGATCGGCGACCCGAAGATCGTCATCCTCGACGAGCCCACCGCCGCCCTCGGCGTCGAGCAGACCGCCCAGGTCCTCGACCTGGTCGAGCGGCTGCGCGAGCGCGGCCACGGCGTCATCCTCATCAGCCACAACATGGCCGACGTCCGCGCCGTCGCCGACAAGGTCGCCGTGCTCCGCCTCGGCCGCAACAACGGGGTCTTCGACGTCGAGGACACCACCCACGAGACGATCATCGCCGCCATCACCGGCGCCACGGACAACGCCGTGACCCGCAGGCAGGCCCGTACCGCAGCGAAGGAGGACTCCCAGTGAGCGACCTCGCCAAGACCCCCGAGGCCCCCGCCGAGGGGTCCGCCGCGCCCGCCCCCGCCGCCCCGGCCGTCGACCCCCGCCTCCTCGTGCGCGAGGAGGGTGTCAAGGGGTACTGGACGGAGTTCACCCGCAAGATACGCGGCGGCGAGCTCGGCTCGCTCCCCGTGATCCTGGGCCTGATCGTCATCGCGGTCGTCTTCCAGATCCAGAACGCCAACTTCCTCTCCGCGAGCTCCGTCGCCAACGTCGCGGTGTACGCCTCCGGCCTCGGCATCATGGCCGTCGGCATCGTCTTCGTCCTGGTCCTCGGCGAGATCGACCTGTCGATGGGCTCCGTCGCCGGCGTCGGCGCCGCCGTCTGGGCGGGGCTCCAGGTCAGCAACGGCATGAACCAGTGGCTGGCCATCGTGCTCGCGGTGCTCGCGGGCACCGCCATCGGCGCGCTGCACGGCTTCTTCTTCGCCAAGATCGGCGTCCCCGCGTTCGTCGTCACCCTGGCGGGCTTCCTCGGCTGGATGGGCCTCCAGGAATGGCTCATGGGCGGCGAGGGCTCCATCAACACGCCGTCCGGCAGCGTGGTGGAGAACCTGACCAACTACTTCTTCGCCGACAAGATCGCCGCCTACGGGCTCGCGCTCCTCGCCGTCGCCGCGTACCTGTTCTCCCTGCTGCGCGACAGCGGCCGCCGCCGGGCCGCCCAGCTCCCGGCCCGCCCGGTCGCCGAGATCGTGCTGCGCACCGCCGTCGTCGCCGTCCTGGTCTTCGTCGTCGCGTACGTGATGAACGAGCCCGCCGGCGCCCGCGGCCTCCCGCTGGCCCTGGTGCTCTTCGTGGCCGTCCTGGTGATCGCGGACTTCGTGGCCCGCCGCACCCTCTTCGGCCGCAAGGTCTTCGCGGTCGGCGGCAACGCCGAGGCGGCCCGCCGCGCCGGCATCAACGTGGACCGGGTCCGGATCGCCGTCTTCGCGATCTCCGGCACCCTCGCCGCCTTCGGCGGCCTGTTCATCGCGAGCCTCTCCGGCGGCGCGACCAAGAGCCTCGGCGGCGGCAACACGCTGATGCTGGTCATCGCCGCGGCCGTGATCGGCGGCACCAGCCTCTTCGGCGGCCGGGGCAAGGTCTGGTCCGCGCTCCTCGGCATGATCGTGATCCAGTCGATCCAGCAGGGCCTGAACATGATCGGCATGTCCAACGCGATCCAGAACATGATCACCGGCGCGGTGCTGCTCGCCGCCGTCGTGATCGACTCGGTCTCCCGCCGCACGCAGAAGACCGCGGGGCGCGCCTAGCGCACCCGGGCGGGCGTAACGCTCGCCACACTCCGCCCGGCGCCGAGAACCGGCGCCGGGCGCTGCTGCGTCCGGACCAGTGCACCGGCCGCACGGATCATCGGTGTGTAGGCCGGACGAGTGACGCTCGGTACCCCGGCCCGATGCCCACGATCCAAGACGGAACATTAGACTCGACAAATCGGCAAGCTCGACCAGCTCAAACGCAAGGAGGCACGGGTGGCTCTGCTGACCCGTATCAGGGGACCGCGGGATCTGGACCGGCTCTCCTCGGAACAGCTGGACCGGCTGGCCGGAGAAATCAGGTCGTTCCTCGTGGACGCCGTCTCCAAGACCGGCGGGCACCTCGGCCCCAACCTCGGCGTGGTCGAGCTGACCATCGCCCTGCACCGCGTCTTCGACTCGCCCAAGGACAAGGTGCTCTTCGACACCGGGCACCAGAGCTACGTCCACAAGCTGCTCACGGGCCGCCAGGACTTCTCCAAGCTCAAGATGAAGGGCGGCCTGTCCGGATACCCCTCGCAGGCGGAGTCCGAGCACGACGTCATCGAGAACTCGCACGCCTCCACCGTCCTCGGCTGGGCCGACGGACTGGCCAAGGCCAACGAGATCCGCCGCAAGGACGACCACGTCGTCGCGGTCATCGGCGACGGCGCCCTCACCGGCGGCATGGCCTGGGAGGCGCTGAACAACATCGCCGCCGCCAAGGACCGCCCGCTGGTCATCGTGGTGAACGACAACGAGCGCTCCTACGCGCCCACCATCGGCGGCCTCGCCAACCATCTGGCGACCCTGCGCACCACCGACGGCTACGAGCGCTTCCTCGCCCGCGGCAAGGACATCCTGGAGCGCACCCCCGTCGTCGGGAAGCCGCTCTACGAGACCCTGCACGGCGCCAAGAAGGGCCTCAAGGACTTCATCGCCCCGCAGGGCATGTTCGAGGACCTCGGCCTGAAGTACGTCGGCCCCATCGACGGGCACGACATCGAGGCCCTGGAGTCCGCGCTCACCCGCGCCAAGCGCTTCGGCGGCCCGGTGATCGTGCACTGCCTCACCGAGAAGGGCCGCGGCTACCAGCCGGCCCTCCAGGACGAGGCGGACCGCTTCCACGCCGTCGGCAAGATCCACCCCGACACGGGTCTGCCGATCGCCTCCTCCGGCGCCGACTGGACCAGCGTCTTCGGCCAGGAGATGGTCGAGCTCGGCAAGGAGCGCGCGGACATCGTCGCGATCACCGCGGCCATGCTCCAGCCGGTCGGCCTCGACAAGTTCGCCAAGGCGTTCCCCGACCGCGTGTTCGACGTCGGTATCGCCGAGCAGCACGGCGCGGTCTCCGCGGCGGGCCTCGCCACCGGCGGCCTCCACCCGGTCTTCGCCGTCTACGCGACCTTCCTCAACCGCGCCTTCGACCAGGTCCTGATGGACGTCGCCCTGCACAAGTGCGGCGTCACCTTCGTCCTGGACCGGGCCGGTGTCACCGGCACCGACGGCGCCTCCCACAACGGCATGTGGGACATGTCGATCCTCCAGGTCGTGCCCGGCCTGCGGCTCGCCGCCCCGCGCGACGCCGATCAGGTCCGCGCCCAGCTGCGCGAGGCCGTCGAGGTCACCGACGCGCCCACCGTGGTCCGCTTCTCCAAGGGCGCGGTCGGCCCCGCGGTCCCGGCGCTGCGCCGGATCGGCGGCATGGACGTGCTCCGCGAGCCGGGCAGCGACACGCCGGACGTCCTCTTGGTCTCGGTCGGCGCGCTGGCGCCGATGTGCCTGGAGATCGCCGACCTGCTCGACAAGCAGGGCATCTCCACCACCGTGGTCGACCCGCGCTGGGTCAAGCCCGTCGACGAGGCCATGGCCCCGCTCGCCGAGCGGCACCGCGTGGTCGTCACCGTCGAGGACAACAGCCGCGTCGGCGGCGTCGGCTCCGCCGTCGCCCAGGCGCTGCGCGACGCGGGTGTCGACGTCCCGCTGCGCGACTTCGGCATCCCGCCGGTCTTCCTCGACCACGCCTCCCGGGGCGAGGTCATGGCGGAGATCGGGCTCACCGCCCCGGACATCGCGCGCCAGGTCACCGGCCTGGTCTCGCGGCTGGACGGCAGGTTCGAGACGAGCGCCAAGGCCGTGGCACCCGTCCGCGACTGATCCGGCGGCGGCGGACTCACTGAGCGTCACCTTTGGGCCGGTCGGTTCACTCTTCGGAGTGCCGACCGGCCCTTCCGCGTGCATTCCGGCCCGGGGGCGGGCAGCCCACCCGGCAGGAGGTGCGACATGAGTACGGACCAGCGACCACCCGCGCGTGCAGGGGTGTTCCGGACCAAGTCGGTCGAGCAGTCGATCCGCGACACCGAGGAGCCGGAGCACGCCCTCAGGAAGTCCCTGTCCGCCTGGGACCTCACCGTCTTCGGCGTCGGCGTCATCATCGGCACCGGCATCTTCGTCCTCACCGGCAAGGTCGCCAAGGAGAACGCGGGCCCGGCCACCGCGCTCGCCTTCGTCGCCGCCGGCATCGTCTGCGCGCTCGCCGCCCTGTGCTACGCGGAGTTCGCCTCCACGGTGCCGGTCGCGGGATCCGCGTACACCTTCGCGTACGCCTCCATCGGCGAGCTGCCGGCCTGGATCATCGGCTGGGACCTGGTGCTGGAGTTCGCGCTCGGCACCGCCGTCGTCGCCGTCGGCTGGTCCGGCTACGTGCGCTCGCTGATGGACAACGTCGGCTGGCACCTGCCGGCCGCCCTCGAAGGCCCGGACGTGGCCGGCGGCACCTTCGACATCCTCGCCTTCGTGCTGGTCCTGGTGCTGACGGCGGTCCTCGTGCTCGGCATGAAGCTGTCGGCGCGGATCACCGCCGTGGTCGTCTCCATCAAGGTGGCGGTCGTGCTGATCGTGATCGTCGCGGGCCTGTTCTTCATCGTCGGCGACAACTACAAGCCGTTCATCCCGCCCGCCGTCACCCCGCCCGGCGGCGGCTCCGACTGGACCGAGCCGCTGATCCAGCTGATGTTCGGCTACGCCCCGACCAACTTCGGCGTGATGGGCATCTTCACCGCCGCCTCCGTCGTCTTCTTCGCCTTCATCGGCTTCGACGTGGTCGCCACCGCCGCCGAGGAGACCAAGCTGCCGCAGCGGGACATGCCCCGCGGCATCCTCGGCTCGCTGCTCATCTGCACGATCCTGTACGTGGCCGTCGCCCTCGTCGTCACCGGGATGCAGAAGTACACCGACCTCTCCGTCAGCGCCCCGCTCGCCGACGCCTTCAAGGCCGTCGGCCACCCCTTCTACGCGGGGGTGATCAGCTTCGGTGCCGCCATCGGCCTCACCACCGTCTGCCTGATCCTGCTGCTCGGCCAGACCCGGGTGTTCTTCGCGATGAGCCGGGACGGGCTGCTGCCCCGCTTCTTCTCCATCACCCACCCGCGCTTCAAGACCCCGTACCGGCCGACCATCCTGCTCGGCGCGGTCATCGCCGTCGTCGCCGGCTTCACCAGCATCAACGAGCTGGCGACCCTGGTGAACATCGGCACCCTGTTCGCCTTCGTCGTGGTCGCCGTCGGCGTGATCGTCCTGCGCCGCACCCGCCCCGACCTGCCCCGCGCCTTCCGCACCCCGTGGGTCCCGGTGCTGCCGGTCATCTCGATCGCCGCCTCGGTCTGGCTGATGCTCAACCTGCCCGCCGAGACCTGGTTCCGCTTCGCCGTCTGGATGCTGATCGGCTTCGTCGTCTACTACCTGTACGGGCGCACCCACAGCCGCCTGGCCACGGAGCGGGCGAACGAGACCCGCTAGGGCAGGCTCCGGGGCCCGGCGCAGCGCCCGCCCGCCTCCGCCACCCGCCGCCGCAGCTCCCGGTCGGCCGTGACCACCAGACACGGCCGGCCGGCCGCGTTCCGGACCAGCTCCACGATGTGGTCGTCACCGCTGCCGGGCGCGTCCTCGACCCGTACCCCCGGCACGGAGGCCACGCCCCGGGCCCGGCCCTCCACGACGAGCACGATCTCGTACGGGCCGCCCTCAGCGGGCCCGCCGCGCGCGGCGAGCCGGTCCCGCAGCCGCTCGGCGGCCCCGAACCGGTCCTTCCACCAGCCATCGGGTACGGACCCGACCACGTTCGCCCCGTCGACGATCAGAAGCTCCATGCGCACAGCATGACGGCCCCGGCACCGCCGAAGCGGTACCGGGGCCGTCAGGGGCCGTACGGCGGCGTTACGCGGGGACGCTCGCGACGCCCTGCGCGAGGAACCGCTTGCCGTTGACGCGCTCGGAGACGCCCTCACGGTCCAGGTACGGCGTGATGCCGCCCAGGTGGAAGGGCCAGCCCGCGCCCGTGATCAGGCAGAGGTCGATGTCCTGCGCCTCGGCGACGACACCCTCCTCCAACATCAGGCCGATCTCCTGCGCGACCGCGTCCAGGACGCGGGCGCGGACCTGCTCCTCGGTCAGGACGACGTCGCCCTGCTTGAGGAGCGCGGCGACCTCGGGGTCCAGCTCCGGCTTGAAGCCGTTCTCCGGCTTGTAGACGTAGAAGCCGCGCTTGCCGGCCTCGACGACCGCCTTCAGGTTGGGGGAGACGGTGAAGCGCTCCGGGAAGGCGCGGTTCAGGGTCTCGGAGACGTGCAGGCCGATCGCCGGGCCGACCAGCTCCAGGAGCACCAGCGGCGACATCGGCAGGCCGAGCGGCTCGACGCCCTTCTCGGCGACGGCGACCGGGGTGCCCTCGTCGATGACGTTCTGGATCTCGCCCATGAAGCGGGTCAGGATGCGGTTCACGACGAACGCCGGGGCGTCCTTCGTGAGCACGGCCGTCTTCTTCAGCTTCCTGGCGACGCCGAAGGCGGTGGCCAGCGAGGCGTCGTCGGTCCGCTCGCCGCGCACGATCTCCAGGAGCGGGAGGATCGCGACCGGGTTGAAGAAGTGGAAGCCGACCACGCGCTCGGGGTGCCGGAGCTTCGACGCCATCTCGGAGACCGACAGCGAGGAGGTGTTGGTGGCGAGGATCGCGTGCGCCGGGGCGACCGCCTCGACCTCCGCGAACACCTTCTGCTTGACGGACATCTCCTCGAACACGGCCTCGATGATGAAGTCCGCGTCCGCGAAGCCCTCGGCCTTGTCCAGCACGCCGGAGACCAGGCCCTTGAGGCGGTTGGCCTTGTCCTGGTTGATGCGGCCCTTGCCGAGCAGCTTCTCGATCTCGCCGTGGACGTAGCCGACGCCCTTGTCGACGCGCTCCTGGTCGATGTCGGTCAGGACGACCGGCACCTCCAGGCGGCGCAGGAAGAGCAGCGCGAGCTGGGAGGCCATCAGACCGGCGCCGACGACGCCGACCTTGGTGACCGGGCGGGCGAGGGACTTGTCCGGGGCACCGGCGGGGCGCTTGCCGCGCTTCTGCACCAGGTTGAAGGCGTAGATGCCGGAGCGGAGCTCGCCGCCCATGATCAGGTCCGCGAGGGCCTGGTCCTCGGCGTCGTAGCCCTTCTGCAGGTCGCCGTCCTTGGCGGCCTCGATGATGTCGAGGGCGCGGTAGGCGGCGGGGGCGGCGCCGTGCACCTTGGAGTCGGCGAGGGCGCGGCCCTTGGCGACGGCCTGGTCCCAGCCCTCGCCGCGGTCGATCTCCGGGCGCTCGACGGCGACGGAGCCGCCCAGGACACCGGCCGTCCAGATGAGGGACTGCTCCAGGAAGTCGGCGCCCTCGAACAGCGCGTCGGCGATGCCGAGCTCGAAGACCTGCTTGCCCTTGAGCTGACGGTTCTGGTTGAGGCTGTTCTCGATGATGACCGAGACGGCCTTCTCCGCGCCGATCAGGTTCGGCAGGATCGTGCAGCCGCCCCAGCCGGGCACCAGGCCGAGGAAGACCTCGGGCAGCGAGAAGGCCGGCAGGGCCTTCGACACGGTGCGGTAGGAGCAGTGCAGACCGACCTCGACGCCGCCGCCCATGGCCGCGCCGTTGTAGTACGCGAAGGTCGGCACGGCGAGGCCCGCGAGCCGCTTGAAGACGTCGTGGCCGCCCTTGCCGATGGCGAGCGCGTCCTCGTGCCGCTTGAGCAGCTCGACGCCCTTGAGGTCGGCGCCGACGGCGAAGATGAACGGCTTGCCGGTGACGCCGACGCCGACGATCTCACCGTTCGCGGCCTCGGCCTCGACCTGGTCGATCGCGGTGTTCAGGTTCGCCAGCGACTGCGGGCCGAAGGTGGTCGGCTTGGTGTGGTCGAAGCCGTTGTCCAGCGTGATCAGCGCGAACCGGCCCGCGCCCGCGGGGAGTTCGAAGTGACGTACGTGGGCCGAGGTGACGACCTCGTCCGGGAAGAGCTCGGCGGCGCCCTTCAGAAGCTCTGCGGTGGTGCTCACTTGCTGCCTCCGGCGTCCTTGTGGTTCGGGTTCTCCCAGATGACCGTGGCGCCCATGCCGAAGCCGACGCACATGGTGGTGAGGCCGTAGCGGACCTCCGGCTGCTCCTCGAACTGGCGGGCCAGCTGCGTCATCAGACGGACGCCGGAGGAGGCGAGCGGGTGGCCGTACGCGATGGCGCCGCCGTACTGGTTCACGCGGGCGTCGTCGTCGGCGATGCCGTAGTGCTCCAGGAAGGCGAGGACCTGGACCGCGAACGCCTCGTTGATCTCGAAGAGCTGGATGTCGTCGATCGACAGGCCGGCCTTGGCCAGCGCCTTCTCGGTCGCCGGGATCGGGCCGTAGCCCATGACCTCGGGCTCCACGCCGGCGAAGGCGTAGGAGACGAGGCGCATCTTGACCGGGAGGCCGTTCTCGCGGGCGAAGTCCTCGGAGGCGATGATCGAGGCGGTGGCGCCGTCGTTCAGGCCGGCCGCGTTGCCCGCGGTGACGTTGCCGTGGACGCGGAACGGCGTCTTCAGGCCCGCCAGCGACTCCAGGGTGGTGCCCGGGCGCATCGGCTCGTCGGCGGTGACCAGGCCCCAGCCGGTCTCACCGGCCTCCGGCGAGGTGCGGCGCACCGAGATCGGCACCAGGTCCTGCTGGATCTTGCCGTCGGCGTACGCCTTGGCGGCCTTCTCCTGCGAGCGCACGGCGTACTCGTCGGCGCGCCGCTTGGTGATGGAGGGGTAGCGGTCGTGCAGGTTCTCGGCGGTCATGCCCATGAAGAGGGCGGACTCGTCGACCAGCTTCTCGCTGACGAAGCGCGGGTTCGGGTCCACGCCCTCGCCCATGGGGTGGCGGCCCATGTGCTCGACGCCACCGGCGATGACGGCGTCGTAGGCGCCGAAGGCGATCGAACCGGCCACCGAGGTGACGGCGGTCAGCGCACCGGCGCACATGCGGTCGATGGAGTAGCCGGGCACGGACTGCGGCAGCCCCGCGAGGATGCCCGCGGTCCGGCCGAGGGTCAGGCCCTGGTCGCCGATCTGCGTGGTCGCGGCGATGGCGACCTCGTCGATCTTGGCGGGGTCGAGACCGGGGTTGCGGCGCAGCAGCTCCCGGATGGCCTTGACGACCAGGTCGTCGGCGCGGGTCTCGTGGTAGATGCCCTTCGGGCCCGCCTTGCCGAACGGGGTACGGACGCCGTCGACGAAGACGACGTCCCTGACGGTACGAGGCACGATGGCTCTCCTCCAGGGTGCGGGGTGGCACTGCTGCGGGCGCACTGCCCGGCACGCGCCTAAGCGCGCGCTTGCTCCCCCATGCTACTTGCGGGTAACCGCACTGCCCAGTCCCCCCGCGCCAAGCGGCGAAGGTCACATCGCGCGACGGTACCCGGACGCGGCGCCGACGCGCCCTCCGCCGTACGGCCCGATCATTTTGTGCCGCCCGAGAGTGGCGCTTCTCCGCCGCGCCACACGCTGCGGATGCGGGTGAGCAGCTGCCGCAGGGCAGTGTCGTGGACCAGCGGCAGAAGGGCATCGACGTCCGTGGCCCTCAGCCGCCCCAGCGAGGCGAGGTCCAGCGTCAGCAGAAGTGGCTCCGCGTGCTCGGCCAGCCAGTCCGTCCGGCCGAGCTCCCGGGCGAGACGCAGGAGCCCGACGGTGAGGAAGGGGCGTTCGGTGGGCGGAGCGCCAGACAGCGCCACGGCATGCCGACTGAGGGTTCCGTCCGTCGTGCCCGACGCGGTGTGCCGCCACACCTGGGTCGTGTCTGCTTGGGCGATGACAGCGGCGAGGCCCTGATGCCGTTCGGCTCCCCACAGGAAGTCGCTCAGGCGCGCGGCCGCCAAGTCCAGTTCCGGCTGAGGCACATCGGGACGGCCCACGAGACTGTGGACGCAGCCGATGAGCATGCGCCAGACAGGCACGAGGCGATGCCGGTCCGCGGACGTCACAGCCGGCAATGTCAGGGCCCTGAGCAGGGCCAAGACGGTGGGCCCGGGTAGCACGGCGGCGTCCTCCGTGAGCTGTCGTGCCAGGATCTCCGACATCTTTGGGCGATCCTCCTCGGACAGGTGTGGCAGCATCGCGAGGAGATCGGCATATGCGGCGGTGACGTCCCCGGCCTTCTGCCGTCCACCGCTCACCAGATTGGTGAGGGCGTGGGCCGAGGACCGGACGTCACCCGCAGGATCGGCCACGTACGTCCTCAGGGCGCCGGGCAGGCGGCTGAGCAGTGGGACGAGTGCGTGGAATAGCTCCGCCGCGTCCGCGTCCCCCAGGAACGTGACCCGCCGGGCCAGCTCAGCCACGGATCGTGCATCAGGCGTGTGGAATCCACCGGCCCGGGACGTTGGCACGGCAACGGACCAGGCCGAATCGGTCTCCGCCGAGCCTTCCGCTCGCAAGCCGATCCACCGTTCACGCAGCCCTCCGGCGCGCCGCACGGCGAGGAACCTGGTGAAGGACGTCCACGAGGCGTCGCTGAACTGGGATCGCCACAGATGGCTCCAGCGGGCCCACGCATCCGCGACGAGTTGGGTCCCGGGCAGGAACGAGGCGAGATCGAGCTCTCCCGCGACCACGACGCAGAGCAGGAGCAGGTTGGCGCCGTAGACCGCGTCGCGTTCGACGGCGCTCTGGGGGATCGGCCGGTAGGCGATGTCCGTGCCACGCCCGTTGTCGTCGTGCGCCTTCGCGAACAACCCCCGCAGCAGTCGGACCAAGGCGTCACGGCGCGCTTCGCCGCTGGTGGTCAGCAGCCCGTGTACGTGGCGCACCACTTCCACCCGGTCGGTGAGCGGTACCACAGACAGGAGGGCGCGCAGCGGACGGTCGTCCAGATCCTGAGCCTCGGGGGCAGCCGTGTCCAGCAGACCGGTGAGTTTGCTACAGAGCAGCCGCGCCGCGAGGTGCTCACCGAAGGTCGCGTGGAGGAACTCGTAGGTGCGAAGCTCCTCCTCCGCGACCACGGCCTGCGACTCGTGGACGAAGAAGAAACGGCCGAAGACGAGCGGCGAGCCACTGCTCTCCAACAGCTCCGCGAGGTCCCGTTCGGCGTCGGTCGCCGTGATGCTCTGGCTGCGGCGATGGAACATGCCGGTCGCGATGGCCCCGAGACGGCGTAGCTCCGTCTCCACGGCGATGGCCTCCGTGACGTCTGGCAGCGAGCCGGACAGTTTTACGACCTCCCGCCGGACGAACTCCTCCAGTAGCGTCTCGTAGACCTCGACGCGCTCCCGGCCGAGCTCCCGGTGGAGGCGCAGTGGATTCCCCGCCGCGTCGTACAACGCGAGCATGAGCAGGAGCAGCGGCTGCCGTGCGAGATCCTCGTGAGGATGCACGACCTCCCAGGTGAGTGGTTGGAGGCTCCGCTCCCTGAAGTACCGGTTGTTCGCCGCGGCCCAGATGTCCAGCCATCGCGTGATGTGTTGCTCGCCGAACGGCTCCAGCCGCACCACAGTGGCAGTGGCCGGCAGATGTGCCCGGTCGGCGACGACGGTCCGGCTCGTGACCACGACGACCGTGGGGCGGCCCCACTGCGCCTCCCTGGACTGCAAGCGTTCGATCTCGTCGAGGTAGCCCCACAGTCGTTCGCGGCCGCGGCCCTGCGCGCCGGCCTGAAGCAGTTCGTCGAAGCCGTCGAGCAGGACGACACGGACGACACCCGACGCCTCGTTCACCACGTCGGGCCACGGCGTGCGGCGCCCTGTGGCCCGTGCCATCGCCTGCTCGATCTGCTCCTGTACATCCAGGTCTGCGGACACATGGCGCAACTCCACTCGGATGAGGAAGAACTCCTCCTCGGGTAGATGAGCCTCCAAGAGCCGGGTCAGCAGCGACTTCCCGGATCCGGGGTGTCCGAGCACCAGGAGCGGGGCCCGCACAGCCCGCTCGGTGAGCAGGTACGCGGCCAGGAAGGTGGCGAGGTCCTCGCGCACCGGCTGGCGTTCCCACCACTCGTCACTGGCCAGGTGGCGATTCTCCGGGCGGGGGGCGAAGCGGAAGGAAGGGGCCACGTAACCGTCGGCGAGCGAGGGGATCACGAGTCCCGAGACGTCGACGGGAGCGATCGGGTCACGCAGCCGTGCCCGCGCGCGTCCTCGTGGATGCCCGCCTCCGGCGAAGTCGCTCAGCAGTGACCCGAGCCTCCCCAGTCCCGTCCTGTCCGCGCGTGTCGGGGGCTCGTCCTCGTCGGCGGGCACCAGCATGCTGTCGGACGTCAAGCCGAACTCAGGGCAGGACCAGGCCAGCTCGGACACCAAGGCGTCGTACCTGCGCATCGCTGTCCGTGCGATCCGCTCGGCCGAGGGGGAGTCGGCAATGGCGGGCCGACAGACGACGGCGCCTGCCGCGCGGTACGAGGACATCAGCTCTGCGCGCAGCTCGGCGGGATCCCGGGTCCGGAAGGAGCCGAGGTCGACCTGGCCGAGTTCGTGGAGGGCGTCCGTCATGACGTCTGCCGGACCCGCACCCCAGTCCTCGGACGGGGTGATGTCCGCTCGGGCCACCGTCTCGCAGAACGCCGCGACATGGACCAGTACGTCGGCGGCACAGAGCAGGGCAGTCCGTTCCATGCCGAAGGTGCCGCGGACACGGCTTCCGTACCCGCTCAGCAGCCGGTGGACGTCGGCCGGTGGTGATCCGTCCAGGGCCAGTGGCGCGAGCAGTGCGTCGATGAAGCCGTCGAGACGCGCACGTCCCGAGGCCAGGATCGCCACTGCGCCGGCCACGTCACGATGGTCCTCGTCGAACCACGCCCACAGATCGATTTCGGCGGAGCGAGGGCGCCGCGGCCTCTCGACGATCACTCTGTCGGCGACGACCTCCAGTTCCGCATGGCGGGCACGCCAGTACGCCGGGTCGAGCGAGAGGCCGGACCGCTCTCGGGTCCGCGAGTGCTTCCCGCAGTACTGGACGATTCCGAGTACGTCGTCCAACCGAGGCGGCGTGGAGCGCCGGCCGCTCAAGAGTTCGGAGACGGTGGACTCGCTTCGGCCCAGGGCCCGTGCGATGCCCGACTGCGACACGTTGTGCGTCTCGACGAGGTGACGTAGCGCGGCACAGAAATGCGCGACGGCGCTTGGACCTCCTTCAGTCACGAACTGGCCCCCCGGCTTCGGACGACTGCGGCTCCGGCCGCAGCAGCGTACGGCCTGACCTGCGAGGCCGCCCGGCCCTTCGGAAATCTTCGGAAAAGGAACGGTGTCGAAGTCGGGGCCGCCACAGTCGGGGGTGCGGCGGTACACGACCGTCGCCTCGAAGACGGGAGACCTCCATGCAGTCCTGGCCGCTAATGCTGTTGCTCAACCTGATCGGACTCGGCCCCGTGATGCTGCTGGCCGCGGTCGCGCTGCCAGCCGTGTGGTCCTCCCGGCCAGAGCGCCGCCGTGCCGCCCTCGACGTGCTCACGCGCCTGTCGGGTACCCGACGAAGGCGCTCCCGGGCGGCTCGCCGCCGGTGACACGCCGAAGCCCCCGGACCGGGGTCCGGGGGCTCGTGCTCGGCGGCGGTGTCGGCCGTACTTCGTCAGGTCCGGGCCGGTGGGAGCGTTACGGGTGGGCCTGGAGGGCCGTGGTCAGGAGCGGGGTGACCAGGCCGACCTGCCACGCGCGGGCACCGTGCGCGGTCAGGGCCTCGGCGACCCTGTCCGCGGTGACCGGGGCCGGGGGCTCCCAGCAGACCCGCCGCACGGTGTCCGGGGTGATCAGGTTCTCCTGCGGCAGGTTCAGCTCCTCCGCCAGCGCTGACACCGCGGCGCGCGCCGCCGAGAGCCGGGCCGCGGCGGCCGGGTCCTTGTCGGCCCAGGCGCGCGGCGGCGGGGGACCCGCCGGCTGCTGGCCCGGCTGCGGCAGCTCCGACTCCGGGAGCGCCTTCGCCCGGTCCACGGCCGCCTGCCACTGCTCCAGCTGCCGCTTGCCCATCCGCTGGCCGAAGCCCGGCAGCGCGGACAGCGCGCCCGCGTTCGGCGGCAGCGCGAGGGCCGCCTCCACGATCGCGGAGTCGCTCAGCACCTTGCCGGGGGAGACGTCCCGCCGCTGCGCCACCTTGTCGCGGGCGGTCCACAGCTCGCGGACCACCGCCATCTGGCGGCGCCTGCGCACCTTGTGCATCCCGGAGGTGCGGCGCCAGGGGTCCTTGCGCGGCGGGGCCGGCGGGGCCGAGGCGATGGCGTCGAACTCCTCCAGGGCCCAGCCCAGCTTCCCCTGCCGGTCGAGCTCCTTCTCCAGCGCGTCGCGCAGGTCGACGAGGAGCTCCACGTCGAGCGCGGCGTAGCGCAGCCAGGGCTCGGGCAGCGGGCGGGTGGACCAGTCGACGGCGGAGTGCCCCTTCTCCAGGGCGTAGCCGAGGACGGACTCGACCATCGCGCCGAGGCCGACCCGGGGGAAGCCCGCGAGGCGTCCGGCGAGCTCGGTGTCGAAGAGCCGCGTCGGCACCATGCCTATGTCCCGCAGGCACGGCAGGTCCTGGGTCGCGGCGTGCAAGATCCATTCGGTGCCGGCCAGCGCCTCGCCGAGGGCCGTCAGGTCCGGGCAGCCGACCGGGTCGATCAGCGCGGTGCCCGCGCCCTCGCGGCGGAGCTGGACGAGATAGGCGCGCTGTCCGTAGCGGTAGCCGGAGGCGCGCTCGGCGTCCACGGCCACGGGGCCCCGGCCGGCCGCGAAGGCGGCGACGACCTCGGCGAGGGCCTCGGCGGTCTCCACGACGGGCGGCACGCCCTCGCGGGGTTCGAGCAACGGGATCGGCAGCCCATTCGCAGGGACGTCGTCGTCCGAGGGGGCGCCCCCGGTGGTTCGCAGCGCTGTGTCGCTAGCGGTGTCTTGGGCGTCGGTCACCTGTCAAGGGTATCTGCGAATGGCAAGCACCCGCCGACGGAACGGCCGGAACGACCGGGGTGGTCGCGCCGGAGGGAACGTTCCGTCGACAGGTGCCGGGGGTTTGTCCACTCTGGAGAGCCTGTCGTGCGCTGTCGGGCCCTCGGGGCTCGGCGCTTCAGCGGCTCAGGGCTTCGGGGCGGGGAGGGAGAGGGGTGGGGAGGGGGTGGGGAGGGGGAGTGAGGGGACGGAGGGAGAGGGGCGTGCCGCTCAGTGGATGATCCCGGTGCGCAGGGCCACGGCGACCATGCCGGCCCGGTCACCGGTGCCCAGCTTGCGGGCGATGCGGGCGAGGTGGCTCTTCACGGTCAGGGCGGACAGCCCCATGGAGACGCCGATCGCCTTGTTGGACTGGCCCTCGGCCACCAGCCGGAGCACCTCGACCTCACGGCCGGAGAGCTCGCGGTAGCCGCCCGGGTGGCTCGGGGCACCCGGGGGGCGGCGGTGGCCGAGGCGGGCCGCGGCGGAGCCGATGGGGGCGGCGCCGGGGCGGGTCGGGTGGCCGATGTTGGTACGCGTACCGGTGACGACATAGCCCTTGACGCCGCCCGCGAGGGCGTTGCGCACGGCGCCGATGTCGTCGGCGGCGGACAGGGCCAGGCCGTTGGGCCAGCCCGCCGCGCGGGTCTCGGACAGCAGGGTGAGCCCGCTGCCGTCGGGGAGGTGGACGTCGGCCACGCAGATGTCGCGCGGGTTGCCGACGCGGGGGCGGGCCTCCGCGATGGACGACGCCTCGATGACGTCGCGCACGCCGAGCGCCCACAGGTGGCGGGTGACGGTGGAGCGGACGCGCGGGTCGGCCACGACGACCATGGCGGTCGGCTTGTTCGGGCGGTAGGCGACCAGGCTTGCGGGCTGCTCGAGGAGAACGGACACCAGGCCTCCTGGGAGGGTGCGGGACGGAGCCGGCTCGGGGAAGAAGCCGGGGGCGAACCCGTGCTGTGAAGGGGTCACTGACTCCTTCGGCAGCTGGGCCGCCCGCCTTTAGAGAAAGATCACGATTTGGTGAGTAATAATTGGGGCAATTCGGACGCGTGATCGATCATCGTACGAGCCGTACGCGCCGCGCGACAGGATCTGTCCGGAAATCGACGTTCCGCACGGGGTGGCGACCCCATTCGCGCGCCTCGGACTGCTAGGGCTGCTGCGGCCCGCGCCGCTGCGGCAGCGAGACGACGCCCGCGCCCGAGGTGGTCCCCGCCCCCGGATCGGCCGGCGACGGCGGCAGGCCCGCGACCTGGCAGAGCAGGTCGCACCAGGCCGCCAGGTGCGCCCCGGTGTCCGGCACCCCGGCCGCGCCCTCCCGGGGCGTCCACGAGGCGCGGATCTCGATCTGGGTCGCCGGGCGCCGCTCCGCCAGCCCGCCGAAGTAGTGCGAACCCGCCATCGTGACGGTCCCGCTCGCCTCCCCGTACGCCAGACCGCGCGCCTCGAACGCCCCGGTCAGCCAGGACCAGCAGACCTCCGGCAGCAGTGGATCGGCGGCCATCTCCGGCTCCAGCTCGGCCCTGACCAGCGTCACCAGCCGGAAGGTGCCCTTCCACGCCTCGTGCCCGGCCGGGTCGTGCAGCAGCACGAGCCGCCCGTCCGCCAGATCGTCCTCGCCGTCCACCACGGCCGCCTCCAGGGCGTACGCGTACGGGGCGAGCCGCTGCGGCGGCCGGGTCGGATCGACCTCGATCTCCGGCCGCAGCCGGGCCGTGCGCAGCCCCTCGACCGCCCGCCCGAACGCGGGAGGCACCGGGTTCTTCTCCGTGGGGTCCACCCTGTCGCCCGCCGTCTTCTCCGTCCCTCGAATGCCGTCGGAATGATCGGAAAAATGTCCCTGAGCCGCAGCCATGCGGGGAAGAGTAGGCGGAACGGGGCCCGTGCGCAGGGAGGGACACCCGCGCCGGGCGAGCGGCTTCTCGCCACATGCGAAGATTCTGGGCGTGAGCGCCATTGACAGCCCGAAGGGCCAGCAGACGAAGCACCAGCCGCAGACGTACGACTCCGCGTTCCTCAAGGCGTGCCGCCGGGAGCCGGTGCCGCACACGCCGGTCTGGTTCATGCGGCAGGCCGGGCGGTCGCTGCCCGAGTACCTCAAGGTCCGCGAGGGCATCCCGATGCTCGAGTCGTGCATGCGGCCCGAGCTGGTCACCGAGATCACCCTGCAGCCCGTGCGCCGCCACAAGGTCGACGCCGCGATCTACTTCAGCGACATCGTCGTCCCGCTGAAGGCCATCGGCATCGACCTCGACATCAAGCCCGGTGTCGGCCCCGTCGTCGCCGACCCGATCCGCACCCGCGCCGACCTGGCCCGGCTGCGCGACCTGACCCCCGAGGACGTGCACTACGTCACCGAGGCCATCGGGATGCTGACCGGCGAGCTCGGCGCCACCCCGCTCATCGGCTTCGCCGGCGCGCCGTTCACCCTCGCGAGCTACCTCGTCGAGGGCGGCCCGTCCCGCAGCCACGAGCACACCAAGGCCCTCATGTACGGCGACCCGCAGCTGTGGGCCGACCTGCTCGACCGCCTCGCCGAGATCACCTCCGCCTTCCTCAAGGTGCAGATCGAGGCCGGCGCCTCCGCCGTCCAGCTCTTCGACTCCTGGGTCGGCGCGCTGGCCCCCGCCGACTACCGGCGCTCGGTCATGCCCGCCTCCGCGAAGGTGTTCGACGCGGTCGCCTCGTACGGCGTCCCGCGCATCCACTTCGGCGTCGGCACCGGCGAGCTGCTCGGCCTCATGGGCGAGGCGGGCGCGGACGTCGTCGGCGTCGACTGGCGCGTCCCGCTCGACGAGGCCGCCCGCCGCGTCGGCCCCGGCAAGGCGCTCCAGGGCAACCTGGACCCGGCCGTGCTCTTCGCCTCCCGCGAGGTCGTCGAGGAGAAGGCCGACGAGGTCCTCGCCGCCGCGAAGGGCCTGGAGGGCCACGTCTTCAACCTGGGCCACGGCGTCATGCCCGCGATGGACCCGGACGCCCTGACCCGCCTGGTCGAGCACGTGCACACCCGCACCGCCGTCTGATCCGCCCCGCGCCCGCGACGGCCGTCCCCGTACCCCGGGGACGGCCGTCGCGCGCGTACGGGGGACCGGGCCCGTAAGCCCGCGGGAGCCCGTAGACCCGCCTGCCCGCCCGTAACCCCGCTCCCGGGCCCGCCGGGCGCGTCACGGGCCCCGTCCGCTCAGCCCGCCGCCCGCACCGCCGCCACCGCCTTGCGGGCCGCCACCAGGACCGGGTCCCACACCGGGGAGAACGGCGGCGCGTACCCCAGGTCCAGGGCCGTCATCGCCTCCACCGTCATCCCCGCCGTGAGCGCCACCGCCGCGACGTCCACCCGCTTCGCCGCGCCCTCCCGGCCCACGATCTGCACCCCGAGCAGCCGCCCGGTGCGCTTCTCGGCCAGCATCTTCACCGTCATCGGCGCCGCCCCCGGGTAGTAGCCCGCCCGGCTCGTCGACTCGATGGTCACCGTCACGTACCGCAGCCCCACCGCGCGGGCGTCCTTCTCCCGCAGCCCGGTCCTGGCGATCTCCAGGTCGCACACCTTCGACACCGCCGTGCCGACCACCCCGGGGAAGGTCGCGTAGCCGCCGCCCACGTTGGAGCCGATGACCTGGCCGTGCTTGTTGGCGTGGGTGCCCAGCGGGACGTGCCGCTCCCGCCCCGACACCAGGTCCAGGACCTCGACGCAGTCGCCGCCCGCCCAGATGTCCTCGTGCCCCCGCACCCGCATCGCCAGGTCCGTCAGCAGCCCGCCGTGCGCGCCCAGCGGCAGCCCCGCCGCCCGCGCCAGCGAGGTCTCCGGCACCACGCCCATGCCGAGCACCACCACGTCCGCCGGGTACTCGCCCGCGTCCGTCGCCACCGCCCGGACCCGGCCGTCCGCGCCGGTCAGGATCTTCGTCACCGCCGCCGAGCCGACCGTCGTGATGCCGAGGCCGTCCATCGCCGCGTGCACCAGCCGCCCCATGTCCGGGTCGAGCGTCGCCATCGGCTGCTCGCCCCGGTTCAGGACCGTCACCTCGAAGCCGCGGCCGAGCAGCGCCTCCGCCATCTCCACGCCGATGTACCCGGCGCCCACGACCACCGCCCGCCGGCCCCGGGCCAGACCCAGCGAGTCCAGCAGCGCCTGCCCGTCGTCCAGGGTCTGCACCCCGTGCACCCCCGGCGCGTCGATGCCCGGCAGCGGCGGGCGCAGCGGGCGGGCGCCGGTCGCGATCACCAGCTTGTCGTAGCCGGTCCAGCCCTCCGCGCCCGACTCCAGGTCCCGGGCCAGCACCCGCCGCCCGGCCACGTCGAGCGCGGTCACCTCGGTGCGGGTCCGCAGGTCGATGTCCCGGGCCCGGTGCTCCTCGGGGCTGCGGGCGATCAGCTCGTCCCGGGCCGTGACGTCGCCGCCGACCCAGTACGGGATGCCGCAGGCCGAGTAGGAGCTGAAGTGCCCCCGCTCGAAGGCGACGATCTCCAGCTCCCCGGGCCCCTTGAGCCGACGCGCCTGGGACGCGGCGGACATGCCCGCCGCGTCCCCGCCGATGACCACCAGTCGTTCCGTCATGCGCCCACGCTACGACGGGACGGGGATCAGGGGGCGGTCTCCTCCTCGTCCGGCGCCTCGGAAGCCCCGGGACCCTCGGCGGGCCGCGCCGGGCCCGGCACGCCGGACGCCGTCCGCGCGTCGGGCCTCGGCCACGGCTGGTACGGCCCCGCGGGGTACGGCCCGCCCGGCTGCGGCTGCGGCTTCGGCCGCCGGGGCAGCCGGGGCCGGATCACCCGCCGCCACAGGACGAAGCCCACGAGGAGCAGCAGCAGCCACGGCGCGAGCGCGGCGAGCACCACCAGGGTCCAGGCGAGCGCCGCGACCAGCGCGCTCCAGCCGCCGTCGAGCGCGTCCAGGAAACCGGGCCGGTCGTCCTCGTCCGCCGCGACGGCATCCGGCTGCCGCAGCTCCAGGGTGATCGTCGCCAGCGTCGTGCTGTCCTTCAGCGCCGCCTGCTGCGCCAGCAGCGACTCCAGGTCCGCCTGGCGGCGGCTCAGCTCCGCCTCCAGGGTCACCACGTCGCTCAGCGCCGTCGCCTTGTCCATCAGCGCCCGCACCCGCGCCACGCTCGCCCGCTGGGTCGCGATCCGGCTCTCCACGTCCACCACCTGGCCGGTGACGTCCTTGGCCTCCGCCTTGCGCGACAGCAGCTTGCCGGAGCCCGCGAGTTCGGTGAGGACGGAGTCGTACCGCTCCTCGGGGACGCGGAGCACCACCCGGGAGGTCACATGGGTGTCGTCGATCCGCTCGGTCGTCTCGCCCTCGACGTGGCCGCCCGCCGCCGTGGCCGTCCGCCGGGCGGCGGCCAGCGCCTTGACGGTGTCGTCGACCTCGACGGCCATGTCGGCCGTCCGGATCACGTGCTGCCGCGCGACCTGCGCGGGCGCCCTGCTCCCCGGCTTGGCGTCCGGCGCCTTCTCCGCGCCCGCGGCGCCCGCCCCGGGGCCCTCGTAGGCCGGCTTCTGCGCGCCGGTGTCCGACTGCGCCGTCGAGGAGTCGCTCCCGCCCGCGCCGGCGCAGCCGGTCAGCAGCAGACCGCCCGCCAGCAGCGCCGCCGCGACCGTTCTTCCCCTGTTTCGCGTACCTCGCATACGTGACCCCCCAAGGCCGTTGATTCCGTTGCCCGTTTGACGAAGCGGACCCGCCTCGGGTTGCCGTCCGCCGGTCGCGAAGCGGTCACGGTCCGGCCTCGGAACGGGCGGGCGTGGGCGATTTGAGAGAGTGGTCCCATGAACGCGAACGCGCAGCCCACGGGCGGACCGGACGTCGTCGTCATCGGAGGCGGCATCACCGGCCTGGCCGCCGCCCACCGCCTCGTCACCTCCGGCGCGAGAGTCACCCTCCTCGAAGCGGGCGGCCGGCTCGGCGGCAAGCTGCTCGCCGGGGAGATCGCGGGCGCCCCCGTCGACCTCGGCGCCGAGTCCCTGCTGGCCCGCCGCCCCGAGGCCGTCGCGCTCGCGGAGCGGGTCGGCCTCGCCGACCGCCTCCTGGCCCCCGCCACCGCCACCGCCTCCGTCTGGTCCCGGGGCGAGCTGACGCCCATGCCCAAGGGCCACGTCATGGGCGTCCCCGCCGACGGCGCCGCCCTCGCCGGGCTGCTCTCCGCGGAGGGCGTCGCCCGCGTCGCCCGCGACGCCGTACTCCCGCCGACCGAGATCGGCGAGGACATCGCCATCGGCGCGTACGTCGCCGAGCGCATGGGCCACGAGGTCGTCGACCGGCTCGTCGAACCGCTCCTCGGCGGCGTCTACGCGGGCGACGCCTACCGCATCTCCATGAAGGCCGCCGTCCCCGCCCTCTTCGAGGCCGCCCGCGCCCACGGCACCCTCGCCGAGGCCGTCCGCGCCGTCCAGCGGGCCGGCGCCGCCGTCCCCGCCGACCCGGCGGGCGCCGCCACCGGCCTCGGCGGCGCCGTCTTCGCCGGCATCCGCGGCGGCGTCGGCACCCTGCCCGGCGCCGTCGCCGACGCGATCCGCGCCGCCGGCGGCGAGATCCACACCGGCACCCCGGTCACCGCCCTGCGCCGCACCGGCCCGCGCGGCTGGCAGGTGGTCACCGCCGACCGGGTCCGCACCCCCGACGCCGTCGTCCTCGCCACCCCCGCCGGACCCGCCGCCGCGCTCCTCGCCGGACTCGCGCCCGCCGCCGCCGAGGAGCTCGCCGCCGTCGAGTACGCCTCGATGGCCCTGGTCACCCTCGCCTTCCGGCGCGCCGATGCCACCGGCCTGCCGCCCGGCTCCGGCTTCCTCGTGCCGCCCGTCGACGGGCACACGATCAAGGCGTCCACCTTCTCCAGCCAGAAGTGGTCCTGGGTCGCCGAGTCCGCCCCCGACCTCTTCGTGCTGCGCACCTCCGTCGGCCGGCACGGCGAGGAGGAGCAGCTGGGCCGCGAGGACGCCGACCTCGTCGACGTCTCCCTCAAGGACCTGGCCGCCGCCACCGGCCTCACCGCCCGGCCCGTCGCCTCCACCGTGACCCGCTGGACCGGCGGCCTGCCGCAGTACCCGGTCGGCCACCTCGCCCGGATCGCCCGGGTCCGCGCCGCCGTCGCCGGGCTGCCCGGACTGCGCCTCGCGGGCGCCGCGTACGAGGGTGTCGGCATCCCCGCCTGCGTCGCCTCGGGGCAGCGCGCGGCCGACGAGATCATCGCCACGTCCGAAACGGCCGACCCTGGTGCGGGGCACTCTTCGTGACGGGCGAGAATAGGCGCATGAGTGCGCCCGAAAAGATCCCGAACGCCGGTAAGAAGGCGAAGGACCTCAACGAGGTCATCCGCTACACCCTGTGGTCCGTCTTCAAGCTGCGCGACAACCTGCCCGAGGACCGCGCCGGCTACGCCGACGAGGTCCAGGAGCTGTTCGACCAGCTCGCCGCCAAGGACGTCACGGTCCGCGGCACGTACGACCTGTCCGGTCTGCGCGCCGACGCCGACGTGATGATCTGGTGGCACGCCGAGACGAGCGACGAGCTCCAGGAGGCGTACAGCCTCTTCCGCCGCACCCGCCTGGGCCGCGCCCTGGAGCCGGTCTGGTCGAACATGGCGCTGCACCGCCCCGCCGAGTTCAACAAGTCGCACATCCCGGCCTTCCTGGCCGACGAGAACCCCCGCGACTACGTCTCGGTCTACCCCTTCGTGCGCTCCTACGACTGGTACCTGCTGCCGGACGAGGACCGCCGCCGGATGCTCGCCGACCACGGCAAGATGGCCCGCGGCTTCCCGGACGTGCGAGCCAACACGGTCGCCTCGTTCTCGCTCGGCGACTACGAGTGGATCCTGGCCTTCGAGGCCGACGAGCTGCACCGCATCGTCGACCTGATGCGCCACCTGCGGGCCTCCGAGGCGCGGATGCACGTCCGCGAAGAGGTCCCGTTCTACACCGGCCGCCGCCGCAGCGTGGCGGACCTGGTGGCCGGCCTGGCCTGACGGCCGGCCCCACCGAACCCGGTCACCGCCCCGCGCCCAGCCGGGCGGCGACCCCTCGACCCGGAAGATCAGACGGCCTGCGGAGCTCCGCCTGCCGTTCCAGCGACACCGGGTCCGGCTCCGGGTGCGGCGCGCACGACGCGCGCCGCACCGGCGTCCCTCCCGACGGCTCCGCCGTCCCGCCGGGCACCGCCCCGGTGAGCAGATAGCGCTCCAGATACGCGTTGACGCACGCGTTGCTCCCGCCGCCGATGCCGTGGGTGCCCGCGTCCCGCTCGGTGACCAGCGCCGCGCCCCACAGCCTGCGCTCCAGCTCCCGCGCCCCCTCGTACGGGGCCGCCGCGTCCCGCTCCGCCGCCAGGATCAGCACCGGCGGCAGCACCCCGGGACCGGTCCGCACGTCCGGCGGCGTCTGCCGGGGCGCCTTCCAGTACGCGCAGGGCAGATTGGCCCACACGTTGTCCCAGGTCTCGAACGGGGCCAGCCGCGCGAGCCGGGTGTTGTCCCGGTCCCACCGCGCGAACTCCTCAGGCCAGGGCGCGTCGTTGCACTCCACCGCCGTGTAGACGGCCGCCGCGTTCCCCGGGTCGCCGCCCTCGGCCTCCCCGCTGCGCGGCGCCTCGGCGGGGCCCGCCTGGGCGAGCAGCGGCTTCGGGTCGCCCTTCAGGTACGCGCCGAGGGCGCCCGCGCGGGCGGGCCAGAAACGGTCGTCGTACAGCGCCTGGAGCATCGCCCCGTGCAGCTGCCCCGGACCGACCCGCCCGCCCGCGGGGGCGGCGGCCAGCTCGACCCGGACCTTCTCGTAGTTCTCGGCCACCTCGGCCCGGGTGGCGCCGAGCCCGTACACGGCGTCGTGCTTCGCCGCCCAGCCGCGGAAGTCGGCCCAGCGGCGCTCGAACGCCAGCGACTGGTCGAGGTTGTTGGCGTACCAGATCTGCCGGGGCGCCGGGTTCACCGGCGCGTCGAAGACCATCCGGCGCACCCGGTGCGGGAAGAGCGTGGCGTACAGGGCGCCGAAGTACGTGCCGTAGGAGGCGCCCATGTACGTGAGCCGGGGCTCGCCGAGCGCCGCCCGCAGCACCTCCAGGTCGCGGGCGTTGTTCAGCGAGTGGTAGTGCCGCAGCGCCGCGCCGGTGCGCCGGGCGCAGCCCTGGGCGTACGTGGTGGCACGGGCGATCCGCTCCTTCTTGAAGACCTCGGAGGGCAGCGTCGGCGCGAGGGTCGGGCCCTTGGCCCGGTCGGCCGGGTCCTGGCAGGAGACCGGCGCCGAGCGGCCCACCCCGCGCGGGGCGTAGCCGACCAGGTCGTAGGCGGCGGCGATCCGCTGCCAGGTGGGGAGCCCGGCGGCCAGCGGGAAGTACGTGGAGGAGGCGCCGGGTCCGCCCGGGTTGTAGACCAGCGCGCCCTGCCGCTCCCCGGTCGCCCGCACCCGGCTGACGGTGAGCGCGATCCGGGTGCCGCCGGGGTCCGCGTAGTCGAGGGGCACCCGTACCGTGCCGCACTCGACGGGGGCGGGCAGGTGCTCGGCCGCCGGGCAGGGCCCGAAGCGGATGCCCTCGGCGGCGGCGGCGCGCGCCGCGAGGGTGGTGCCGCGCGCCTCGGCCGGGGGCGCGTCGAGCCGGGGCGCGGCGCCGGCCGGGGCGACGGCGCCGGGCGCGAGCAGGGCGGGGGCGACGAGGGCGGACAGCAGGAGCGTGTGCAGCGCGGCGGTCCTCATCCGCGCCTCCCTTCGGCCGGTGCGGCGAGCATGCGCGCGGGGCGGGCCGGACCAGGGTCGGTGCGGCCCGGGCCACGGCGGCGTGACGACCAAGGGACCCCGGGGCGCGGGCGAAGTAAAGGACCTACGCCGGGTGTTGCCTGTCATGTACCCGGAAGGCGGCACGCAGCTCGGGCTCCAGCACCCCGGTGCCCCGCTTGGCGAGCGCCGTCAGCGGGTCGGCGAGCGAGAGCCCGGCGAGCAGCCGCCGCCCGGCGGGCGAGGCCCAGCACGCGTAGCCGGGGCTGTCGGCGCGGGCGATCAGCAGGCACAGCCCCGCCGCGAGCAGCGGCAGCGCGAACCAGGCGAGCACCGGCGCCCGCT
Organism: Streptomyces sp. NPDC048659; assembly: GCF_040650575.1. Classification (NCBI taxonomy): domain Bacteria; kingdom Bacillati; phylum Actinomycetota; class Actinomycetes; order Kitasatosporales; family Streptomycetaceae; genus Streptomyces; species Streptomyces sp. NPDC048659. The sequence goes on along the minus strand of NZ_JBEZHM010000012.1, from coordinate 14,705 downwards.
CGTCCGAGGACACCAGCAGCTCCGCGCCCGTCCCCAGCGCCAGGGTCAGCAGGAACGCGGCGCGCACCGCCCGCGCGCCCGAGGCCACCGAGGCCCGCGCGTCCTCCGGCAGCGCGAGCCCGCGCGCGACCAGGTCCTCGGCCAGCGCCCGTACGCTCGCGTCGTCGGCGACCAGGGGCCGCACCGCCGGGATCCGCGACTGCCCGTCGGGGCCGATCGCCCCGAGCACCGCCCGCTCCAGCTCGTCGCGCCCGCCGGTGTCGGCCATCACCGTCGCCCAGCCGGTGTGCGCGAGCAGCACCATCCTGGCCCGGTGCATGGAGACCAGGGTGAGGTCGGTGACCCGCAGCGGCCCGCCCGCCAGGTAGGCGGCCTCGCTGACGCTGAGCCCGCCGCCGTCCCGGGGCGGGCGGGGGTCGGCCGCCGTGGTGGCCCGGCACACCCGGGCGCAGCTGACACCGCAGACGACGAAGGCGACGAGGAGCAGCGGGACCCAGACCATGACCCGGTTGTACGGGAGGACCGGCCGCCCCGCCACCGGAACGGCCGGTCCCGTGCTCAGGAACTGCTGCCGCAGGAACTGGAGCTGGAGGAACCGCAGGAGCTGGAGGAGGAGCCGCACGAGCCGGAGCCGGAGGAACAGGAGCCGGAGGAACAGGAGCCGGACGAGCCCGCGGAGCAGGAGCCGCCGCCGGAGCACGAGGAGCCCCCGGACGTCCCGGAGCACGAGCTGCCGCCCCCGCAGCCGCCCCCGCCTCCGCTGTCGCCCCCGGCCGCCGCCGCGCACCACACGACCGGGAGCAGGGCGCCGTCGTCGGAGCCGTGGGACCCCGCCGCCCCCGCCGCCGCCGAGCGGGCGCGCGGCGCGGCGCCCCGGACGCGGGCCGCCGCCGCGAGCTGCTCGCGCAGCGCCGGGTCCGGCAGCGCCCGCAGCCCGTACAGCGCGACGAGCGTGCCCGGGTCGCCGTGCCCGGCGTGCAGCCGTCTGAAGGCCGCCGCCGCGGCCCGGCCCGCGGGCGACACCCGGCTCGCCGCCGAGATGCCGCGCACCACGGCGGTGACGATCACGGCGGCGATCACCGGCAGCACCTTGAGGATGAACGGGACCGGGGTCTCCCCGTCCGCGTACTGGACGACCGTGACGACCACCGCGACCGGCAGCATCGCCACCGCCGCGATGCCGAGCCCCAGGCTCCAGCGGATCACCCGGCGCCGGTCGGCGGGCGCGGTGATCAGGCCGCGCGCCGCGAGCCCGTCGCCGGTCGACTGGACCGCCGGGTGCCGCATGACGGCGAGCCGCAGGGTGGCCAGGGCGCCGTGCGGGGCGGCGGCCAGCTCGTCCAGGACGGCCCGCTCGACCGGGTCGTGCGCGACGGGCCGCAGGACCCGGACGATGCCGGGGCCGCCGACCGCGATCCGGCCGTCGGCGCCCAGCGAGGCGAGGGCGGAGTCGACGGTCCTGGCCGGGCCGCCGTTGAGGAACGCGGCCTCGTAGCGGTCGTGGACGGGGCCGCCCGGACCGCGCCGGGCGCGCCGTGCGAGGACGGTCAGCAGGACGAGGGCGGCGGCGCCGCACCCGTAGAAGAGGAGGACGGGCAGGCTCACGGCGCCGTCACCCCCCGTCCGAGCGCGGTGCGGACGCGGTGCGCGAGGCGGGCGGCGGGACCCGGCGGGCGGATGCCCGCCCGCTCGCGCCACCAGGCGGTCAGCGCGCGCCGGGCCGCCGGGTCCGCCGGGCGGCCCGCGACCAGCAGCCCCTCGACGAAGTCCAGGGCGTCGTGGCGGTAGCCGTCGCTCATGGGCCGGTGCCGGGCGTACGCGAGGAACGCGGGGCGGTACCCCGCGCCGAGGATCTCCGGCAGCTCGGGCGCGACCTTCGCCACGATGTCCGCGCGCTTGGCGGCGAGCGACCGGCTCTGCACCCCGAGCCGCCGCGCGTCGAAGCCCTCCGGCGCCGGCGTCCCGGCGACCAGCGCCGACAGCAGCGCCGCCTGGGCGAGACCGACCCGCTGCCGGGCCCCGGCGGGCGCGGTGCCCGGGTCCGTGCCCGGGTCCGTGTGCTGCTCGGGCTCCCGCGCGGGGCTCCGGGGCGCGGGCACCCGCGTACCCCGCGCGGCGGGCGCGGTCGGCCGGGCGGGCATGGCGCCGCCCGAGACCCGGGCGCCGGCGCCGATGAGCAGCGGGCGCGGGCGGGCCGCCGCCAGGGTGCCGCGGATGGCGTCGAGCTCGGCGGCGAGCTCGGCGGGCGCCGGGAAGTTGTCGTCCCGCTCAAGGAGCACACCGGGCGGCGAGACCCGCGAGGCGAGCTCGGCCAGGACGTCCAGGACCGGCCGGGTCACCGGGTGCGCGTGGGTGTCGTGCCAGACCCCGTCCCGCTCCACCCCGCCCGCCACGTGGACGTACGCGATGGCCTCGACGGGCAGTTCGGCGAGCGCCCGCGCGGGGTCCTCGCCGCGGTTGACGCGGTTGGTGTGCAGGTTGGCGACGTCGATGAGGAGCCGTACCCCCGTACGCTCCACCAGCTCCGCCAGGAACCGCCCCTCCGACAGCTCCTCGTCCGGCCAGGAGACGAGGGCCGCGATGTTCTCCAGGGCCAGCGGCACCGGCAGGGCCTCCTGCGCGATCCGGACGTTCTCGCACAGCACGTCGAGCGCGTCCCGGGTGCGGGGCACCGGCAGCAGGTGTCCCGCCTCCAGCGACGGCGACGCGGTCAGCGGGCCCCCGGCGCGGACGAACGCGATGTGCTCGGTCACCAGCGGCGCGCCCAGCAGCTCCGCCTTCCGCGCCAGCGCGGCGAGCCGCCCCGGGTCGGGCCGCGCGGCGCCGCCGAGCCCCAGCGACACCCCGTGCGGGACCACGGTCACGCCGCGGGCCCGCAGCCGCTCCAGGGAGCCGGGCAGATGCCCGTCGCACAGGTTCTCCGCGACGACCTCCACCCACTCGACCCCGTCCAGCGCCTCCACCGCGTCCGCGATCTCGGGGCGCCAGCCGATGCCGATACCGAGTTCCTTCATGTCCCCCCCCCATGTCCCCGTCCACCGGTCCCTGAGTGATGGCCCGGAATCAGGCGTTCGAATCCGGACATGGGGACGTTCAGAGGTTCATTTGAGGTTTCACGCCGCCGGTCTCCAGAGAGGGATTTTCAGGACGCCCGGGAGAAGGGCCCCTCCAGCGCGGCCCACTGGAGCAGCAGGATGGTCTTCCCGTCGGCGACGCGTCCGTCCCGGACCATGGCGAGGGCCTCGGCGAAGGGCACTTCGAGCACCTCGATGTCCTCGCCCTCCTCCTCCAGGCCGCCGCCGCTGCCGGTGCGGTCGGCGGCGGTGTAGGGAGCGGCGTAGAAGTGCAGGCGCTCGGTGACGGAGCCGGGGCTCATGTACGCGTCGAGCACGTGGGTGAGCGGCCCGAGCTCGACCCCCAGCTCCTCGGAGCTCTCGCGGCGGATCGCGGCGAGCGGCTCGTCCCCGTCGAGCAGCCCGGCCGCCGCCTCGACGAGGAGGCCGTCGGGGTGGCCGTTGACGTAGGCGGGGTAGCGGAACTGACGGGTGAGCAGCACGCGGCCGCGCCCGGTGTCGTACGGCAGGACGACGGCGCCGTCGCCCCGGTCGTAGGTCTCGCGCTGCTCGGTGACCCAGCGTCCGTCGCGGCGCCGGCGGTCGTAGGTGGTGCGGCGGAGCACGTGCCAGCCCTGGGAGGTGAGCTCCACGTCGCGGACCACGACGTCGGGGTTCCGGTCGAGGCCGCGCCCGGCCCGGTCGAGGCCGGTCCGGCCGCGGTGGTCGGGGACGTCGATGCCGGGGCGGGGGGCCGTGAGGTCTGCTGTCTCGGTCATGGTGCGCTACCGTACACGCAGAAACGTGCAAGAACGGGAGAGAACGCGGATGCTTGCTGCTGAACGGCGCGACCACCTGCTCGGGCTGCTCGCCCGCGAGGGCAAGATCGTCGCCAAGGAGGTCGCCGCCGACCTGGGCATCTCGGAGGACAGCGTCCGGCGCGACCTGCGCGACCTCGCCGCCGAGGGGCTCTGCCACCGCGTCTACGGCGGCGCCCTCCCGGTCTCCCCGGCCGTGGCGGACTACGCGGCCCGCGCGGTCGTCGCCCCCGACGGCAAGCGGAAGGTCGCCGCCGTCGCCGCCGGGCTCGTCCGGCCGGGCGGCGCCGTGATCCTCGACGGCGGCACCACCGCCCTCGCCGTCGCGCGGGCCCTCCCGCCGGAGCTGGAGTGCACGGTGATCACCCACAGCCCGACGATCGCGGCGGCGCTGCTCGACCACCCCCGGGCGGAGCTCTTCCTGCTCGGCGGCCGGATCTTCAAGCACTCGGCGGTCGCGTGCGGCGCCGCCGCCGTGGAGGCGGCCCAGCAGGTTTCGGCCGACCTCTGCCTCCTCGGTGTCACCGGCGTCCACCCCGACGCGGGCCTCACCACCGGCGACGCCGAGGAGGCCGCGATGAAGCGCGCGCTGGCCGCCCGGGCGGCCGAGACCTACGTCCTCGCCTCCTCCGAGAAGGTGGGCGCGGCCTCGCGATTCCGCGTCCTGCCGTGGGCGGACGTCACGGGCCTCGTCACCGACGCCGACCCCCGCCACGAGGTCCTCGGCCGGGTCGCGAAGCGCGGTGTGGAGGTCCTGACGGCGGGGTGAAAGTCGGTCAACCCCGCCCCGGCGCCCTGGTGACCGGCGAAGGACCGCTCGTAGGTTCCCGGCGGTGGCGGGGGCACCCCCCGCCGCACCGACGATCCGGGAGGGTCCACATGAAGGCACACCAGCGCGCCGCGGGAGCGGTCGCCGCCCTCGTCCTCGGGGCGGGCAGCCTCCTGACGGCCGCGCCGACCGCGACGGCGGCGCCGTCGTCGGAGACGGCGCTCAACTGTTCGGCCCAACTGATCGCGACCTCACAGAACAAGGGCGCGAACATCACGTGCACCGGCGGGTGGTTCACCGGGATCATCGACTGCAAGCGCACCGACAACGGCTACGTCTACAGGCACTTCGGCAACCGCGTGCCGTCGGGCGGCACCTCGACCGTCTGGTGCGACGTCACCGCCAACGTGATCTGGGCGGGCGGCACGCCGACCTGACCCGGCGCGCGGCGGGGCGGCCCGGGCGCGGGCCCGCCCTAACCCACCAGCCCCGCCGCCCCGTACTCCGACACCACCGTGCAGGAGCCCGGCGCGATCTCCGTGAAGCCCGCGTCCCGGACCACCGGCAGCCCGCTCGTCGTGAGCCGGGCCCAGCGCTCCGGGGCCGCCGTGCGCACCGCCAGCGGGAAGCCCGCCGCGCGCCAGGTCTCGCGGGCGGCGTCGGGCAGGGCCCACCAGAGGAGCTGCGCCCCGTGCCCGGTCTGCGCCATCGTCTTGCCGGCCGACATGTCGAGCTCCGGGTTCAGCCACAGCACGGGCGCGCCCTCCGGGACCGGGCCCGGCGCCGCCGGGTCGTCCAGGTCGGTGCCCGAGACCTGGAGCTTGGCCAGCTCCTTCGGCCAGCCGTCCAGCGGCACCGGCGGATAGACCCGCACCTCCGCGCCGCCCGCGCCTTTCACCGTGATCCCCGGCAGCGCCTCCGCCTTGCGCCACTCCGCGCCGCGCGCCCGGCGCACGACCTTGCGGATCCGGGCGTCCTGCCAGTCCTCGATCGCCCGCGCCCACTCGCCCTCGCCGAGCGAGCGGTCGTCGGCCAGGATCTCCAGGACCGCGCGCGCCGAGGTCTCCAGGGCGTCGGTACGGGCCGGGGGCGCGTCCCGCTCGATGCGGACGACCAGGGGGAGGACGTACTGCGGCTTCTCGTCGCGGGGGTCGCCGGCCTCGCCGGTCACGGTGTCGTTGCTGCTCACCCGGCAAGTCTGCCACCGGCCCGGACGGGCGCCCCGCGCGATTCTTGTAGGAACGGGCGCTTCCGGGACAGGATGCCCCCCATGAAGAGTGATCTTTTCGCCAGCGAGCACCTCGCCGAGGCGGCCACGTTCCCGGGCATGACCCTCCAGAACGCCAAGTCGGTCAAGTACACGGTCCAGGGGGAGATGCGGGCCCTCCAGGGCTCGATGGTCGCCTTCCGCGGCAACCTGCAGTTCGAGCACAAGAGCCAGGGCCTCGGCGGCCTCCTCAAGCGCGCCCTGACCGGCGAGGGCCTGCCGCTGATGACCGTCCGCGGCCAGGGCGAGGCGTGGTTCGCGCACGAGGCGCAGAACTGTTTCATCGTCGAGGTCGAGCAGGGCGACGCGCTCACCGTCAACGGGCGCAACGTGCTGTGCTTCGACGCCTCGCTCGCGTACGAGATCAGGACGGTCAAGGGCGCCGGCATGACCGGCGGCGGCCTGTTCAACAGCGTCTTCACCGGCCACGGCAAGATCGCCCTGATCTGCGAGGGCACCCCGATCGTCATCCCCGTCGCCCCCGACGCGCCCGTCTACGTCGACACCGACGCCGTCGTCGGCTGGAGCGAGCAGCTGCGCACCTCGCTGCACCGCTCGCAGTCGCTGGGCTCGATGGTCCGCGGCGGCTCCGGCGAGGCGGTCCAGCTCAAGCTGGAGGGCCAGGGCTTCGTCATCGTCCGCCCGAGCGAGCTGACCCCGCAGAAGAAGTCGGCCAACTGACCCGGCCCGCCCGCGCCGCCGCGCCGCTCAGCGGCTCATGAGCTCCGAGACCTTCACGAAGCGGTAGCCCTTGGCGCGGAGCTCCGGGACGATCCGGCGGATCGCCCGCTCGGTGACCGGGGCGGCGCTGCGGGTGCAGTGCATGACGACGAGGGAGCCCGGCTTCACGCCGTCGAGGACCTGGTCCGCGACCGCGTCCGGGTCCTTCGCGAACGCGTCGCCGCTCACCACGTCCCACTGCACGGCCGTCACGCCGAGGGGCGCCAGCGCGCGCAGCGCCTCGTCGTCGTAGCAGCCGCCGGGGAAGCGGAAGTACGGGACCACCCGGGTCGCCCCGGCGTCGCGGAAGGCGTCGAAGGCGCGCCGGACGTCGGCGGCCATGTCCGGCGCGGCCACCGTCGGCAGGCCGTAGCAGGGGCTCGCGAAGGCGTAGTGGCTGTAGGAGTGGTTGGCGATCTCGAAGCGCGGGTCGTTGCCGATGGACCGCGCCTGGTCCGGGTACTCCTCGGCCCAGCGGCCCGTCATGAAGACCGTCGCGTCGACCTTCAGGCGCCGCAGGGTCGCGATGAGCGCCGGGTTGTCGAAGTGCTCGCCGCGCGCCGCGCGCGGGCCCTGGTCGGCCGTCATGTCGGCGTCGAAGGTGAGGGCGACGACCTTCTCGGCCTGCCCGGCCTTCTTGCCGGGCGCGCCCGCGCTCGGCGCGACCCGGCGGCTGAACACCGGGGTCAGGCCGTCCGGGCCGGGCGCCAGGGTCGGGGGCGCGGCGGGCGTCGGCGCGGCCGGGTGCGTCGGTGCCGGGGTCGCCGGGCCGGTGCCCGGCGAGGACACGCCCTTCGCCGGGGCGGGCGGGGCGGGCGGTGCGGCGGCGCCCCCGTCGCAGCCGACGAGCACGGCGCCCAGCAGGGCGAGCGCCGACAGTCTTCGTACGGGAATGGTCACCCGGCGAAACTAACCGATCATTGGGCGAGCAATCGTCTCCGGCACTCCGCCACGTCGAAGTCACCCGGCGGGTAGCGCGGGTCCAGCTCCGCCAAGTGCTCCGCGAGCAGGGTGCTGATCGCCCAGTTGCGATACCACTTGCGGTCCGCCGGGACCAGGTACCAGGGCGCCGCCGAGGAGCACCGCTCCAGGGCCAGCTCGTACGCCTCCCGGTACGCCGGCCACAGCGCCCGCTCCTCGATGTCGCCCGGGTTGAACTTCCAGTGCTTCTCCGGCGTGTCCAGGCGCTCCAGGAGCCGGTCGCGCTGCTCCTCGTACGACAGGTGCAGGAAGACCTTGACGACCGTGACGCCGTCCTCGGCCAGCGACCGCTCGAACTCCCGGATCTCGCCGTAGCGCGCCTCCAGCTCCGCCGCCGGGGCCAGCGAGCGGACCCGGGCGATGAGGACGTCCTCGTAGTGCGAGCGGTCGAAGATGCCGATCTCGCCCGGCCGGGGGAGCGCCTTGGCGATCCGCCAGAGGAAGGGATGGCTCCGCTCCTCCTCCGTCGGCGCCTTGAACGCCTGGATCCGGCAGCCCGAGGGGTTGAAGTGGCCGATCACATGCTTGACCGTGCCGCCCTTCCCGCTCGTGTCCATGCCCTGGAGGACGAGCAGCAGGCGCCGCCGGTCGCCCGCCGTGCTCGCCGCGTAGAGGCGCTCCTGGAGACCGGCGAGCCCGGGGCCGAGGGCCGCCGTCGCCGCCAGCCCGGCCGCCTTCCCCTTCGGGCCGCCGGGGGTCGCGCGGGTGTCGTACGCGGTGAGGTCGACCGGCTCGCCCGGCGGGACCCGCAGCAGCGCCCGCAGCCCGCCGGCGGGGCCCGGACCCCCTTCGCCGTTCCCCTCGGGCTTCCTCGGGTTCTTCTTCCCGGCCACCGCGGCCCCTTCCCTCACGTCGGTCGGTGTGCGTGCTCCTTCACCGATCGTGCGCGTCCAGCGCCGGGCCCACCACCGCGAAGGCCCGGTCGAGCAGGGCCAGCGGGTCCTGCGCCGCCCCGCTCTCGCTCCACCGCTGGAGCACCGTCCGGAACGCGACCAGCGCCGTGCCCGCCGCCAGCCGGGGGTAGAGGTCCGCCGCCGGGTCGAGCCCCTCGCGCCGGGCCAGCTCCGCCGCCAGGGTCTCCTGCCAGGCGGACTGGCGCTCCAGGAAGCGGGCCAGCAGCGCGGGGGTGCCGAGGATCAGCCGCACCACCCGCAGGGCCCGGTCCGCGTGGTCCGGGTGCGCGTCCGTGCAGGCCAGCAGCGGCACCGCGACCGCGTGGCGGAGCGAACGGGACGGCGGCTCGGCGGCCGGCCGGCCGGACAGCTCCGCGTGGATGTCGGCGCCCATGCCCGCCAGGAACCGCACGACCACGTCCTCCTTGGACGCGAAGTAGCGGAAGAAGGTGCGCTTGGAGACCCCCGCCGCGGCGGCGATCTCGTCCACGGTGACCGCGTCGAAGCCCTTCAGGGCCAGGAGCTGGAGCGCCGCCTCGGACAGTTCGGTCGCCACGAGCAGGCGTTTGCGTTCCGCCAGGCTGACGGTCGGTTCGGTGGGCATGGCCGCCATCCTAGCCGCCGATGTCACCAAGGGCAGCACTTGACACCGAGTGACAGCAGCGGCAGCGTGTGCCGCATGACAGAGCAGCAGCGCTGGAACGCCGACCTCATCCCCGACCTGACCGGACGCGTCCTCGTCGTCACCGGGGCCAACAGCGGCCTCGGCCTCGCCACCGCCCGGGAGCTGGCCGCGCACGGCGGGCACGTGGTGCTCGCCGTGCGCGACGAGGACCGGGGCCGGGCCGCCGCCGACGGGATCCGCCGGGCGCACCCCGGCGCCCTCCTGGCGGTCCGCCGGCTCGACCTCGCCGACCTCGGCTCCGTACGGGAGTTCGCCGACGGGCTGCGCGCGGCGCACCCGCGCCTGGACCTCCTGGTCAACAACGCGGGCGTGATGGCCCCGCCGTACCGCGTCAGCGCCCAGGGCCACGAGCTGCAGTTCGCCGTGAACCACCTGGGCCACTTCGCGCTCACCGGGCTGCTGCTCGACCTCCTCGCGGCGGGCCGCGACCCCCGGGTCGTCACCGTCAGCTCGCTCGAACACCGCAAGGGGCGGCTCGACTCCGCCGCCTTCGACGCCCTCGAAGGCGGCGGCGACGGCGGGCGCGGCTACGCGCCGATGGGCGCCTACCGGCGGGCCAAGTTCGCCAACGCGGTCTTCGGCCGCGAGCTCCAGCAGCGGCTGGCCGCCGCCGGGAGCCCGGTGCGCAGCCTCCTCGCGCACCCCGGCTACACCGCCACCAACCTCCAGAAGGAGACCCCGGTCGCCCTCGTCCGGCTGGTCTTCGGGCGGCTCCTCGGCCCGCTGCTCGCCCAGCGCCCGGAGTCCGGCGCGCTCCCGCTGCTGTACGCGGCGACCGCCCCGGACGCCGAGGGCGGCGCGTTCTACGGGCCGGACGGGCCGGGCGAGCTGCGCGGGGCGCCGCGCCGGGTGGCGCTCGCGCCGGCGGCGGCCGATCCGGGGACCGGCCGCCGCCTGTGGGAGCTCTCCGAGCGCCTCACCGGGGTCGCGTACGCGCGCTCCTGATCAGCACCAGGGGCCGGTCACCGCGAAGGTCGTCCCCGGGGTGTAGCAGTTGACGAACATCGTGCGCCCGTCCGGCGAGAAGGCCACGCCCGCGAACTCGCCCCACTCCGGGGCGTCCGGCGTTCCGATGTTCTGCGCGCCCCGCGCCACCGGGTACACCTCGCCCTTCCGGTTCACCCCGTAGACGTGCTGGGCCCCGTCGCCGTCCTCGCAGACCATCAGCCCGCCGGACGGCGTCAGACAGATGTTGTCCGGCGACTCGCCCGGCAGCCGGATGTCGGTGTCCGGGCCGAAGACCACCACCAGGGTGAGGCGGCGGCGGTGCGGCTCGTACCGCCACACCTGCCCGAAGTGGGTGGCCCCGGAGCCGTCCTTGGCGCGGGCGAAGGAGGACACGAAGTACACGGCCCCGCCCGCCGGCCCGGCGCCCAAGTAGCAGCCCTCCAGCTTCTGGGCGTGGGTGACGCCGCCGGGCCCGAAGTCCTGGAGCCGGATCGGGGTGGCGGTCGCCTGCGGGTCGGGCACCGGCACCCACCGGACGCCGTCGAAGCACGTGCCCGGCTCCTGGACCACCGACAGGTCCGGCACCCCCGGCACCCGCATCGCCTCCAGGGCGCCGCCCGCGCGCAGCGAGCCGGGGCCGCCGAGCGGCTTCTCGGGGAGGAAGCGGTAGAAGAGGCCGAAGGGGTGCTGGAAGGCGTCCTCCGTCTCGTACACGATCCCGCTGCGCGGGTCGACGGCGACGGCCTCGTGCTGGAAGCGGCCCATCGCCTTCAGCGGGGCGGCGCCGGTGCGGTGCGGGTCGGCCCCGTCCACCTCGAAGACGAAGCCGTGGTCCCGGGTGTAGCCGTTGGTCCCGGCCCGGTCCTCGGTCTCCTCGCAGGTGAGCCAGGTGTTCCAGGGGGTGGGCCCGCCCGCGCAGTTGACGGCGGTGCCGGCGAGCGCGACCCGTTCGCCGAGGACCCGGCCGCGCGCGTCGAGTTCGAGCGCCGTGCAGCCGCCCCTGGCGGCCGGGTCGTAGGTGAGGCCCGGGACGGTGGGCACCGTGGTCTTCGCGGTGGCCCGGTTCTCGTGGTTGCGGACCAGGTGCACCCGGCCGCGGCGGCCGGGGAAGGCGGCCATGCCGTCGTGGTTGCCCGGGACGGGCCCCTCGCCGGAGCGCAGCGGCTCGCCCTGCCGGGAGAGCACCCGGTACGAGAAGCCGGCCGGGAGGTCCAGCAGCCCGGCGGGGTCGGGGAGCAGCGGCCCGTATCCGGCCCGGCCGCCGAGCGGCACGGCGGCGGCGGTGCCGGCGAAGAGTTCGGAGAGGGCGCCGGTGAAGGCGATGCCCACGGTGCCGGAGAGGATCTGACGTCGTGTCGCGGTCATGAGGCAACGACCCACTTCTGTTGGCGGACAGGGGTGGTGTGACGTGTGACCCGCACGTGTGTACCACGCATGGCGCGGCCCGTGAACCGGGCGGGTCACATGTCGCCTCGTGCGACGGGTGGGCTCAGCCGAGCAGTTCGGCGGTGAGCGTGATCGTCGTGCCCGCCAGCGCCTGGCTCACCGGGCAGTTCTTCTTGGCGTCCTCGGCGAGCGCCTGGAACTGGTCGGCGTCCAGGCCCGGCACCTCGCCGCGCACGGTCAGGTGGATGCCGGTGATGCCCTGGCCGGGCTGGAAGGTGACATCCGCCTTGGTGTCCAGGCGCGTCGGCGCGTTGCCCGCCTTGGCCAGGCCGTTGGAGAAGGCCATGGAGAAGCAGGCGGAGTGCGCGGCCGCGATGAGCTCCTCCGGGCTGGTCTTCCCGTTCGGCTCCTCGGACCGGGCCGGCCAGGAGACCTCGTAGGAGCCGAGGCCGGAGGAGTCGAGGGAGACGACGCCCTTGCCCTTGAGGAGGTCGCCCTCCCAGACGGTGTGGGCGTGACGGACGGTGGCCATGGTGGAAGCCTTTCGATCGGGTACTGCGCTTCGGGTACTGCGATCGGACAGGCACCCAAGCTACTGCGCGACCAGCCCCTTGGCGTCCCGGGCCAGGGCGGTGAGCCGGGAGATCGCCCGGAAGTACTTCTTCTTGTAGCCGCCGTTCAGCATCTCGTCGCTGAACAGGCGGTCGAAGGGCAGTCCGGAGGCGAGCACCGGTATCTCGCGGTCGTAGAGCCGGTCGGCGAGGACCACCAGCCGCAGCGCGGTCGACTGGTCGGGGACCGGCCGCACGTCGGTGAGGCAGACGGCCGAGAGGTCGTCGGTCAGCGCGCCGTAGCGGCTCGGGTGCACCCGGGCCAGGTGGTCGAGCAGGTGCGGGAAGTCGTCGAGCGAGGCGCCCGGGGTGGCGTACGCGGTCCTGACGACGGTCTCGTCGCCGAAGGGCGCGGGGGCCTCGGGCAGGCCGCGGTGGCGGTAGTCCTGGCCGTCGATGCGCAGCGGCCGGAAGTGGGCGGACAGGCCCTGGATCTCGCGCAGGAAGTCGGCGGCGGCGAACCGGCCCTCGCCGAGCTTGCCGGGCAGCGTGTTCGAGGTGGCGGCGAGCGCGACACCCGCCTCGACGAGCTTGCCCAGGAGCGAGGAGACGAGGACGGTGTCGCCCGGGTCGTCCAGCTCGAACTCGTCGATGCACAGCAGCCGGTGCCCGCTGAGGGTCCGCACGGTCTGCTGGAAGCCGAGGGCGCCCACCAGGTTGGTCAGCTCCACGAAGGTGCCGAACGCCTTGAGCGAGGGCTCGGCCGGGGTGGCGTGCCAGAGGGAGGCGAGCAGATGGGTCTTGCCGACGCCGTAGCCGCCGTCCAGATAGATCCCGCGCGGGCCGGTGGGGGCGGCGGGCTTCCTGGCGAACCAGCGGCGCTTGCCGGAGCCGGAGGCGTGGGCGCCGCCGAGGCCCTCGGCGAAGCCGGAGAGGACCTTGACCGCCTCGATCTGGCTGGGCTGGTCGGGGTCCGGTATGTAGGTGTCGAAGCGCACGGCGTCGAACCGGGGCGGCGGCACCATCTCCGCGACGAGCCGCTCGGCGGGGACGTGGGGCTCTCGCGAGCAGAGCGAGAGCGGGGCCGCCTCGGTGGAAGCGGCTTCGGTTATGGCACGGGTCGACACAGTTCCCCACTGTAAGCGCCATGTCAGACTGCGAGGATGCGACGCCTGTTCCCTGTGACGGACATGACAGCCACGGACTCGGCCGGGGAGTGGACCCTCGACGAGCTCGCCGACACCTACGCGTACCCCGCGGAGGCCGCCTCCGGTCCCTGGCTGCGGGCCAACATGGTCTCCTCCCTCGACGGGGCGGGACAGCACGACGGGCGCTCCCAGCCGCTGTCCTCGGAAGCCGACATGCGGATCTTCGGGACCCTGCGGGGCCTGGCCGACGTGATCGTGGTCGGTGCCGAGACCGTACGCCAGGAGGGGTACCGGCCGGCCCGCGCGCGGGAGGCGTTCGCGGCCCGCCGGGCGGCCGCGGGGCAGGGTCCGGCGCCGGTGATCGCGGTCGTGACCGCCTCCCTGGACCTCGACTTCTCGCTGCCGCTGTTCGCCTCGCCGCTGGTGCCGACCCTGGTCCTGACCGGGGCGCAGGCGCCCGCCGACCGGGTGGCGGCGGCCCGCGCCGCCGGGGTCGAGGTGCTGGTCGCGGGGGAGGGGCGCGGGGTCGAGCCGGAGCGGGCGGTGGCGCTGCTCGCGGAGCGCGGGCTGCGGCGCCAGCTGACCGAGGGCGGGCCCCGGCTGCTCGGGCAGTTCGTGGCCGCCGGGGTGCTGGACGAGCTGTGCCTGAGCCTGTCGCCGACGATGACGGCGGGGGGTGCGCAGCGGATCGCCGGGGGCCCCTCCGTGGAGGTTCCGCGACGCTTCGCCGTCGTGTCGGTGCTGGAGCGGGACGGCTTCCTGTTCACCCGCTACCGTCGGATCTGACAATCGGCGGAATTTGTCGTTCCGCTTTGCGTCGGCTGGGCACACTTACTCACGCAGTCCCCGTGCGGGCACGGGGAAGGATGGTTTCCGCAGAAGGGCTCCTGAGGTGTTCACAAGCGTTCTGATGATCGAGAAGCCCCTGACGGCCGTCGACGTGGACTTCGTCACCACGCTGCACGGCGATGAGGGCGTCTCCTTCATCGTTCTGATGCAGCCGCGCGGTGACCAGGCCGATGTACTGCTGCGTGCCATCGACGACGTGGCCATGGGCGAACTGAAGGAGGCGGCCCGCGAGGGCGAGGAACCGGAGGGCAAGGACGCCCGCAAGCCGGCCGAACAGGCACTGGAGCACTCCCTCCAGGCACTGAGAGCGGCGGGCTGCGAGGCGGTCGGACAGGTGGTCGAGGACCACCCCCTGGACAAGATGAAGTCCGTCGTGGAGGAGGCCGAGGCCGACGAGGTGATCGTGCTGACCGCCCCGCACTACGTGGAGGAGTTCTTCCACCGCGACTGGGCCTCCCGGGCCCGGCACAAGGTCGGCGTGCCCGTCCTGAAGCTCTTCGCGCACAGCGAGTAGCCGCGCTGTGTCGGGGCGGGCGTCCCGGGACCAGCAGCCGGGCCAGCACGTCGTCGCACAGCTCCTCCAGCGGGCGGTCCGTGTCGTGGAGGGCGGCGGCGAGCTGGTCCATGCCCTGTTCCA